>NZ_CP102578.1:11268695-11577500 GCF_042230915.1 Archangium gephyra | reverse complement strand
AAACTCCGTGATAGCTGGTTCTCCCCGAAAGATATTTAGGTATCGTCTTGGGTAATTCAATACTGGAGGTAGAGCACTGGAACGGCTAGGGGTCTCACCAGATTACCAAACCGTACCAAACTCCGAATGCCAGTAATTGTTAGCCCGGGAAGCAGTCAGTGGGTGATAACGTCCATTGGCAAGAGGGGAATAACCCAGACCGACAGCTAAGGCCCCCAAGTCTAGTCTAAGTGAACACTAGAAAGGATGTGGCAGGTCATTGACAACCAGGAGGTTGGCTTAGAAGCAGCCATCCTTTAAAGAAAGCGTAATAGCTCACTGGTCGAGACAGGCCGCGCCGAAAATGTAACGGGGCTCAAGACTAGCGCCGAAGCTTCGGATTGCATGCGTCAGGCGCATGCAGTGGTAGGGGAGCGTTGCAACTACGGCGAAGGTAGACCGCAAGGGCTGCTGGAGTGGTTGCGAGTGCTGATGCCGAAATGAGTAGCGATAAAGGGGGTGAGAAACCCCCTCGCCGTAAACCCAAGGTTTCCTGGGTCAAGTTAATCTTCCCAGGGTTAGCCGGAACCTAAGCCGAGGCCGAAAGGCGTAGGTGATGGAAAGCAGGTTAATATTCCTGCGCCATCTTGTAGACGTTGAACCGAGGAAGGACGGAGAAAGCTAGACGAGCTGGCCGGTGGTTGTGCCAGTCCAAAGGCGTAGGGGTGTCGCGTACGATGAAAAGGCGCGGCAGCTATCCCCGAGACCCCATGGCGTCCCGCAAGGGATTAGTCGTTGATGCTCGGCTTCCAAGAAAAGTTCCGCGGGGAGTCTACAGGGTGTCCGTACCGCAAACCGACACAGGTGGGTGAGGAGAAAATCCTAAGGCGCTTGAGAGAACTCTCCTCCAAGGAACTAGGCAAATTTCCACCGTAACTTCGGAAGAAGGTGGGCCTCTGGTAGGTGTAGGCGTACAGCCGAAGCCGAGAGAGGTTGCAGAGAAATGGCGGTAGCGACTGTTTACCAAAAACACAGGACTCTGCGAAGGCAAGAAGCCGACGTATAGGGTCTGACTCCTGCCCGGTGCTGGAAGGTTAAGGGGATTCGTCAGCCGCAAGGCGAAGCGATGATCCGAAGCCCCAGTAAACGGCGGCCGTAACTATAACGGTCCTAAGGTAGCGAAATTCCTTGTCGGGTAAGTTCCGACCTGCACGAATGGAGTAACGACTTCCGCACTGTCTCGGAGAGGGACTCAGCGAAATTGAAATAGCTGTGCCGATGCAGTTTACCCGCAGCAAGACGGAAAGACCCCGTGAACCTTTACTACAACTTGACAGTGACACTAGGGTTCGACTGTGTAGGATAGGTGGGAGCCTTTGAAGCCGGGCCGCTAGGTTCGGTGGAGGCAACGGTGAAATACCACCCTGTCGGATTCTGGTGTCTAACCATGCCCCCTTATCGGGAGTTGGGACACTGTCTGGTGGGTAGTTTGACTGGGGCGGTCGCCTCCCAAAATGTAACGGAGGCGCGCGATGGTTCCCTCAGCCCGATTGGAAACCGGGCGTCGAGTGCAATGGCATAAGGGAGCTTGACTGCGAGACCGACAGGTCGAGCAGGTGCGAAAGCAGGTCATAGTGATCCGGTGGTCCTGAATGGAAGGGCCATCGCTCAACGGATAAAAGGTACTCCGGGGATAACAGGCTTATCTCCCCCAAGAGTTCACATCGACGGGGAGGTTTGGCACCTCGATGTCGGCTCATCGCATCCTGGGGCTGGAGCAGGTCCCAAGGGTTTGGCTGTTCGCCAATTAAAGCGGTACGCGAGCTGGGTTCAAAACGTCGTGAGACAGTTTGGTCCCTATCTGCTGTGGGCGTAGGATACTTGAGAGGCTCTGACCTTAGTACGAGAGGACCGGGTTGGAGACACCGCTGGTGTACCAGTTGTCTCGCCAGAGGCATCGCTGGGTAGCCATGTGTCGATTGGATAACCGCTGAAAGCATCTAAGCGGGAAACCGACCTCAAGAACAGGTATCCCGGGCGCAAGCCCCTGAAGACCCGTCGAAGACTACGACGTTGATAGGCCGGGTGTGTAAGCGCGGTAACGCGTTGAGCTAACCGGTACTAATTGGTCGTGCGGCTTACTTTACCTCAATCTCTCACGAGCTCCACCCCACCGGGGAGGAGCGGGGGATTCGAGTCCAAGGTCGAGGCCCCGAGCGCGCTCCCGAAGAGCGGCGCCGGGCCCGGAAGAAGGCACCAGCTTCTCCAGCTAGAAATTGAAAACTACCCTTTGTATGCACGCGTCACATGTTTTCCGGTGGCTATGTCGGAGGGGTCCCACCCGTTCCCATCCCGAACACGGAAGTTAAGCCCTCCAGAGCCGATGGTACTCCGCGGGAAACCGCGCGGGAGAGTAGGTCGCTGCCGGATTTTTTTTGAAGGCCCCGAGTCCTCACATTCGTGAAGACTCGGGGCCTTCGCCTTTGCGGGCTCCTTCATTTCTCTGCTCCGCGTGTGTCTTTCCGCAGAGCAGTCCCCTGCGCGACATCCTTTTCATCTTCGCGCTGGCGATGCCTCTCCAGGCTTGCTTGATTGGTGTTCCACCCTTCAAGTCCCAGGAGCGCCTCGCCCATGAAGCAGCTGCTGCGTCCCGTCCTCGGTGGTCTCCTCGCCCTCGCCGTCCTCCTCGCCCCGGAGCGCGCCGAGGCGGCTGACTTCCGGCTCACCCTCGGCGGCGACTACCAGATCGACACCGGCGCCTTCTTCCACCTCACCGGCACCGTCGACTTCGTCTTCGTCGGCCCCCTCTCCATCGGCACCCGCTTCGGCGCCCTCCTCACCACCTCACCCAATAGCCTCGGCGTCCCCCTCGACCTCAGCCTCCGCTTCAACCCCAGGCGCACCCCCCTCTACGTGGAGGTCCTCGGCGGCCCGTGGATCTTCTTCGAGGGCGATGTCTTCCGCGCCCACGGCGCCTTCGGCTTCGGCTACCAGGGCCGTTCCGTCAGCTTCGGTCTCGAGATCGGCTACCTCCAGCCCAGGCCTCATGTCGGTCTGCGCCTCGGCTGGCGTTTCTAGCTCCCCATCGGGCCTGGTCCGGACGCGCTCTCAGTAGTGCGGCGGCTTCTCGTGCTGCCTCGCGTCCACCAGGCCCGGCTCGTCCTGCAGCTTCTTCTTCAGTTGCTCCACCTCCGCCTTCAGCGCGTCCATCTCGCGCTGCTGGGCGTACAGCACCTCGCTCAGCTCCTGCAGCAGTTCCTGCTGCTGCATGTAGCGCAGCTCCAACTCCACGATCCGCGACTCGTCTTCCATACCCCCTGGGATAACCCGGCCCCACTCTCGTTGTCCCGTGCCGCCTTCCCCGTGCCCCCCATGGATGCCTCCCGCCACCTCCTTCGCGCCCGTGAGCTCCTCGAGCGCGGCCGGCCCGAGCTCGCCGAGTCCGCCTTGAGCGATGCCATCGACGCCTCCGTCCAGGCCGAGGACCTCGTCATGCTCACTCGCGCTCGCATGGCTCTGGGCGACTTGTTGGTCTCCGAGGGCCGCGACGCGGAGGCCGTTCCCTTCCTCCAGGCTGTCGTCCGGACTGAAATCGCCAATGGGTCCGTTGATGCCGAGGTCAAGGCCGCCGCTCGGTTGCTCCGACAGATCCGCGGCATCCCCGAGTGAGCTGACCCTCACCCCAACCCTCTCCCAGAGGGAGAGGGCGTTGACTCGGGTTCAACCTGGGATGCTCGATACCCTCACCCCGTCCCTCTCCCGAAGGGCGAGGGGAAATTGGGTGTGATTGGGCGCGTTACGGCGTGCGGCAGGCGCTCCTCACTGCCTCCATCCGCTCCGGAAATCGTCTCTCCAGATCCATCCGCGTCGCCCTCATGTCGTCCAGCCGCCCTGTCTGTCTTTGAATCTCACACAGGGCCGCCAGCGCTCTCATGTCCGACATGTCCAGGCGATCCGCTTCCCTCAACTCCCTCTCCGCTTCCTCCACCTCTCCCAACCGGTACGCCGCCATCCCCAGGTGGTAGTGCCCCATCACCATCCCCGGCTCCTCCTCCACCACCTTCCCGAACAGCTCCTTCGCCTCCTTCATCCTCCCCTGCGCCGCCCTCACCAGCCCCTCCTCCATCCAGAGCTTCGGCCTCCCCAATACCCCCTCCAGCTTCCTGAAGACCTCCATCGCCTCCTCTCCCCGGCCCGCCGCGCTCAGCAGCCTCCCGTACCTCACCCCCACTCGCACCTCCCCAGGCGCCTTCCCGTACGCCTCCTGCACCGCCTTCAGCGCTCCCCCTACGTCCCCATCCCTCTCCGCGAAGTCCCCTCTCAAGAGCGCCGCCCTCGGATCTCCCGGCGCCAGCGCCTCCGCCTTCGCCAGCGACTCCTCCTCGCACCGGTTCATCCGCTGCCCGTGGCACACCCGCGCCAGCAAGAGCTGCGTCTCCACCTCCCCCGGCTCCCTCCTCTCCGCCTCCTTCGCCAACTCGTAGGCGTCCAGCGGCGCTCCCTCCCTCACCAGCTCCGCCGCCTCCCTCAGGTTCGCCCCCGTCGCCTTCGGGTTCTCCTTCAGGTTCTTCAGCAGCCGCGCCCGCTGCCCCGCGTCCTGCATCACCCGCGCGATCTCCAGATCCTGCTCCGGCATGTTCCTCGGCAGGAATAGCGGGATGAGGTGGATTCCAAACGCCACCAGGCAGGCGATCAGCGCGCCCTTCATCCCCCGCTCGAGCCACCAATGGCGCGGCCTTCCCGGCTCCCGCGGCTCTTCGGGCGACAGCTCGGGACCTCGGCGATCCCCGGTCTCTTCGGTGGGCGGTACGTTCAGCACGTCCCTTCGACTCTAAGGGACTCGCCTCCCGCTCCGCAGCGCCCCCCGCCCGCTCCCCTGGTCAATGCCCGACACCCGGTGCCAGGACCAATCAGCCAGGCTCATCCCCTCACGACACCGCCCTCAGCCGCGGCCTCGGCGTCTCCGGCAACTCCTCCCCACAGCTCCAACACAGCTCGAAGTTCCCCGGGTTCTCCTCCCCGCACCCCGGGCACTCCACCTCCCTCGCCGCCTTCTCCTCGTCCCCCTCCACCTCCTCCAACAGCTCCTTCGCCCTCTCCACCTCCTCCTCCGGCACCCACAACTCCACCCACGTCTCCGTGCTCGGAATCTCCCCGCTCAACGGCGCCAGGGCCTCCCCTCGCACCTCCACCGACAACCCCGAGCCCGTCAGCAACCCCGCTCGCAGCCGCGCCTCCCCCGCCGTCCGGTGCACTGAAAACCTCACTCGCTTCATGGGACCTCTCTAGTCGGGGCTCCTCCTCGCCCGCAACCCGCCCTCGGGCCCCCTCTCGTGCCTCGCGCCTCCCTCCCTGGCTCGCTCCTCGGCCAGGCAGGTACACTGTCCAGGCGCAGGGGGGCTCATGTGATCGGTTTCCAACTCACTCGGGAAGGAGAGGGGACTTCTCCGGTTCCCTCACGGCGTTCCTCCATCTATCCCTTGCCGGATTCCGTCCCCCCGTCGCTTCCCCTCGGAGACGCCGTGGCCTTCCTCCCCAGCAGCTCGTCCCAGCCCCATGGCTCGCCCCCCTGGGCCCGCTATGGACTGGCCTTGCTGCTCCCCGGCCTCGCCTTCTCCCTCCAGTGGCTCCTCGCCCCCTGGCTCGCCCCCTCGCCCTACTTCCTCTTCCTCTCCTCCATCCTCCTCGCCGCCTGGCTCGGCGGCCATGGGCCCGGCGCCCTCGCCACTACCCTCTCCCTCGTCCTCACCTCCCTCTTCTTCCGCCCTTCCGGCCCCTCCTCCCACCACCTCATCACCAGCGCCCTCTTCACCGGCGTCTCCGCCCTGCTCACCCTGGTGGCCTCCCGCGTCCGCCTCCTCCTCCACGAGGCCCACGCCGCCCGCGCCTCCGCCCTGGCCCAGGGGCAGACCCTCGCCACCACCCTGCGCAGCATCGGCGACGCCGTCCTCACCACCGGCCCCGATGGGCTCGTCCGCTTCATCAACCCCGTCGCCTCCTACTTCACCGGCTGGCGCGAACACGATGCCATCGGCCAGCCCCTCGCCCGCGTCCTGCGCCTCGTCGACCCCTCCTCCCGCGAGCCCCTCGACTCCTCCCGCCTCGTCCCCGACGCCTCCCGGCCCATCCAGCTCGGCCACCAGGCCCTCCTCCTCTCCAAGAGCGGCGCCGAGCTCCCCATCGAGCACACCCTCGCCCCCATCTCCGACCCCCAGGGCCGCTCCCTCGGCACCGTCATCGTCTTCCGCGACATCTCCGCCCGCTACCGCGAGGACCATGAGCACGCCCAGCTCCTCGCCCGCGAGCACGACGCCCTCCTCGAGGCCGAGGCCCAGCGCGAACGTCTCGAGACCCTCTTCATGCAGGCCCCCGTCGCCATCTGCCTCACCCGCGGCGAGGACCACGTCGTCGAGCTCGTCAATCCGCTCGGGCAGACCCTCGTCGGCGAGCTCCTCTCCCCGGGCCGCTCCGTCCGCGAGTCCTTCTCCGGGCTCGATCCGAACCTCCTCCACCTGCTCGACGAGGTCTACCGCAAGGGCACCCCCTTCACCGGCCACGAGGTGCCCCTGCGCGCCGACTTCTCCGGCACCGGCCACCCCGAGGTGAAGTACTTCGACCTCACCTGGCAGCCCTGGCGCGGTCACGCCGGGGAAATCCTCGGCACCATGGGCCTGTGCGCCGAGGTCACCGAGCAGGTGCTCGCCCGCCGCGAGGTGGAGGCGCTCGCGTCCGATCTGCAGAAGGCCCTCCAGATCCGCGACGACTTCCTCTCCGTCGCCTCCCACGAGCTCAAGACGCCGCTCACTTCACTGCAGCTCCAGTTGCAGCTGCTGTGGCGCTCGCTCCCCGAGAGCGATGACAACGGCCAGCCCCACCCGGCCCGCAAGCGCATCGAGGCCACCCGCCGCCCCGCCGAGCGGCTCCACCAGCTCGTCAACAACCTGCTCGACGTGTCCCGCATCCGCGCCGGCCGCCTCGCCCTCGAGCGCGAGACCGTCGACTTCTCCGCGCTGCTCCAGGACGTCGTCACCCGCGCCGAAGCCGATGCCGCCGGCGCCGGCTGCACCCTCGTCCTCCACGCCAACTCCCCCGTCGTCGGCCGCTGGGACCGCCTCCGCCTCGAACAGGTCGTCACCAACCTGCTCTCCAATGCCATCAAGTACGGCGCCAACCAGCCCGTCGAGATGCGCGTCGTCCAGGACGGCGGCCTCGCCCGCCTCACCGTGCGCGATTACGGCATCGGCATCGCCCCCGAGAACCAGGCCCGCATCTTCCAGCGCTTCGAGCGCGCCGTCTCCGAGCGCCACTACGGCGGCTTCGGCCTCGGCCTGTGGATCGTCAAGCAGATCGTCGAGTCGCTCGGCGGCGACATCCGCGTCGAGAGTCAGCCCGGCCAGGGCGCCACCTTCACCGTGGTCCTCCCCCTCGAGCCTCCTCCCAGCTCCCGCGAAGACGCCGTCTCCCACGCCTCCGCCTGAGCGCCTCCGGGCTCCGGCGGGGCAGGGCGTTACTCCTCCTGACGCAGCTCGTGCGGCAACACCGCGTGCGCGTGCCTCGGCGCCTTCAGGTGCAACTCCTCCGTGAGCAGCTCGTCCAGCTCCGTGAGCAACTCGTCGTACGGCGTCCCCGCTCCCCGCGCCCTCTGCCCCGCGTGCGCCTCCAGCCTCACCCGCGGCGTCTCCTCGTCCTCGAACGCCAGGCTCACCGCCATCCCCCTCGGGCCCCCCGCCACCGGCTCCACCACCGCCGGCGCCGGCTGCCTCTCCGCTTCCTCCACCAGCGGCCCCAGGCGCTCGATCTCGTCCTCCGTCAGCGCCCTCTCCACCACCGTCTCGCCCTGCTCCAGCACCCGCAGGTGTCTCAGCCCCTCCACCCGCACCGCCTGCGCCCCCGTGTTCGTCCTCCCGCTGCGCTCGTACGTCACCGTCTTCACGCTCCACCTCCACCGGCTCGGCCTACGGGCTCCACCCTCTGGAGGTAGTCACGCCCCCGCTCCTCCGCAGCCTCCTCGCCCCCTTTCCGACACTCTCCCTCCCCAGCGGCCCGGTGCCATCCCCACCCCTCGCTCCTACTTTGCCCCTCCCCGGGCCTTTCGCCCGGCTCTCGGAGGTCTCGCACCGTGCCCAACAACCCCAACGACCAGCGCTCCAACGTCAAGAACCCCAACAACCCCGCCCAGAAGCAGGACCGCGACAACAGGTCCAATCAGAAGAACCCCAACAACGACGCCCACCCCTCTCGCCAGGCCGACAGCGGGGGCTCCTCCTCCTCCGGCGGCTCCATGCCCGGGTCTCCTCCCGGTGAGACCAAGCGCTGACTTCGACTTGGGGGGCTGAGGGGCGCTTCCGGGCTCCCGAGTGGGGCTTCCGCTTGGGGAACCCTCGGCCCTCGATACCCTCACCCCGTCCCTCTCCCGAGGGGAGAGGGGTGGGTTCCTCCTCTGGGGGTTTTTGGGTGGGGGCGTTCTTTGGGTTCGGGGCTCCCAAGTGTCCGGTTTTCCCTCACCCCAACCCTCTCCCAGAGGGAGAGGGCGTTGACTCTGACGCACCGCGTTCGCTTCCTGCTGCCTCCCCCTTCCCCACGCCATTACACTCCCGCCGTGCGTCCTCAATCCGCCGCCCTTTCCATCCCCGTCTCCCCCCGCGACTCCTCCGCCGTCGCCTCCCTCCCTCTTCCTCGGCCCCCCGCCCCCCGCTCCGAGCGCCTCCTCGCTCTCTCCTCGAACGAGTTCGATCTCCTCGTCATCGGCGGCGGCGTCACCGGCTCCGGCATCGCCCGCGATGCCTCCCTCCGCGGCCTCCGCGTCGCCCTCGTCGAACGCGAGGACTTCGCCTCCGGCACCTCCAGCCGCTCCTCCCGCCTCATCCACGGCGGCGTCCGCTACCTCGAGCACGGCCACCTCGGCCTCGTCTTCGAGTCCTCCATCGAGCGCTACCGCCTCCTGCGGCTCGCCCCCCACCTCGTCCGGCCCCTCGCCTTCGTCTGGCCCGTCTACCAGGGCGCCCGCATCCCTCGCTGGAAGCTCGCCGCCGGCCTCAAGCTCTATGACGCCCTCGCCCTCTTCCGGAATGTGAGGGGCTCGCGCAGCCTCAACGCCCGCGAGGTCTCCGAGACCGTCCCCGGCCTGCGCACCGACGGCCTCAAAGGCGGCTCCCGCTACTACGACGCCGCCACCGACGACGCCCGCCTCACCTTCATCAATGCCCTCGCCGCCTCCGAGGCTGGCGCCATCGTCCTCAACCACGTCTCCGTCCGCTCCCTCTCCATCCAGGACGGCCACGCCCGCGGCGCCACCGTCGTCGACTCCCTCTCCGGCCAGCTGCTCACCGTCCGCGCCCGCGTCATCGTCAACGCCACCGGGCCCTGGACCGATGAGATCCGCAAGCTCGACGCCGCCAACGGCGGCAGCCCCTCCGTCCGCGGCTCCAAGGGCGTCCACATCTCCGTCCCCCGCGACCGGCTCCCCACCGACTGCGCCCTCACCCTCCTGTCCCCCGTCGACGGGCGCGTCATGTTCATCCTCCCCGCCGGCACCCACACCATCATCGGCACCACGGAGACAGCCACCCGCGCCCACCCCTCCGAGGTCCGCGCGAGCGTCACCGACGTCGACTACCTCCTCACCTCCGCCAACAGCTTCTTCCCCCAGGCCCACCTCGCCCGCGAGGACGTCGTCAGCGCCTGGGCCGGCATCCGCCCCCTCGTGGCCAGCGGCTACTCCGGCTCCGGTGACGCCGGCAGCGCCAGCCGCGAGCACGCCATCCACACCAGCCCCACCGGCGTCCTCGCCATCTCCGGCGGCAAGCTCACCACCTACCGCGTCATGGCCCGCGACATGGTCGACGCCGTCGAGAAGGCCCTCGGCGCTCCCCACCGCAAGGCCCCTACCGACTCCCTCCCGCTCCCCGGCGGGGACATCGCCTCCTTCGACACCGAGCTCGCCGCCGCCCGCGACGACGTGGGCCGCGAGGACACCGCCCTCCACCTCGTGCGCGCCTACGGCGGCCGCTGGCGCCAGGTGTGGGGCCTCACCCGCGAACAGCCCCACCTCGCCGAGCCCCTCGTCTCCGGCCTTCCCTACATCCGTGCCGAGGCCGTCCACGGCGTCACCCACGAGCTCGTCCACACGCTGTCCGACCTGCTCGTGCGCCGCCTCAAGGTCGCCTTCGAGACGAGAGACCTGGGCCGCGCCGCCGCCCGCCTCGCCGCCGCCGACATGGCCCCGCTGCTGGGCTGGAGCCCCGAGACCGTCGAGCGCCAGCTCGCCGACTACTCGCGCGACGTGGAGCGGCTCTTCGGCATCGACCCCGCCGACGCCTGACGTCCACCAGCCCCCAGCCGGGCCCGCTCCCGCCCGTCCGCCCTACCGGCCAGCAAACAGGCGACCTACCGTGCTTCAATACGGAATGGGTCCGTCCTCCAAACGTTGTCCGGACCCTTGTCCTCCGCCCGGTACCGCCAGGCGGTGCCATCCCCCGGACGGGGGTAAGGAGACGTACACATGAGGCGATTGGTGCTGTTGGGCCTGCTGGGCCTGGGTGTGAACGGTTGTCTCATCGAGCCCCCCGACGACGGCGGCACCGAGCCGCAGGAGCAGCCCCTCTGTCCCGAGCTCGTCATCGAGGACTTGAGCCACTCCGATAGGGACGCCGCGCTGAGCACCGCCACCTCCGCGCTCAGCTCCTCCAGCGACGCCCAGCCCATGTTGGTACGCTTCCGCAAGCAGACCGGAATGCGCTCGGCCGCCGCGCTCCGCCAGCGGGAGGACAAGGTCCGCAAGCTGGGCGCCCGCCTCAAGCACCACTGGCCCTCGCTCGACACCGTGGCCGCCTCCCTCACCGCCGAGGAGCAGGCCCGGCTCTCCCAGGACCCCGACGTCCTCTCCATCTCCCCGGACCGGCCCGTGCACGCGCTCGGCCTGGCGCCCCGCGTGCCCGCCCTGCTCGCCGCCGTGGCCCCCGCCTCCGAGTACACCTGGTCCGTCCAAATGACCCAGGCCAACGAGGTCTGGGACCCCAACGGGGACGGCGTGCTCGACACCGGCGCCCCCAACGGCTCCGGCATCACCGTGTGCGTCATCGACAGCGGCATCGACCCCGAGCACCCCGAGCTCAAGGCCGCCTACGCCGGCGGCAAGGACTTCATCGACGGCGACGACAACCCCGAGGACAAGGACGCCACGGGCAAGTGGGGCGGAGGCCATGGCACCCACGTGGCCGGCACCATCCTCGCCCAGCTCGGCTCCGGCGGTCAGGTGGACCTCAACGACACCTCGCTGAGCCCCAACGGCATGGTGGGAGTGGCCCCGGGGGCCCGGCTGCTCGTGGCCCGCGTGCTCGATGAGCGCGGCGATGGCCGGACCTCCAACGTCATCGCGGCGCTCCAGTGGTGCGGCGAGCAGGGCGCCAAGGTCGTCTCGCTCTCGCTCGGCTCCTCCCAGGATGACGAGACCGAGAAGGAGGCCTTCCAGGCGAGCTGGGACGCGGGCGTGCTCGCCATCGCCGCCAGCGGCAACGGCGGGAAGCTGTCCCCGTACGCCCCCATCTACCCGGCCGCCTATCCCTCCGTGGTGGCGGTGGGCGCGGTGACCGAAGAGCTGAAGCACGCCGACTACTCGCAGGGCGGCGAGCACCTGAGCGTCGTGGCTCCCGGCTCCAACGTGTACTCCACCTTCCCGCGGGGGAGCTCGCCCTTCGCCAACGTGGTGGCCGGCGGAACCTTCTACGCCTCGCGCGCGCTCGACTACGTCCCCTTCGAGGAGTACGAGGGGACGCTCGTCGACTGCGGCCTGGGCGCGGGCCTGCGCTCGTGCCTGGGCGCCAGCGCCACCTGCGAGGGCTTCGTCGCCTACGTGGACCGCGGCGACATCCAGTTCAACGAGAAGGTGAAGAACGTGCGCTCCCAGGGCGCGCGCGCCGTCATCGTCGGCAACAACGACCCGGCCGATGACAAGGCCCTGGGCTTCACCCTTCGCTACCCCGCCGCCTGGCCGCCCGTGACGGCCGTGACCACCACCACCGCGGCCGTCCTGCGCACCCAGTTCGGCAAGACGGTACGCGTGGGCATCCGCGGCGGCGACTACGCCTACAACTCCGGCACCTCCATGGCCACGCCCCACGTCTCCGCCGTGGCCGCGCTGGTGTGGAGCGCCAACACCGGCCTCACCAACGCCGACGTGCGCCGCATCCTTGAGAGCACCGCGAAGGACCTCTACGACGCCGAGTCGCCGGACTCCACCCCGGGCAAGGACATCGTCTACGGCCACGGGCTGGTGCAGGCCAAGGCCGCGGTGGAGCAGGCCCTCCGCGAGCGCAAGTAGCCCCGGCTGTCCGGCTCCCTCCGGGGCTGGCGCGTCCCCTGCTGGCGCGCCCGCCCCGGTGCTTCACCGCCTCAGCGGGCGAGCGCCGCGTCGATGACCTCGGTGAACTGCTCCACCGGGCGCGCCCCCACCAGCGCCGTGTCGTTGATGAAGAAGGTGGGTGTGCCCGACACGCCCCGCTGGCGCGCCTCCACCTGCTCCGCCTCGAGGTAGTTGTCGTACGCGCCGCTCTCCAGCGCGCGCTCGAAGCGCTCCACGTCCAGCTTCAGCTTCTTGGCCAGCTTCACCAGCGAGGCCCGGTCCAGCTCCCGCGGCTGCTGGAAGAGCGCGTCGTGGTACTCCCAGAAGCGGCCCTGCTCCGCCGCCGCCATGCTCGCCACCGCCGCCAGCTTCGCGTGCTCGTGGAAGGGCAGCGGCATCTGCCGGAAGACGATGCGGATTTTGTCCCCGTACTTCTCGCGCAGCTGCTTCAGCGTGGCGCTGCCCTTCGCGCAGAAGGGGCACTCGAAGTCCGACCACACCTCCACCGTCACCTTCGCGTCCGCCGGGCCCTGGCTCGGGGCCTCGCGGCGGGGCGTGGCCGCTCGCGGCGCGGGGGCCTCGTGCACCTTGCCCTTGGGGCAGTTGCCATCACAGGCATTGGCGGACGACACCGGGACAAAACCAGACACGAACGCGCCGACGAGCGCGGCGGTGAGCATGCGCTTCATGAGGAACCTCGGATGGATGGGTTTGGCCAGGCCCCGGGAGAGGGGGCGGCGGCGGGTTCGTCCTGCTCGCCCCTGGCCCTCATGAGTGACGCGGGCGGCGCGCGGGTTTCAGCGCGCCATTTCTTCCTTCATTTCTCAGGGCAGCGGCTGCGCGGGCGACGCCAGCAGGCACGCACCGAAGCGCGCCTCCACGTGCGCCACCGCATCGACGCTCGGGTCCATGCACGCCGGCACCTGCGCGATGGAGACGAGCCCCTCGCTCCACGACTCTTCCGCGGAGAAGGCGGAGCGCGACGAGGAGGACGAGCCCGGCTGCATGCTCAGCGCCATGAAGGCCACCGCCGCCGCCGCTCCCATCATCGCCACCAGCCCCCGAGGCTCCCGGCGGGCCTGGCGCGGCGCGGGCGCCGGACGCAGCCGGGCCTCCAGCGCCTCGAAGCTCAGCGCCGGGCGCGACGGCAGGCGCCGGGCCCGCTGCGCCATCCAGCCTCGCTCCGTGCGCAGCCACGCCAGCGCCCGCGTGCACGTGGCACACGTGGCCGCATGCTCGCTCACGCGCCCGGCTTCCTCCGGGGAGAGCTCTCCGGCGAGCAGCGCGTCCAGCTCCGACTCGCGGCAGGGGGTGCTCATGAATGGCCTCCGTTTCCAATGTGCCCTGCGAGCCGCTCGCGCAGCTGCAGCCGTGCACGGTGTATCTCGTTCTTCACCTTGGGAAGGGACCAGCCCATCACCTGGGCGATGTCCTCGTACGCCAGCCCATGATCGATGCGCAGCAGCAGCGCCGAGCGCCGCTCCTCGCGCAGCTCCCCGAGCGCCTCCGCCAACAGCCCCTCCATCTCCCGGTCCAACAGCAGGTCCTCCGGGGTGGGCGAGGGCAGCGCCGCCTCCAGCAGCGGCTCGTTCTCCTCGGAGGCGATGTCCAGGTGCGTGCCGCGCGTGCGGCGCGACTCGAGGTAGATGTGGCGGGCAATCCCCAGCAGCCACGAGGACAGCCGCGCATCGTCGCGCAGCGCCCCGAGCTTGCCGTGTGCCCGCACGAAGGTCTCCTGGGTGGCCTCGTCCGCGGCGGCCTCGTCCCGGAAGAGATCTCGCAGGAAGCGCCAGACGGCCAGCGAGTGCTGCTCGAAGAGGCTCCGGAAGGCGACCGGGTCTCCCCGCCGCGCGCGCGTGAGCAGCCGGCGCTCGGCGTCTTCGGCCGAGGACGCGCCGCCGACCAGGGGTAATCGCACCGCGAAAAGGTGGCTCACGCGCCGTGGTGACATGAAGCCGCCGGGAGTTTCACCGCTCGTTCTCTTTCATGCTGGCCCGGTGCGTCGAGCCGGGCCCGCCCGTCCCGGGAGCCGCCAGGGGAGCGAGGTGCCGCCAGGGGCCGGGTGTGTCCCTCCGAGAACAATTCCCACCTTTCGCCACGGGGAGAGGGGTCAACGAGGAGAACGGCATGCGGAGAGCCATCTGGATGGCGCTGGCCTTCATGGGGACTGCCCCGCTGGTGGCCCTGGCGCAGCAGAACACGGGAGCAGCCCCGGCGGCGAGCCCCTCGGGGGCAGGCAGCATCGACCGGGGACAGGACACGACGGCCCAGCAGGCGCCCGGCTCGCCCGGACAGCAGTCGGCCGGGTCCATCGGGACGGCCCAGGGCCAGCCGGCCACCGGCGGCGGCGGGGTGCAGGGCACCGGGGACGGGCAGGGCGGCGGGACGGGTGGGGCAGGAGCGGGGATGGGGGGCACGGGCGGAACCGGCACGGGCGCGGTGGGCGGCGGAAGCGGCGCGAGTACCCGGAGTGGAGGCGGAGGCCAGTCCGCGATGCAGCAGGCGCCTGCGTCCACGGGCTCCGAGGCGATGCAGCGGGAGCTGACGACCCTGCGCCAGCGCGTGTCCCGCCTGGAGGCCGAGGTGGATGCCCTGCGCGGCACGGGCGGTGGGGGCACTGGCGGCGCTACCCCGGGAGTCGACACCGGCACCCCAGGCCCGGACCCGGAGGACATGAAGCTTCAGGGGCCCGTCGCCGTGGCCACCGCGGTGTTCGACGGCAAGGTGGTCGACGTCACGCGCAAGCACATCGACATCGTCGACAGCTCGGATGGCACCTTCTACCGCCTCACGCTCGATGACCAGACGCGGGCGTTCGTGGGGCCGGACCTCGAGCGCATCCCCGTGGAGCAGATCTCCGAGGGGACGGCGGTGCGCACCTCGTTCGCGCTCATCTCCGGCGAGGAGCACGCGCGCTACATCGTCACGCAGCCCCAGCGGCAACAGGGCCAGCAGCAGCGCCAGGAGCGGAGGGGGACCCCGCCGCAGCGGACCCCCCAGCGGTGAGCCTCAGTCGAGCTCCAACAGGTTGAGTGACTGGATGAGGGGCTGGGGCATCTGCCACAGCCCCGCCTGGTGCCGGTAGCCCACGTCGAAGGCATCCAGGATGGCGGGCCAGCGATCCGCGAAGACGGCCCAGTTGTACTCGGTGGGCTTCGACGTGAGGAGGTTGTGGTCCCGGTCCGGCTGCCCGTCTGTGTAGTCGCTGAACTCCCACGCCACGGGGCCGAGCGGCAGGCGCAGCGTCGGCGTCATCGCGTGCATGAGGGCGTCACGGGGCACCTCGCCCTCGCGCGGGGTGGAGGGCGTGAAGGCCGGTTGCACGGCGTTGTGCTGCTCGTGCCACGCCAGGTAGTTGTTGGCGAAGGCGATGAGCGCATCGCGCTCCGGAGCACTGCCCTGCTGGCGCGCATCCTCGAAGAGGGCGAAGGCGGCCACCAGCAGGCTCCGCCCGCTCACCCCGGGCAACACACTCGCGAAGTCCGTGGGCAGGGGCGAGTCCTTCACATGCGCGAGCGCGTACTCGCGGGCGCGCCGGGCCTCGCTGGCCTGTGCTCCGTCCAGCGCGAAGTCCTCCACCACCTGGGCCGGCTTCACCGCGTTCCCGCCCGAGCGCCCGCGCCACTCGAGATACACGCGCGCCGCCGTGGCGATGTCCCCGTAGATGGCCACGTTCCCATCGAGCAGCAGCTGCTCCAGCGTGCGAACCACCGCCTCGGCCTTGTCGAGCGGCGTGGCGCCCGGCGCGTCATGGAGCACGCGGGCGAGACGCCAGGTGGTGATCCACAGCGTGCGGGGATCCGCGAGCACGTCGAGGTTGGCCGCGCTCAGCAGCGTGCCGAGGGAGGCGGCCACGTCGTGCGACAGGCCGAACCAACGCAGCGTGCCCGCCACCTTCTCCGCGACGAGGCGATCCGGGCCGGAGAGGCCGCCGCGATCGAGCGCCCGCTGCACGGAGGGAGCGGGCTCGCCCTGGGCGTTGTCGATGATGGCCCGGGCGAGGCAGGCGCCGAGCATTCCCTTGCCCGCCTCCAGCGAGGCGTGGGGGGCGAAGGCGAACCAGTTGCACAGGACGCGGCTGCTCCCGCCGGGCCGGTAGTCCGGGTCGAGCAGCTCCTGCATGGCGTGGGCGAGCTGGATGTAGCCCTGGGTGATGCGGTGGTTGGTGTCCAGGGTGCGGGAGGTGTCGGCCACCAGCCAGGGGGCGGGCTCGCGCAGGACGTTGCGAGGGCGGGGCGCGGTGACGCGAGCGGTGGGCTCGGCGCCGGACTCAGCGGTGCTGGCCGGAGTGGGGCCACCTGGGTTGCTGGACGATGGATGCGGGTTCGACAAGCGCTGCTCCCCCGAGTGCCACGCGGGCCTGGCCAGACGCACGGAGGTGGCATCCGTGAGCCTGGAGCCTCCTCGGAGGCTCGGAGAGCGGCCGATGAGCCGCTCCGTCCGTCCCGTGTCTCCGGCTTCGAGCCGGTTGCTTGGGGACGTCCGCCGCCCAACGTTCTACCGGAAGAAGGGAGCGCGGCGTAGATGCGGAAGCCGACCTGGTGGGATTTGGGAATCGCGGTGCTTGGCCTGGTGCTCGTGTGCAGCGCCGTGCAGGGAGCGGCGCAGTCTCCCTACCCCGAGGGCTCGGTGGGAGATGTCACCCAGGACTCGCGCATCACGGGGACATCGGACGGGATGGGCTCCGATCAGGGGCTGACGACTGGCGGCACGGCCACCGGGCAGGGGACGGCGACGGGGACAGGGACGCAGCAATCGTCGGACGTCGAGGCCCAGCAGCGGTTGGAGATCGCCCGGCTGCGGGCGCAGGTGGCGGGACTCGAGCAGCAGCTCGCGCAGATGCGGGTCCAGGTCGCGCGGGCCCAGCAGGCCCAGGGCACGGGGGGGAGCGGGCAGGGGACGGGCGGAAGTGGCGAGGGCACGGGCGCGAGCGGGACCGCGGGCGTTGGCGACACGAACGCCGAGGCTCCCCAAGGGTCCACCGGCGCCGGCTCCAGCACGGCCGAGGGCGTGGGCGGTGGAAGCACCGTGGGCCGGGCGGCGGACACCAGCAACGAAGGCTACGCGGTGGCCACCATCATCCACCGGGGCCGGGTGCGCTCGGTCTCCCCGCAGCAGCTCGTGCTCGATGAGGAGGACGGAGGCACCAGCACGCTGCCGCTCGCCCGGGACGTGCGTGTCACCCGGGGCCGCGAGCAGGTGGCCTTGAAGAACCTCAGCGAGGGCACCCTGGTGCGCACCAACGCGGACCTCTACGCCCGCGGCAACCCGGTGACGAGCATCGAGGTGCTGTCGCCCCCCAAGACCAAGACCCCGTCACGATGAGCGGGGATTACTCCGGCAGCTTCTCGTCGGGCCGTATGGCGGCGAGACGCGCCTTGAGCGGTTCGAACAGCGCCGCGATCTTCTTCGACTCCTCCTCCTCGACGGCTGGCGGAAGCGGTTGCTCGCTGAGCCGCGACAAGAGGATTTCAGGGATTTGGGTGTTGACGATGAGATCGCCCACCAACTTCATCGCATGAGACAGGAGCGCCTCCGCGAACGCGGCCGCATCGTCGCTCAATCGCTCGCATTCGTCGTACAGCTCGTCGAAGGTGTAGTTCAGCTTGTGAGAAGGGTCCTGTTCATCGTGCATGACCAGGGTTTCGGCTTTGACGTTCACCTCCCACCGATCCAGGTGTGAGGCCGCGTTCCTGAGTCTGGCCGCATCGGGATGGATGAGCCGTTTGGCGGGCGAGTCCCAATCCTTGATGATGTTGATGACCGCGCCATAGGAGTTCGGGCGCTTGGGCAGTTTGCGCCCCTTCGACATGAATTCGGCGAACTCCAACCCCTTCACATAGCGCTGGTGGACGTGCTCCGTGACATGCCGCGCCAGAGCCTTCAGCGCACGCGCGCGCTTCTCGCCCTTGGTGTTCCGCGCCTGCCGTTTCAGGTAGCCGAGCTCGAACAGGTCACTGATGAATTCGAACTTCCAAACGGGCAGGTGGGCGATGATGGCGAAGGTGGCATACGGGACCCGCTTGTGCAGGTCGTCCAGATAGACGAGGCACTCCTGGACGCGGGGAGCCCTCGGGCCCGGCTCGGGTTGGCCCGGAGTGAGTACGCTCGCGGCGAACTCGAGTGCCTGGTCTCCCGTGTCCCGGAAGGCCGCGCGAATCCGCGCGATGTTGGAGGGCCGGGCCAGTCTCCGGAGGGACGCCTGGATCAAGGGTTCAAGAGCCGAGCCGAGTGCTGGGAGGTTCACCTGGGACAACGCGTGAACCAGTTGCTCCGCCAGCTTGTGCAGCTCGGTCTGATGTTGCTCGTAGTCGAAGGTGTCCTGCTCGAGCGACGTGGAGAACGACTCCATCACGGAGAAGACCGGCTTCACCTCGACGACGATGCCCTTGAACTGTCGAATCAGCCCCACACGCGCCTCCAAGAGACAAAGAACCCGCTTACTCCGGCAGCTTGATGCCGGAGAGCCGCTGGTAGAGCTCCACCGCGAAGCCATCCGTCATGGCGGACACGTAGTCCGTCACGCACAGCAGCCGCTGGTAGGGCGTCAACCGCTCGATGGCCTCGTCCCGGTTCTCCAGGTACGGCCCGGGCCGTTGGAAGACCTCGAGCGGGAGCAGCTGCCGCAGCTTCTTCTGCTCCCGGTCCGGCCTGTCCGCGAGCACCGCCGGCGCGAACATGTCCAGCAGACCGCCCAGCGTCTTGAAGCCCGCCGCCTCGATTTGAAGCACGCGCTCGCTCTCGTAGCCCTTCTTCCGGGTGATGCCGGTGATGGCCTCGAGCTTCTTGTGCACCTCGGGCCGGGCCGAGACGAGCGGCCGTTCGAAGCGCCCCACCTCCATGGCCTCCACGTGCTCCTCGAAGGCCGCCACGCACTCCTGGATGAGCGCGAAGATGGCCCCGGCGCGCGCCCGCCCCAGGCGCGACTCCCAGTCCACCTTGTCCTTCAGGGGATGGAAGCTCGACTGCAGCGCCGCCACGCTCTCCAGCAGCGAACAGGCCTCCTCCATGGGGATGAGGCCCAGCTTCGCCGAGTCCTCCAGGTCGATGAGCGCGTAGCAGATGTCATCCGCCGCCTCGACGAGGAAGGCGAGCGGGTGGCGGCTGAAGACGTCCGGCTCGCGCTCGGTGAGCCCCAGCGTGCGGTACACCTCGCGCGCCAGCTGCGCGTCCTCTTGGAAGAACCCGAACTTCTTCTCCGAGATGCGCGCCCGGTCCTTCTCGCGCCGCCCCGGCAGCACCGAGGGCCTCGGGTACTTGCTCATGGCTCCCACCGTCGCCACGGTGTAGCGCAGCCCGCCGTCGCGGTTGCGCGCCTGCAGCCGCGTGAGGATGCGGAAGCCCTGCGCGTTGCCCTCGAAGCGCACCAGATCCTGCTGCTCGCTCTCGGTGGCGAAGGGGTTGCCCGGGCCCGTGGCCCGCTCGTGCGCGTAGGGCGGGAAGCGCTTCTCCACCCAGTGCTGGATGGCCGCCTCGCCCGAGTGCCCGAAGGGCGGATTGCCGATGTCGTGCGCCAGGCACGCCGCCGCCACGATGGTGCCCAGGTGCGGCGGCTCCACCCGCACGTCCCGCTGCTTCAGGGACCGTCCCGCCAGCTGCCCCAGCGAGCGCCCCACGCTCGAGGCCTCGATGCTGTGCGTCAGGCGCGTGCGCGTGTAGTCGCTCGTGGACAGCGGAAACACCTGCGTCTTGTCGTGCAGGCTGCGGAAGGCGCTGGAGAAGACGATGCGGTCGTAGTCGATGTCGTACGCCGTCCGCTCGTCCCGGTGGTCCTGCGGCAGGGGCCGGTCCTTCTTGTCCCCCACGCGGTGCGGGGAGAGGAGCTGCTGCCACCGTTCGGTTCGTTGATTGCTCATGGGTGCCTCGTGCTGGGCGGTGGGGGACGCGCCATCCTGCGGTGAGGGCACCCCGGGGCAAGTTTCCCGGCGGCCCTCCGGCGGCGGTCCTTCGAGAGGCCAGCATGCCTCACGGCTCCCACGTCACCCGGTGGGGGGCACCCCGGCACGGGCTGCGCCCTTCCCAGGACCCGGTGATTCGCGAATCGAGCACGATTTTTTTCCAGTCCCGCAGGTGAATTTTGCCTGGATTGAAGCCCGAGAAAACAAGTGCTTCCCTGCCGTCTTCCCCCCCAGCCGAGGAGGCGTCGTATGAGGAAGCTGCTCCGGTCACTGTGTTTCGCCCTGCCCATCATCGGGCTGCTGGAGCCCGCCAGCGCGTGGGCCCAGACGAAGGTGCTGTTCGAGGCGATGCACGCGCAGACAGCAGGAAACGCGGACTGGGTGCTGGACGAGGACTCGTGCGGCACGGCCCAGCGCTACCCCACGCCCGCGCAGAGCGGCATCACCGCCACCACCCCCGAGACGTACTGGGGCGGTGCCTTCTCCTCCTTTGGCGTGGCCCTGGTGAAGAAGGGCTTCTCCGTGGAGAGCCTGCCGGGCGGTAGCCGCCTCACCTACGGGGACACCACCAACGCGCAGGACCTCAAGAACTACAAGGTCCTCATCCTGGCCGAGCCCAACCTCCGCTACACCACCGCGGAGCGCTCGGCCATCCAGGCCTTCGTGAAGAACGGCGGCGGCCTGTTCCTCATCTCCGATCACTGGAACTCGGACCGCAACAACGATGGCTGGGACTCGCCGGAGATCCTCAACGAGCTGATGACGGGCGTGTCCTGGGGCCTGCACTTCCAGGAGAACACCGAGCCGGACAACTGGTTCAACGACAACCCGGACTCGAAGTACACCACGGACACCTCGTCTCCCATCGTCCACGCGGGCGCCTATGGCAAGGCCACGGTGGGCAAGGGCCTGGGCCTCTTCGGCTCCACCTCCATCACGCTCAACCCCACGGCCAACCCCAACGCCAAGGGCCACGTGTGGATGACCACCGGCACCGTGGGCGCCAACTCGCGGGTGACGTTCGCCACGTCCACGGACGGCACGGGGCGCATCGCGGCCATCGGTGACTCCTCGCCCGCCGAGGACGCCACCAACGGCTGCGGCCACACCACGCATAACGGTTGGAACGAGACGCTGTACGACAACGCGCTCATCCACCTCAACGCGGTGGCGTGGCTGGCGGGCGCGGGCGGCGGCGGTAGCTCCGACACCACGGCGCCCACCGCGCCAGGTGGCCTGAGTGCCACGGCGGTCTCCTCCAGCCAGGTGAACCTGAGCTGGACGGCCTCCACCGACAACGTGGGCGTGGCCAGCTACAACGTCTACCGCAGCACCGACAACGCCAGCTTCTCGGCCGTGGCGAGCGTCGCCGGTACCAGCCACTCGGACACCGGCCGCGCCGCGAGCACCACCTACTACTACCGCGTGACGGCCGATGACGCGGCCAACAACGAGTCCGCCGCCAGCAACACCGCCTCGGCCACCACCCCGGCCGCGACCAGCGCCGCCCGGGTCATCCTCAATGAGCTCCTCGTCAACGAGCCCGGCTCCGACGTCACCAAGGAGTTCATCGAGCTGGTGAACGTGGGCGGCACCTCCATCGACATCGGCGGCTGGAGCCTCTGGGACTCCACGGCGAAGCGGCACACCTTCGCCACGGGCACGGTGCTCGGCGCGGGCAAGGCCATCGTGGTGTTCGGCGCCGCCAGCGGCATCCCCGCGGGCACGCCCAACGCGGTGGGCTCCTCCACGGGCACGCTGGGCCTGGGCAACAGCGGGGACACCGTCACCGTGAAGGACGCGGGCAGCACCACCGTGGACTCGTTCGCCGTCCCGAGCACGCTGGCTGGCACCGACGGCGTGTCCGCCAACCGCGGCCCCGATGCCAGCGCCACCGGGAGCTTCGTGCTGCACACCTCGCTCTCGACGCTGGGCTCCTCGCCCGGCACGCGCGCCAACGGCTCCGCGTTCTGAGCGCCTTCCGGCCGCGCGGCGTTCCAACTGGTCCGACTGTCGGACCAGTTGCTCCCCCTCGCGGCCGGAACCTCCCCCCTGACAGGCGCTGGCCCTCCCGGCTCAGACCGGCTCCCGGTACGCCCAGCGGAGGATGGCCACGGGCAGGGCGAGCAGGCAGGTGGCGGCGAACACGGCCCCGGCCCAGCGGGGCTCATAGGCGTCGATGCAGGCGCCCGCGAGCGCGATGACGGAGAAGGCCGCCATCGTCCGGTCCACGACGAGCGCCGTGACGCCGAAGATGGCCGCGAGCAGCAACTGGTCCACCGCGAGGATGTGCAGGGGCGGGGTGCCGAAGCGCAGCCCGAGCAACCGGTGCGCGAGCATCGTGGGGCCGATGACCAGGAAGAGCTGGGTGAACCGCTTGCCATTCACGAGCCGGGCGATCTGCTCGCGGAGCACCACGTTGACGGTGATCGAGACGGCGATCATCACGAGGGGCAGGACGATGAGATCCGTGTGGCTCGGATGGAAGCGCCTGCCGATGCGGGCGATGATGGCGGTGCCGATGCCCAGGATGACCAGGAGGCTGACGCCGGTGATGCGCACCCGATCCCTCCGCGCCGCTTCCGGGTCCAGCGAGGGAAGCCGGGCGAGGTGCTCCTCGAGCGCGGTGATGAGCGCGGCCATGGACGGGAAGCGCTCGGAGGGCTCTCGCGAGAGGCCGCGGCGCAGCAGAGGCGCGAGCCACGCGGGCGTGCCAGGGCGCGCGGGGGGAGGCCGGAGCTGACCGGAGAGCACGCTCCGGGACAGCGAGGCGAGCTCCTCTCCGGCGAAGGGCGGCTCCCCGTACACCGCGGTGTACAGCGTGACGCAGAAGGCGAACTGGTCGCTCGCGGGGGTGGCGCGCTCGCCCTGGAACTGCTCGGGCGCCATGTACGCGGGCGTGCCCATCAACGTGCCCCGGTGGGTCAGCTGGCGGGCGAGCACACTCGGAGCCGTGCCAGGCAGCGGGTCCTCCTCGTGGCGCGTGGCGAGCGCGGCGATGCCGAAGTCGACGACCCGCGCGCGCCCGTCCCGGCCGACGAGCACGTTGTCGGGCTTGAAGTCGCGGTGCACCAGCCCGGCCTCGTGCGCGGCGGCGAGCCCCCGGCCGGCCTGCACCAGCATCGCCAGCACCTGGGGGACGGTGCGCTTGCCGGCGGCGAGCCACTCGCGCAGGGTCTGCCCCTCCACGAGCTCCATGGCGACGAAGACCTGGCCCTCGTGCTCGGACACCTCGTGGACGGCGACGACGTTGGGGTGCGCGAGCCGCGCCAGGGCCTGGGCCTCGCGCAGGAGCCACTCGCGCGCGACCATGTCCGGGTGCAGCAGCTTGAGCGCCACGCGCCGGTCCAGTAGCGCGTCATGGCCCATGAAGACCGCGCCCATGCCCCCCTCGCCCAGCTTGCGCACCACGGCGAAGCGCCCCAGCTGGCCGGGCTCCCGGACGGGGGCGTTCGTGGAGGGCCCCCGCGTCCGCATCGCCTCGGCCACGAGCGTGGGGGGATGCGCGAGGAAGTCCGCTCCCGCCGCGCGGTCATGGGCGAGCAGCTTCGCCACCGCTTCCCGCAGTGCGGCATCCTCCGCGCAGTCCGCGTCGAGCCGCCGTGCCGCGTCCTCCGGCGGCAGGTCCACCAGCGCGTCGAACAGCTCCGCGACCCTTCGTGCGTCCAGCGCCACGCTCACCCCGCCGGAGCCGAGAGCCGTTCGTGCAACCAAGCGCGAGCGAAACGCCACTCGCGCTCGATGGTGCGGGTGGTGACGCCGAGTGCCTGGGCGATCTCCTCCTCGGACAGGCCGCCGAAGTAACGCATGAGCACGACCTGGGCCTTGCGCGGGTGCTCGGCCTCGAGCTGCTTGAGCGCGGCATCCACGG
This sequence comes from Archangium gephyra, assembly GCF_042230915.1. Classification (GTDB taxonomy): domain Bacteria; phylum Myxococcota; class Myxococcia; order Myxococcales; family Myxococcaceae; genus Archangium; species Archangium gephyra_B. The sequence goes on along the minus strand of NZ_CP102578.1, from coordinate 11,553,412 downwards.
CGAGCACGTCCTCGGTGGGCAGGCCGTTCGCGGCGACCTCGAAGGCCGCTTCGAGCGCCTCGCCGGGCTGTCCGCCGCCCCGCTTGTGCGCGGCCTTGCGGCGCACGTGGTCGATGATGAGCTCGCGCATGGCCTGGGCCGCGGCGCCGAAGAAGTGGGCCCGGCCGCTCCAGCCCGGGTCACTGTTCCGCACGAGCTTGAGGTAGGCGTCATGCACGAGCGCGGTGGGCTGGAGTGTCTGTCCGGGCCGCAGGTGGGCCATCTGCGCCGCGGCCACCCGGCGCAGCTCGTCATAGACGATGGGGAGCAGCTCCTCGGCGGCCCGGGCCTCACCGCGGCTGGCGTCCTCCAGGAGTTGCGTCACGTCGCGTGCCATGGCCCGGGAATCTCGCAGAAGTGCGAAGCGGCGGGTAGGTCTTGACCCGGGCTCCAGAGGGCCCGGAAAAAAAATGAGCGGAGCCGTGTCGGGTCTTTTCCGCCGCTTTCGGATGAAGGGACAGGAAGCAGGACAGCCCTGCTCCTCACCCTTGAGGGGGACCCCAAATGACGATCTTCAATCCCGACAACTCCAAGCGCCGTTACCTGTCCGTGAGCCTGCTGGCGGGAGGCGTGCTGCTCGGCGCCTGTGGACCTTCTTCCGTTGCCCAGACGCAGCAGGAGGAGGACGAGGTGGTGGACGAGGTGGGCATCCAGGCCATGGCGCTGACGGCCAACTCCTGCGCGAACCTGAAGGCGGCGGGGCAGCCCATGGGCCGCACCTACACGCTGTTCGCGGGCGGGGACACGCGCAAGCCCTTCATCGCCTGGTGCGACACCGACGGTGACACCTACCTGAGCCTGCCGACGGGCAGCGGCCGCAACTTCTCGCAGTACCTGCAGGTGGAGGGGACGTCGGTCACCACCACGTGGAGCAAGGTGCGGTTGGATCCGGTGGCCATGACGCTGGACATGAACGACATCCAGTTCGCCACGAGCACCGGGAGCATCCCGGGCTGGAACAAGTACTACGCGGCCTATGGCGAGGCGGGCGATTGCGTCGCGCCCTACTCCTCGACGGGCAAGTCCAACGTGGACCTGCGCGGGCTGCCCTTCGCGGTGAGCGCGGCGTGGAAGACGGAGGGCTACGCCGCCGCGGGTGGAGCCACGAAGTCCGCGAATGACCAGGTCGTCAATGCGACGGGCGGCGGCCACTGCGGCGTCACCTCCGTCAACGGCGCGCTGACGGTGCGCTACGTGGGTTTCCCCTCGTGCGCGGCCGTGGCCGCCGCGGGCGGCACGCTGAACCAGGACTACACGCTGTATCTCAACTCGGACCTGACGAAGCCCTTCACCGCGTACTGCCACAGCAGCGGCAATACCTACCTGAGCCTGTCGACCGCGGCCGGCAGCAACTTCTCGCAGTACCTGGAGGTGGAGGGGACGTCGGTCACCACCACGTGGAGCAAGGTGCGGTTGGATCCGGTGGCCATGAAGCTGGACATCAACGACACGCGCTTCGCCACGAGCACCGGAGGCATCCCGAGCTGGAACAAGTACTACGCGGCCTTTGGCGAGGCGGGAGACTGCGTCGCGCCCTACTCCTCGACGGGCAAGTCCAACGTGGACCTGCGCGGGACGCCCTTCGTCGTGACGGCGGCATGGGCGACGACGGGCTACGACGCGGTGGGGGGGTACACGCGGTCCTTCAATGACCAGGTCGTCAATGCGACGGGCGGCGGCCACTGCGGCGTCACCGCCGTCACCGGAGACATGGTGGTGCGCTACCCGTAGGCAGCGCTCCGGGCCACGACGGCGGCGGGAGCCGAACCCGCCGCCGGATGGCGTCTGCTCAGCGCAGCGCCGGGTAGTCGATGAAGCCCTTCTCCTCGCCGGTGAAGAAGGTGGCGGAGTCCGGCGTGTTGAGCGCGGCCCCGTTGCGGTAGCGCTCCACCAGGTCCGGATTGGCGAGGAAGGGCACGCCGTAGGAGATGAGATCCGCCTCGCCCCGGGAGAGCGCCGCCTCTCCCGTCTGCGCGTCGTAGCCGCCGTTGAGCATGAACGCGCCCGGGAAGAGCTTGCGCAGCAGCGGGGCGATGCGCTGCTCCGGGCTGGGGGCGCCCTTGCCCGACACGGCCTCGGTCACATGCAGGTAGCCGAGCCCCAAGCGGCCCAGCTCGCGGGCCATATAGGAGAACGTCTCGGCCGGGGTGGAGTCGGACATGCCCGCGTAGGGGAACGACTGCGGTGCGAGCCGGTAGCCCACGCGCTCGGCGCCCCAGACGCCCACCACCGCCCGCGCCACCTCCAGCGGGAAGCGCGCCCGGTTCTCGATGCTGCCGCCGTACGCATCCGTGCGCTGGTTGGAGCCATCCCGCAGGAACTGGTCCAGCAGGTAGCCGTTGCTGCCGTGCAGCTCGACGCCGTCGAAGCCCGCCTCCTTCGCGTTCACGGCCGCGAGGCGGAACTGCTCGACGATGCCGGGAAGCTCATGGGTCTCTAGGGCTCGCGGCGTCACCATGCGCGTCCGGCCCTTGAAGGTGTAGACCTCGCCTCCCTCCACGGGGATGGCCGAGGGCGCCACGGGCAGCTGGCCCTCATGGAAGTCCGGGTGCGACACGCGCCCCACGTGCCACAGCTGGGCGAAGATGACGCCGCCCGCGGCGTGCACGGCGTCCGTCACCTTCCTCCAGCCCGACACCTGCTCGGACGAGTGGATGCCGGGCGTGCGGATGTACCCCACGCCCTGGGTGCTGACCTGGGTGGCCTCGGTGATGAGGAGCCCCGCGGAGGCGCGCTGCACGTAATAGGTCGGCGCCAGCGGGTGGGGCACGTTGCCGTCGACGAGGGCCCGGCTGCGCGTCATGGGCGCCATCACCATGCGGTTCTTCAGTTCGAGCCGGCCCAGGTGGAAGGGGGAGAAGAGCTTTGTGTGGTTTGCCATGGCTGGAAAATGCCCCGGTCGCTATGGACGTGCCATGGCATTGAGTCCAAAAGAATTGACCGATCGTCCAGCCTCCCAGGACGAGCGGGTAACCGACGTCCTCGCGGATGTACTGGACTCGATGCGCCTGACGACCCTGGTGTACGGCCGCCTGGAGCTGTTCGCCCCCTGGGGCATCCAGTTCCCGGAGCTGGCGGGCGCACACATCATCGTCGTCGCGCGCGGCGGTGCTCGCCTGGAGGTCGAGGGAGTCGAGGGCGCCATCGCGCTGTCGGCGGGAGACCTGGCCCTGCTTCCGCACGGGGGAGGGCACTCGCTGCGGGACGCGGAAGGAAGCCCGCTGCACATCCTCGGGAAGGACTCCTGCGAGCGAGGGCATGGAGGAGCCGGGACATACCGGCTCGGCGGCAATGGGGACCGGACGGTGCTGGTGGCGGGGGCCTTCCGGCTCGGCGCCGCGCAGCGCCCGCCGTTGTTCGAGGGGCTTCCGCGCCTCCTCCACTTCCCCGCGGACGAGGCCGTGACGTCCCCCACGCTGGCGTCGGCCGTGCAGCTGTTCATCGCGGAGAGCGCCTCGAGCAGCCCGGGCGCGACCGTCATCATGAGCCGGCTCGCGGACATCCTGCTGGTGCAGGCCCTGCGGACGCACATCGCCGCGGGTCCGTGCCAGGCGCACGGGCTGTGCGCGCTCGCGGATCCGCGGATTCGCAAGGCCCTCGCGCTCATCCACGAGCGGCATGCGGAGCCGTGGACCGTCGAGAGCCTCGCGACGGCGGTGGCCCTCTCGCGCTCCAGCTTCGCCGCGCGCTTCAGTGAGCGGGTGGGAGAGCCCCCGTTGGAGTACCTCGCGCGGTGGCGGATGACGAAGGCGGCCCAGGCCCTGCGCGAGAGCGAGCTGCCCCTGAGCGAGGTGGCGGCGTCCATCGGCTACCAGAGCGAGGCGTCGTTCAACCGGGCCTTCAAGCGCTGGGGAGGCGTGGCTCCCGGCGCGTACCGGCGTGACCACCGCCGGGGGTGAACCGGGCGCCTGGGGGAACTCAGTCCAACGCATTGGCAATCCGCCAATATATTGGCAAGGCCGCTGACATATGGGCGGAGTGCGGGTAAGCGGAGCGGGAACCCGTCCCACCACGAAAGGACGTATCCCATGCCGTTCACGCTGCCCGAGCTGCCCTACGCGAAGGATGCCCTCGCCCCCCACATCAGCGCCGAGACGCTGGAGTACCACCACGGCAAGCACCACGCCGCGTACGTGACGAACCTGAACAAGCTGCTCGAGGGCAAGCCCGAGGCGAGCCGCTCGCTCGAGGAGGTCATCCTCGGCAGTGACGGGGGCGTCTTCAACAACGCCGCCCAGGTGTGGAACCACACCTTCTACTGGAACTGCATGAAGCCGAACGGGGGCGGGCGCCCCACCGGCGAGCTCGCGGATGCCATCACCCGCGACTTCGGCTCGTTCGAGCGCTTCCGCGAGGAGTTCGCCAACGCCGCCGCGACGCAGTTCGGCTCGGGGTGGGCCTGGCTCGTGCTGGAGAAGGGCAAGCTCGCGGTGACCAAGACGGGCAACGCGGACCTGCCCCTCAAGCACGGCCAGAAGGCGCTGCTGACCATCGACGTGTGGGAGCACGCGTATTACATCGACTTCCGCAACGCGCGTCCCAAGTACATCGACACGTTCCTCGAGAAGCTGGTGAACTGGGACTTCGTGACCCAGAACCTCAAGGGACGCTGAGCCGGTTCAGCGTGTGGCGGGCTCCCTGCCCGCCGTGTCCCCATCCGCGGTCGTGCGGCTGGGGACCTCGTCATCTGGCCCTTTGAGCCCCTTACTGCCCGAGCGACGAGGGCGGCGGCTTCGCGCTGAAGGAGGGCAGGTAACACTTGCCCTGGTACTCGAAGAGGGTCTCCGGGCACGGGGCCTTGATCGCGTGCTCCGCCCAGCAGGCGCCGACGAGCTCAGTCTCGACGTAGCGAGTGCAGGGGGGGCGCTTCTGTCCCTTCAAGGGCTCTTTCGGCAGAGGCCGGGCGAACACGGGTAGCCCCGGGGGAGCGGTGTCCGCGAGCCACGCGTTGAAGTCCGACGTCTCGACTGCCGTGGGCACCTCGTGGCTCGAGGGCGCGGGTAGGGCGCTCGGGGGTTGGGACACGGGGGCCAGACGCACCAGCGCGAGGAGCAGGGCACCTACCGTGACGGCGCTCGCCACGCCCCATCCCAGACGCCACCGGAGGCGGGGCTCGTGGGGGCCGGACACGGCGCGGACCATGTGCTGCACTTCCTCGAGCACACCTTCCAACGTGAGCAGCAACGACTCCGCCGACTGCCTGTCCTGGGCCCTGGCCCAGCCGGTGTGCTCCACTTCCATGGCGGAGTAGCCTCGTGAGGCCCACGAGCCGAGGAACACCCGCCAATCCTTCCGCGCTGCCTTGCCTTCCTCGGCGGCGTGCTTGCGCACCAGGGCGGTGGCCCCGCTCGTCTCGTGCGTGGCCAGATAGAGTTCCTCCTGGCTGTCGCCGGACTGCTGCACCTGCTCCTGAAGCAGGTACGGCCCCACCCGCTCCGCGCCCTCGCCGCTCGCTTCGGGCTTCTTCTCCTCGTCCATGCGTGCTCCTCCCTGGCCTCACCGCAGGCGGGTGACCAGGTGCTCTTGTTCGCATGGACCGAGCCTTACTTCCAGGAGGTACCCGGTGCGTCAGGTGGGGGCCTACTCACGGGTACGCTCTCCTCTACGGCTTGTCCGCCCCACCGGCTGGCAGGGCACCCGCTGCCCCTCTCGCACACGCCGACGGCGAGAGGGGCAAGCAACGTGTTGAAGGATTACGGGGCGAGCATCCACGCGGAGACGACGTTGGTCGTGCAGAGGGTGGCGTTGTTGGGTCCCCGGATGACGATCCACCGCTGATAGTAGCCTTGGAGGCCGGGGGAGTTGAGGACGAGGAAGGAGAACGTGGTCTGGTCGTAGGACTCCGTGCCGTTCGTATCCATCACGCCATCCCTCGTTCCGTACAGGTAGGCCCTGGAGCCCGCGGGGATGTAGCCCGACGTCGAGAAACCGAAGGTCGCCGTGCCGCCACTGGGGATCGTGTAACTGCTGGTATACGCATAGCACGAGGTGTCGCAGACCCCGCCTTCGTCGACGGAGCCACTGCAGTTGTTGTCCACCCCGTCGCACACCTCCGCGGCTCCGGGATTCACGGAGCTGTTCCCGTCGTTGCAGTCATTGGACGTGGCGGAGTAGCCCGCGGGCGGAGTGCATCCAAAGGGGAGGGGGCTTATCGCCCAAACATCCCCATACCCGTCCCCATCGTAATCCTGGACGAAGGCGCGAGGCAGCGTGGAGTTGGCATCGTTGCAGTCGGAGGAGTCGGACACGTAGCCGGCCGGTGCCGAGCACGCCAGGGTGCTCACCGAGGGATTGCCGCGCCCGTCCCCATCCGCGTCGCGGTACCAGGTGGTCTTTGCCACCCCCTCGTCGATGGAGCCGTTGCAGTTGTCATCCACCCCGTTGCACACCTCGGGGGCACCGGGCTTCACGCTGGCGTTGGTGTCGTTGCAATCACTGGCGCTGGACACGTAGCCAGCCGGTGCCGAGCACGCCAAGGTGTTCACCGACGCATTGCCATAGGTGTCTCCATCCGCGTCACGGTACCAGGTGCTGCCCGCGGCCTCGTCGATGGAGCCGTTGCAGTTGTTGTCCAGGCCATCGCACACCTCGGTGGCGCCAGGCTTCACGCTGGCCTTGCTGTCATCACAGTCGCTGGAGTTGGACACGTAGCCGGCCGGTGCCGAGCACGCCAGGGTGCTCACCGCCGCATTGCCATAGGTGTCTCCATCCGCGTCGCGGTACCAGGTGCTGCCCGTGGCCTCGTCGACGGCGCCGTTGCAGTTGTTGTCCAGGCCATCGCACACCTCGGTGGCGCCAGGCTTCACGCTGGCCTTGCTGTCATCACAATCGCTGGAGTTGGACACGTAGCCCGAAGGCTGCACGCAGGCCAGGGTGCTCACCGCCGCATTGCCATAGGTGTCTCCATCCGCGTCGCGGTACCAGGTGCTGCCCGCGGCCTCGTCGACGGCGCCGTTGCAGTTGTTGTCCAGGCCATCGCACACCTCCTCGGCCCCGGGGTTGATCGCGGGATCGAAGTCATCGCAGTCCAGGTCATTCTCCACGTACTCGGTGCCGGGAGGCTCGCAGGCCTCCTCGGAGGGAAGCAGCTCGCCGCCATAGCCATCGCCCTCGAGATCGTAGAAGTAGATGTTCAGCAGCTGCGTCTGGGTCGTCGTGAGCCGGTTGGTCAGCGTGCCATCACCCAGTTGCCCCGAGGTGTTCATCCCCCAGGCCCAGAAAGGGCAGCCGGGGCGCAGCGCCAGGGAGTGGAAGAGTCCCGCGGAGAGCGCCAGTGCATTGGCCAACCCCTCCACTCGCACCGGGCTGGTGCGCTGGGCCGTCGTCCCGTCGCCGAGCTGGCCCGAGCTGTTCTGTCCCCAGCCCCAGGCCGCCCCGGTGGAGTCGATGGCCAGCGAGAAGTTGCCTCCCGTGGCGATGGCGGTCACGGCCCCCGCGAGTCCAACCGTCACGGGCGTGCTCTGCGCCGTGGCGGTCGTCCCGTTGCCCAGCTGTCCATTGGTGTTCTGTCCCCACGCCACCGCGCTCTGGTCGGAGAGCAGCACCAACGAGTGGTTGGCTCCGGCCGCGATGGCGGTGGCTCCGCGCGCCAGGCTCACGGGGTAGGGCGAGAGCTGGTTGGTGCTCGAGGCGCTCCCGTTGCCGATTTGCCCATTGAGGTTGCGGCCCCACGTCCACACACGGCCGTCCGTCCCCAGGGCCATCGAGTGGTACCACCCCGCCGAAATGGCCGCGATGCCGCCAGGCAGGCTGAGGCGGACTGGCGTCAACCGGAGGGTCGTCGTCCCATCGCCGAGTTGGCCATAGGTGTTGGTGCCCCACGCGTAGACACTGCCATCGGCGGCAATGGCCAGCGAGTGGTTCAGGCCACCGGCGATGGCCACGGCGCCTCCCGGAATGGTCACGGACACGGGGAGCAGGCGGCGGGTCGTCGTTCCATCACCCAGCTGGCCCGAGCTGTTCTGTCCCCAGGCCCAGACGGTGCCGTCCACCCCGAGCGCGAGCGAGTGGTTCCTGCCCGCGGCGATCGCCTTGATGACGGGAAGCCCCGTCACGCTCACCGGGAGGTTGCTGAGGGTCAGCGTCCCGTTTCCGAGCTGCCCCTCCGAGTTCAGTCCCCACGCCCACACCGAGCCGTCCGTCCGCAGGGCCAGGGAGTGCGAGTTGCCGGCGGAGATGGCCTTCGTCGCGGGGCTGCTGGTGACGAGCGCGGTGGCCACGGTGGGCTCGCTCCTCGCCTCGAGCATGTCACCTTCGGCGTCCGTCCCCCCACAACCTGTCACCCCCACGCCCCAAAGCACCGCCCACACCATCCAGACACACGACCACTTCCTTTGCATTGCGCACTCCCTGCTTCGAGAAAATCCGCGCGCAAGCTACAGGCCGTTCACCCTCTGTGAAAGATAACTGCCTCGGGGTGATTTTCCTCTCTCGTCAGTGGCGAAGATATGAATTTGCCAATCTTCACAATCAGTGCGTTTATAAAATACGGGGGGTGCCAGTTTTTATCCAGGCGCGCGTGAGCCGCTGGGCTGCCCCAGAGAAGAGAAAACGTGAATCATCTCGAGCGGGCAGCGACGCTGTGGAGTTCCCCTGAAGCTGCAAAGGCCCCTGTGAGGGGACGTGCGGCTGTCCTCCTGGGGCTGCTGTGCGTGTGGAGTATGGGGTGTGGCGACACCACCGCCGGGAGTCCCGGCGAAGAACCCTCCTCGTGGCGGAGCACCGCGGTGCGCTCGGGCTCGCTCTCCAGCAGCGAGGAAGGAGCGTGGAGCGCGACGGGGCCCCTGGCCAACGCGCGGCTGCTGCACACCGCGACGGTGCTGGCGGATGGCCGGGTGCTGGCCACGGGCGGCTACAACCGCTCCTCGGAGCTGTATGAGCCGGCCAGCGGCACCTGGAGCCGCACGGCGGATGCGCTCAACACCCATCGCGCGGCCACGGCGACGGTGCTGGCCGATGGGCGGGTGCTCCTCGCCGGGTTGGGCGACAGCGGTCTGTCCTCGGAGCTGTATGACTCCGCGAGCGGTACCTGGGCTCCGGCCGGCAACCTGGGGACGCCTCGCCTCTACCACACGGCGACGCTGCTGCCGGGCGGGCGGGTGCTGGTGACGGGAGGCGCGGACCAGGAGTACGGGGGCGCGGTGCTGGCCACGGCGGAAGTGTATGAGCCGGCCAGCGGCACGTGGAGCGCCACGGGGCGGATGGCCGTGGCCCGGCGCAACCACACGGCGACGCTGCTGCCGGGGGGGCGGGTGCTGGTGACGGGAGGCACCGAGGGCAGCGGCCTGCTCCAGCAGTCCGCGGAGGTGTATGACGCGGCCACGGGGAGTTGGAGCCCGGCCGCGCCCATGACGGTGGCGCGTGCCTACCACTCGGCCACGGTGCTGGCGGATGGCCAGGTGCTGGTGGCGGGAGGTGGAGGCTCTTCCAACCTGGAGGAGAGCGCCTCGGTGGAGCTGTTCAACCCCGCCACGGGAAGCTGGACGCCAGGTCCCGGCATGGCCCTGCCGCGCCGCTCGCACACGGCGACGCTGCTGCCGTCAGGCCGGGTGCTGGTGGCCGGAGGCTTCCACGAGTACGGCGGCATCCTCACCGCGGCCGAGGTGTATGACCCCGAGCAGGGCGCCTGGCGCTCCGTGGGGCCGATGGCCACGAGCCGCTATCAGCACACGGCGGTGCTCCTGACGGGCGGCCGGGTGCTGGTGGCTGGCGGCTTCAGCTCCGGCAATCAGGCGTCCGCGGAGGTGTTCATCCCCGCGGGGCCCTCGGGGCCGCAAGAGCCGTCGGAGCCGGAAGGCACCAGCGTGTTCCTGCAGGTGGTGGATGAGGAGGGCAACGCCATCACCGCGGCCGCCGTGTCCGCGCGGGGTGCCGTGTACCCGGTGGACAGCTCGGGCCACCTGCTGCTGGAGAACCTCGAGCCGGGGCGCTTGTCGGCCCGGGTGGACGCGCGGGGCTTCACCTCGGGCACCGCGGTGGTGGAACTGCAGCAGGGCGCGCACGTGGGAACCCGGGTGACGCTGCGGCCGCTGCCAGCTCCCATTCCCTTCCAGGCCGAGCTGGGCGGCGTCATCCAGACGGAGCAGGTGCGCGTCACCTTTCCGCCCAGCGCCGTGGTGGATGCCCTGGGCCGGCCTGTCTCGGGCACCGTGGATGTCACCATCGTTCCGATTGATCCCACCACGCAACTGGCCTTGATGCCTGGCCCGCTGGAGGGGGTGGCCGCCGCCCGCGGCGAGAGCGTGCCGTTGGAGAGCTTCTTCATGGCGGAGGTGAGCCTGTGGAGCAACGGGGCTCCCGTGCAGCTCGCTCCGGGACAGACCGCGACGTTGGAGTTCCTGCTGCCGGAGGCGCTGGCCAGCCAGTTCCAGGTGGGCGACAGCGTGCCGGCGTGGTGGTTCGATGTGGACGCGGGCCAGTGGAGAGAGGAGGGCGCTGGCACCGTGCAGACCTCGCAGACGCAGCCGGGCCGGCTGGCCTGGGTTGTCGAGGTGAGCCACTTCACCTGGTGGAAGTGTGGTGCGATTTGGCTCGAAATAAGCTGTGCCGACGTGCAGGTGGTGGACGAGCTAGGTGCCCCCCTCGCTGGCGCCGAGGTCATCGCCGCGGGGGTCTCTTATCCGGGCAGGAGCAGGCCCGTGTACACCGGCACGAATGGCCACGTGTGCATGCCGATCAAGCGAGGCCACAGAACCACCATCTTTGCTCGATGGAGCGACTCGGCCACCTCGAGGGTGACGATCATCGGGGTGGGGGTGGCGGGCTACTGCGACATCGGCCTCAAGGTCTGCGAGGAAGTGAAACTCATCATTCGCCCGCGCATCTGCACACCGGGGGCTTACGAGGCCTGCCCGTACCTGGGCCCCGCGGGAACCCTGGGCCGGGGGCTGTGCCGGGCCGGGCGCCGGCAGTGCGATGTTTCCGGCGCGGAGTGGAGTGCCTGCCAGGGTGAGGTGAGGCCAGCGGCCGAGACCTGCTCGCTGCCCTTTGATGAAGACTGCGATGGGGTGGTGAATGAGGGCTGCAGCTGTTCCCTCGAAAAGGGCCAGCCCTGCTATGGGGGCCCCATCTGGACCCGGGGCGTGGGCAGCTGCCACGCGGGCACAGTGTCGTGCGATCTGTTTGGCAACGTCGCCTGCCAGGGCCAGCAGCTGCCGAAGCCGGAGAACTGCTCGACGCCGGTGGATGAGGACTGCGATGGCGTGAGTGAGAGCTGTGAGCCCGTGACCTGGGGGTGGGTCCGCACGGAGCCCATGGCCGCCTACCGCTACTTCCACACCGCGACATCGCTGCCCGATGGCCGGGTGCTCGTCACCGGCGGAACCGGCAGCGGCAGTAGCCCTCTCTCCTCGGCGGAGGTGTACGACCCGGCGACCAGCACCTGGAGCACGGTGGGCTCCATGGCCGTGCCTCGCTCCGGGCATGCCGCGACATCGCTGCCCGATGGCCGGGTGCTCGTCACCGGCGGAACCGGCAGCGGCGGTAGCCTTCTCTCCTCGGCGGAGGTGTACGATCCAGCCACGAAGAGCTGGAGCCTGGTGGCCGACATGGGCGAGCGTCGCTCGTACCACCGGGCGACGCTGTTGCCCAACGGGCAGGTGCTCGTCACGGGGGGACGAAGCGCCGACGGTGTCGTTGCCTCGGTGCAGGTGTACGCGCCGGTGACAGATACCTGGAGCACGGTGGGCTCCATGTCCGCGCCTCGCAGCTGGCATACCGCGACGTTGATCCCCGGCGTCGGGGTGCTCGTCACAGGCGGATACGGCGCGAGCGACTACGAGGTGACGGCGGAGGTCTACGATCCGGCGACCGGCACCTGGCTCACAGCGGGCTTCATGGCCGTACCTCGCTTCGGGCATGCCGCGACGTTGCTGCCCGGCGGCCAGGTGCTCGTCGCCGGAGGGCCCTCCCCAGAAGCGGAGTTGTACGACCCGCAGACAAACACCTGGCGCAGTGCCGGCTCGATGCACTCCGCTCACAGAAACATCACGGCGACGCGGCTGCCCAATGGCTCCGTGCTCGTCACGGGGGGCGCCGATTGGAGTAAATCCGAGGAGCTCTACAACCCGGCGACAGGCCTCTGGAGCATTACCAGCACCACACAGGTCATGGGCCCCTTCGACGCGCCGCACACGGCGACGTTGCTGCCCGGTGGCCGGGTGCTCGCGGTAGGGTATCTATCGGCGGAGGTGTACGCCCCGGCGTTGGGTTCCTGGACCACGACGGGCTCCATGACGACCTCCCAGCGCTTCTCCTACACGACGACGGCGATGTCCAATGGCCAGGTCCTCCTGGCGGGGGGCCTCAACCCCACGGAACCCGTGGCGACGGCCGAGGTGTATGACATGGCGGCTGGCACCTGGGAGGCGGTGGCCGCCATGGCCTCGGCTCGGGTCGGGCACAGGGCCACGTTGCTGACGGGCGGACAGGTGCTCGTCACGGGGGGCGCCAACTACACGGGGACCCTTGCCTCGGCGGAGCTGTACGATCCGGCGACGAAAACCTGGAGCGCGACGGGCTCCATGGCCTCGCCCCGTTACGGCCACACGGCGACGCTGATGCCTGACGGCCGGGTGCTCGTCACGGGGGGCTCCGGGACCCCTTCAGCGGAGGTGTACGATCCGGCGACGAGAACCTGGAACACGGTAGGCTCCATGACCTCGTCCCGTTCCGACCACACGGCGACGCTGATGCTTGATGGCCGGGTGCTCGTCACGGGGGGCGCCAGCACCACGGGGATCCTTGCCTCGGCGGAAGTGTACGATCCGGCGACGAAGAGCTGGAGCACGGTCGGCTCCATGACCGTGCCTCGCAGAGGGGCCAAGGCGTTTCTGCTGCCCAACGGGCAGGTGTTCGTCATGCAGATTAGCTCGGCGGAGCTCTACGATCCGGTGACACGCACCTGGCGCGCTGTCGGCTTCACGAGCTCGGCCTCCTGGGGCTCCGAGGCGATACTGGTGAACGGCCGGGTGCTCGTCGTCGGGGGGGTCGGGACAAGGGGTCGCCTCGCGACGGCGGAGGCGTATGATCCGTCTTCGGGCACCTGGAGTCCCGCCGGCGTCATGGCGGGGCCTCGCTTCGACCGCCACCAGGCGACGCTGCTGCCCAACGGGCGGGTGCTCATCACCGGGGGCTATACCTCCAGCGGGTATGCCTCGGTGGCGGAGCTGTACACGCCCTGAGGCTCTTCCGCTCCCCGCTTGGGCATGCGGGGAGCGGGCTCGAGGCGCTATCCTCGGCGGGTCACGAAGCCGGGGGTCGCCTTGTCCATCATCCCTGCTCTCAGACGCTCGCCGTCGAAGTCACCGAAGCGCGTTCTACGTGGCACGCGCCTGCCGGAGCTTCCCGCTGTACTACCTGTTCCTCTCCGTCTGCTTCGCGCTCCCGAGCTGGCCCCTCCCGCAGCTCCAGGACGTGCCGTGGTATCTCGCGCCTGGCAGCCGCCGCTCCTGGGCCACGCGTGGTCGCTCGCGATTGAAGAGCAGTTCCATGGGGTGTGGCCGCTCGTCATCGCGCTGCTGCCGCGTCGCGCGATTGCGTACGTCGCCGCGCTCGTTCGATAGGCGATGCGGCCGTTCTCCGCTCATGCGCGGGTGGCGTAAGGTGGCGGGCTCCATGCGCTCCATCCGCTCTACTGCTCTCTCCTGCCTCGTCTTGCTCGGCTTCGTCGCTGCTTGCGGCGAAGATCCCACCTCCTTCCCCGTGTGCAACAGCGCCGGCGTCGCGCTGTGCGGCGGCGCCTGCGTGAGCACCGAGAGCAATCCGGCTCACTGCGGTGGTTGCGACACGGCCTGCGCGACCGGCGAGGCGTGTGAGAGCGGCGTCTGCGTCGCGCTCTGTCAGATCGACGGCAAGCAGGTCGCCGCCGGGGCGGTGAACGCGGCGAATTCGTGCGAACAGTGCTCGCCGGCGACGTCCGCGACCCTGTGGACGCAACGCGCGGACGGGACGTCGTGCAACCCGGGACAGGTCTGCTCGGCCGGCGTGTGCGGCCCGAAGTGCTTCATCGAGGGCGTGGTCTACGCCGCGGGCACGCCGAACCCGGCGAACGCCTGCGAGACGTGCGTGCCGGCGGCTTCGACGACGAGGTGGACGGCGCGCGCGAGCGTTCCGCTGCTGGTCGGCGGCGACGACATCGCGGCGCAAGGCTGGACGACGGTCATGCAGACGCCGAGCTCGCTCACGTACGGCGCGGACTACGTTCGCCTCGCGACGTCGACGAACAGCGGCGGATCGACGAGCGGGCAGTTGCTCCTCACGCGGGCGAACGCGTTCGACGCAACGAAGCCGTTCAAGCTCCACGTGACGATGCAGGTCGAGTCGGTGAACAACCACAACTCGCTCGACAGCGGCGCGGCCATCATGGGGAGCTTCACGCCGCCGTTCGGCAACGGCACGGATCGCGCGCAGATGATCTACCTCGACAACGCGGCGATCGGCTGGTCGGACGACACGCAGGCCGCGGCGTTCGCGGTGACCGGCGGCGGGTACCATGTCTACGAGCTGGCGGTGGATGCAGCGAAGGTGGCGACGGTGAGCATTGACGGCGTCGCGAAGCTCACGCGGAACAACTTCACGGCGACCGGCACCCTCGCCATCGGCGACCAGACAAACGACCCGAACGTCGACGGAGCGGTGCGGATCAAGTCGGTCGAGCGGCTCTGTCCCTAGCCACTGCCTGGGAGTGTCAGGGTCCACAGGAGGTGAACCCGGGCCCGTGATGGCGGTGCGGGGTGGCAGCTGCTAGAACCCGCACCCCATGAGAAAATTGATTGCGCTTTGGGTGGGGGTCGCAGTCTGTCTGTTCGCGCCGGTGGCCTCGGCGCGCGACTGGTTCGTTCGCGCCGGCTCGGACGGCGACGGGTCGATGGCCCGGCCGTTCAGCGATCCGTGGGAGGCGCTCGACAAGGCCCAGTCGGGCGATGTCATCCACGTCGCGGGCGGCAAATACTTCGGCCGGCTCGGCAACGGCATGTGGGAGGTGCCCGTCGACGACCTGCAGCTGCTCGGCGGCTACGACGCGGACTTCAAGAGCCGCGATCCCTGGAAGAACCTGACCCAGCTGCTCTGGGACAAGGGCTCCAAGAACCGCCCGAAGCAGGAGCGGCTGCTGTCGACCAAGAAGAGCACCGTCGTCGACGGCTTCACCATCGACCAGCGAGACCAGTGCCCCTACGAGACGGCGGAGCAGCTCGGCCGCAAGGAGTACCCCTCCTGTGACGGCCCGATGCGGTTCGCGCTCCCGGCCATCGTGCGCAACTGCGTCATCGTGAACCCGGGCTTTGACGGCATCGTCGCGCCGGCCGGCTCCACCCTCGAGAACAACCTCGTGGTGAACGCGGTGAACTGGGGCATCAACATCAACAGCACCACCGACAAGCAGGCCGTCGCAGTGGTGAAGAACAACACCATCGCCTTCACCATGTCGTTCAAGGAGCCTGGCAAGGGCGCCTACAACGGCTCCGGCCTCGCGCTGAAGGCCCACGCCACCGTCACCGGCAACATCATCGCCTTCTCGGACAGCAACGGCATCTACATGACCGCCAACCCCGAGAAGAGCACGCTCGCCGACAACGTGTTCTTCATGAACCTCTACTCGAATCTGAAGTTCTTCTCCGACGGCAAGGACATGCCGGTCGACGACAAGGAGATGGACCTGCTCGAGGAGGTGGGCTTCAAGAAGGTCGCGAACAACGAGGTGAAGAATCCGCAGCTGCCGATCGACGCCGCGTGGCTGGACCAGGTCTCCAAGCGCACCGCCGCCACGCCCGGCAAGCTGACGATGGACGACTTCAACAAGGCCCGTCAGGCGCTCGGGCTCCCGATGATCGCCAAGGGCGGCAAGCCACCGTCGGGGGTGGCCCCGGCGATGGACCTCGACAAGGCGCTCAAGCTGCTGGCGCCCAAGGGAGCGGGCCAGGCTGGCGCGCGGGTGAAGCCGCTGACCGTCAGCTTCCAGGAGGTGGCGGCCGCGGCGCCGGAGAAGGCGTACAAGCGGATGGAGGTCAGCGCGTGGCTGAGCAAGCCGGAGAGCGTGGAGGGCCAGCCGCTCGAGCTCGTCGTCGCGCTGAGCTCGGTGGCGAACGTGAGCGGCGTGCCGGCCCCGTTCAAGCCGGATGAGCACGCGGGGGTGTTCCTGCACGAGCCGACGGGCAGCTACGGCCGGTTCGTCGGCTTCTACCGGAAGGGCTCCACCGTGCAGCGCGTCGCGGATGCAGCGACCGGCGACTGGGGAGGCTCTGGCCCTCCGCAGAAGCTCTTCCTCGCCAAGGGCACCGTCTACGTGATGAAGGGCTTCCCGAAGGCGGGCTTCTTCGTCGACAGCCTCGAGCCGTACGAGGCGGCCGCGGCGAAGGCCGGCAGCCGTCCGCAGGGCCGGGACTGGTTCGTGCGGGCGGGAGCGAGCGGCGGCGACGGGTCGCGCGAGAAGCCTTTCAAGGATCCGTGGCAGGCGCTGGAGAAGGTCGAGAGCGGTGACTCCGTGCACGTCGCCGAGGGCGAGTACTACGGGAAGCTCAAGACGGGCCGCTGGAAGATCGACGCCCCCTCCATCTCGCTCATCGGCGGGTATGACGCGCAGTTCCGCGAGCGCAACCCGTGGAAGCACCCGACGCGCCTGTTCTCGCCCGCCGAGTACAAGGGCCGCCGCGATGGCTACGTCGTCGAGGGCACGGATGACCACACTGGCGCGGTGGTCGACGGCTTCGTGTTCGATCGCGCGACCGACAACAAGTACAAGCCGAATGGCGATCTCGACTATGACCAGTCGGAGAAGCTCGAGCACCTGTGGCTGTCGAAGCCCGAGTGCGTCGTCCGCAACAACCTGTTCGTGAACGGCGCGGAGGGCGCGGTCCGCATCGGCAGCGGCAACACGCTCGAGAACAACATCTTCATGAACCACCACACCCGCACGGTGGTGGTGCAGCGCGGCTTCGGCACCGCGCCGATCATCTTCCGCAACAACACCGTCGCCTTCTCGTGGGACATCCGGTTCGGCCAGGGCAATGGCCGCAACGGACATCTGCTGTCCGTGGAGAACGGGGTCAATGCGATCATCGACGGGAACATCTTCGAGTTCGCCGACAACGACGCGATCCGCCTGATGGCGAACCCCGCCGACGTGGAGCTCACGAACAACACGTTCAACCACAACCTCTGGTCGAACGTGATGCGGCCCCAGGAGAACGCCACGGTCGATGACAAGACCTTTGGCCAGCTGAAGGACTTCAAGTTCAAGAAGCTCGCGGGCAACCAGGTCATCTCGGCGGGCCTGCCCGTCGACCAGAAGTGGTTCGACGCCTACCTGAACCGCACCGCCTACGTGCCGGGCAAGGTGACGATGGACGACTGGAACCAGCTGCGAGAGATGATCGGCCAGCCGGTGCTCGCCACCGGAGGGCAGGGACCGTCCGGCTTCATGCCGCTCTATCCGTGGGAGAAGGCCCTCAAGCTCTTCCCGACGAACCCGAAGGTGACGGCCGGCGCGCGCGCGAAGGACCTGCCGGTCTCCTTCACCGGCGTCGCGAGGGCCGAGTCGAACTTCGACTATGAGGACGTCACCTGGGGCGACGCCGCGAAGAGCGCCGCGACGTGGGGCAACCTGGAGGGCAAGCGCGTCGCGATGCGCGTCGTCATCCGCAGCACCGACAACCAGTACCAGCTCCCGGAGCTCTCCAAGGACGAGTACACGGCCTTCACGGTCACCGGCCCCGAGGGAACCGACTCCGGCGGGCTGCCGATGCGGATGTACGTGAAGAAGGGCAGCAAGGCCGAGCGCGCGGTACGCCAGGCGAAGTCGTACAGCTCGGGGACGCCGGAGCAGTGGTACGTCATCAAGGGTGTGGCGCGCGAGCAGCGGCAACTCATCGCCGAGGTCATCGAGCGCGCCGACTGAGGGCCCGGCTCCCGGTGACGGACGACGGACAGGGCGCCTCGGCGTTCTGTCCGTCTCATGCGGTTGACATCAACCCACCACCGGGGTCGATGGTGAGCCTTGAAGCCGGCTTGCCCGCGGAGCTGCCGCTTCGGGTGAAAAAGAACCCCCCGGTTTGCCTGACGGCGCCCGGGGCCTTGCTCCCCCAAGCAGCAGAAGAGGAGGAGGCGAGCGTGGCGCTCGAGGCAGCGGCCAGCAAGGAGCGGCTGACGGAGAGGCCGGGGGGCGCCCAACCCCTCCCTCGCCCCCTACGAATCCTCTGACACCCGGGCGCTACTGGACCAGGAAGACGAGGTCGTCCCGGTCATCGTAAGACCCCGGGCTGCACGGGGAGGCGCTGCCGCCGTAGCGGAAGTTGGCGCGCACGGCCTGACGTGCTCCCGCCGGAAGCGTGTACGTGGTGGAGAACGTCTGGGTGCCGCTGACGGTTGGGGAGATCGTCGTCAGGTAGCTCCAGCTCGGGTTGTCCGCGTTGGCCGTGTAGTACAGGTCCAGCTTGTCCGAGGTGCCCCACACCCACACGGTCGCCTCCACCCGGACCTGCTGGCCGGCGGCGAATGGCGCTCCACTCACGGTGGAGACGCGCAGGCGGTCGACGGACTCATCGACGTGGTAGCTGCCGCCATTCCCATCGACGCAGCTTCCGTTGAGGGTGTTGGAGGCATTCTGCTCCGGGCCCACGGTGCCTCGGCCCTGCACGAGCGTGCCCGTGTCGCAGGACGTGCCCACCACGGTGCAGCCCGGTGCACGCCGCACGGAATCATAGGTGGCCATCACCGCGGTCGCGGTGTTGCTGACGGTCACTCCCACCGCCGTGCTCGTCCCCGGGTTGCCCGCGGGGTCGTACGCCCTGGCCGTGAGCTGATGCGCGCCATTGGCGGCCTGCTGGGTATTCCAGGCCACGGAATAGGGGGCCACCGTGCTCGTCCCGAGGAGCGTCGTCCCGTCGTAATAGTCGACGCGCGACACGGTCCCGCCGTTGTCGGACGCGCTGGCCGTCAGGCTGACCGTCCCGCTCACGGTGGCCCCGGCCACCGGGGAGAGCAGCGACACCGTGGGCGGGGTGAGGTCATTGGCGACCGTCACCTCCACCAGGGCGGAGGTGGTGACGCGCCCCGCGAAGTCATAGGCCCGGGCGGCCAGCTGGTGCGCGCCGTTGGGCGTGGTGCGCGTGTCCCACGAGAGGGAGTAGGGCGCGGTGGTGTCGCTCCCCAGGAGGCTGGCTCCATCGAGGAACTCCACGCGCTGCACGCCCACGTCGTCCGTCGCGGTGGCGCTCAGGGTGGCCGTCCCGCTCAGGGTGCTGCCCGCGGTGGGCGCGGTCAGCGTGGCCACCGGGGTCGTCAGGTCCTCGGGGTGGGTGACGAAGAAGGCCAGGTCGTCATGGTCGTCATAGCTCCCCGTCGAGCAGGCGCTGGAGCTGCTGCTGCTGCGGCGGAAGGTGGCGCGGACGGCCTGCAGCTCCACCCCGAAGGGCAGGGTGTAGGTGGCCGTCAGCGTCCGGCGCCCGGAGCCGGGGGGGACGAGGCTGGTGAGGAGCGTCCAGCCGGGATTGGCCGCGTCACTCGCCGCGTACAGGTAGAGCCTGTCCGAGTTGTAATAGGCGGAGGCCCACACGGTGGCCACGATGCGTGCCTGCCGGCCGGCGGTGAGCACCTGCCCGTCCACGGACTCCACCCGCAGCGCGTCGAGGGACTCGTCGAGGTGGTAGGTGCCCGCGGTGCCGTCCGTGCAGGAGGCACCGAGGGTGTTGGGCGCATGCGCCTCGGGGCCCAGCGGACCGCGTCCGTCGAGCAGCGTGCCGGAGTCACACGCCGTGCGCGCCTGGCCGCAGCGGGGGGCCTGCGTGGCCGGGTCGAAGAGGGCGAGGGTCGGATCGAAGGCACAGGCGTTGTTGGTGCAGCGCTCTCCCTCGGCGCAGGTGCCGCAACTCAGGGTTCCACCGCAGCCGTTGGAGACGGTGCCGCAGGTGGCGCCCAGCGCCGCGCAGGTGGTGGGCATGCAGCAGGTGTTGACGCTGGAGCAGATCTCCCCGGTCGCGCAGGTGCCGCAGCTCAGGGTTCCACCGCAGCCGTCGGCCAGGGTGCCGCAGGTGGCCCCCTGGGCCGCGCAGGTGGTGGGCGTGCAGCTCGTGGGGTGCAGCTCCGCGCTGCTCAGGAAGCCTTCTCCCCCGGCCACCAGCAGGCGGCCGTCCGACAGGCGTGCCAGGCCATAGCTGCCCCGGCCCTCGAGCAGGGGATCCGCCAGCGTCCACTGGAGGGTCGCCGGGTCGAAGAGCTGGGTGTTCTTGCTGTAGGTGCTACTGCCCTGGTACCCCCCGAGGATGAGCACCTTGCCATTCTCCAGCACGACGCCCTCCATGTTCGAGGCGATGGAGACCAGCGAGCCCGCGGTGGTCCACGAGCCGGTGTTGGGAGAGAGGAGAAGGGTCGAATAGAAGGCTCCCCCGGTGGCGCTCTCGCCACCGGCGACCAGCACCCGTCCGTCCTGCAGGGCGAAGGCCCGGTGGTAGAGGCGCTGGGCCTGCGTCGAGCCGTAGATGCTCCAGGTGCCGGTGGTGGGGTTGTACACCTCGAAACCCACGGACGCGGCCGACCCGGACCAGCCGCCCATGACGACGACCTTTCCTCCTGAGGTGGAGCGGGCCGCGGCATGACCTCGCCGCGCGTCGCTCATGCTGCCCGTGCTGCTCCACTGTCCGGTCGCTGGATCATACAGCTCGCAGCTCGCGAGGGGGCTGCTCGCGCCACCGCCGACGACCAGGACGCGCCCGTCCTCGAGCAGGGTCGCCGTGTGCAGGCTCCTGGGCCAGCTCATCGAGCCGGTGAGGCTCCAGGTGCCCGTGGCCGGGTCGTACAGCTCCGCGCTCGCATACGTCTGGGTTGCGGTGCTCCCACCCACGACGAGCACCTTCCCATTGGGCAGCAGCGTGGCGGTGTGCCCGAAGCGCGCCACGCTCATCGAGCCGGTGAGGCTCCAGGTGCCCGTGGCCGGGTCGTACAGCTCCGCGGTGGCGAGCACGGCGGAGTTCGAGAGATAGCCCATCATGCCGTGCCCCCCGGCCGCCAGCGCCTTGCCATTGGGCAGGGGGGTCAGGGTGAGTTTCTCTCGGCGGTAGACCATGGAGCCGGTGGTGGTACCGAGGGTGGCAGGGATTGAGCCCTGCTCCTCCCAGGCCTGGGACTCACTGGGCCCGCACCCCCATCCCGTCATCATCATCAGGGCGGCACAGAGCACCCTGGTCATCCAGATATCTCGATTCGGCATTGCTCCCCCTCTGTCGACACGTGTCTTGCTGAAGCCTGCGTAGGAACGTGGCTTTAGCCGAAGTGTCTAGCCGAAGTGTCTGACACCTTGGCAGCGGCGCGCTCAGCTTCCAGACGCGCCACGGCTGGGACTACAGCGGTGGCTCGAGCGGCAATGACATGGGCATCGTGCGCGATGGCGGCAGGACGACGCACAACTACCAGGGCATGAATCCTGTCATCTACTCCGACGCCAAGGAAGTCGTCCTCCTGGTGCCTCGGGACGCGCTGAAGTAGCCGCGCCGCGCACGCCCTCCTGAACGTTCAGGACCCGGGGGGGACTTCTGAAACTAGAAGCACTCAGCAGGTGAGGAGGAGGCGAGCGTGGCGCTTGAAGCAGCGGCCAGCAAGGAGCCGATGGGGGAGCCTGCGCTCTCCCTCCTCCCCGCGCACCCGAGCGCTACCAGGGGCAGTTGACGACCTCTACGGTGCGCGTCACGGGCGTGGCGCTGTTACCGCCAGCGTCCGTCACGTTGTAGGTCACCGTGTACACACCGACGGCCCAGGCATTCACGTCGCCCGTGCGCGACACCCACGTCGAGATGTCGCCGGAGCACGCATCATTCGCCGTCACGCCCGGATCCTCCCACGAGGTGTTGCACGTGTGGACCATGTACGAGGGGCCGAGGAGCGCCAGTGAGGGCGCCGTCGTGTCATCCACGATCACCGTGCGGGAGGCGCTCGCAGACCCCACGGAGTTCCACGTGTAGTACCCGATCGTGTACGAGCCCTCGTAGCTGAGCAGAGGGGTGTTGTACGCATGCACCTCGATCGGGTTGCCGCACCCATCCGTGGCCTGAGCGCCCGGATCGCTGTAGGTCCCGCCCTTGACGCACTCCAGCGTCTGCGTCGAGCTGCCGTTGAGCGTGAGCGCCGGAGGCTGCGACGAACAGGTCGGCGGGGGAGGAGCGGGCGGGGTGAGGGAGGGCGGCGTCGTCGTGGTGAAGAAGTTGGAGTAGGTGGCGACGAAGTCATTGCCCTGCCAGATGGGGTAGGGCCAGGGGATGCCCGCGGGATCCTCCGTGAGCGAGTTGCCGGTGAAGGTGCCAGTCACCTCGACGGAAGAGCCCTTGAGCGTGAGCGTTCCCAAGGAGACGGCGGCTGGAGCCCCGGCCCCACCGTTGGCTGGGACGACCGAGGACGCCAACCCTGCGACCCTCAGTGAACCCAGGGTGCTCGGGTCCAGGTTCCGGAGGCTGACGCGCACGTAGTTCCCCATGGACCGGATGTACTCTCCATGGGAATAAGCCGCCACGACACCGTCAGCGCTGGCTTGGATCGCGATCTGCGGCAGGAGCTTCGAGGTCCCCAGCTCTACGGACCGAGGCTGCACCGTGCAGGTTTCAGGCGCGACGACGGAGCTTTCGACCGCGATTCTGTAGAATGTCTGGGGGTATGCATTCGGGTCGGCATCTTGCAGGACCTTGATCGAATAACCACAGCCCCCCCGTGTCGCTTGAACGGCGTTGACGACAGGGAGACTGGCCAGAGCCGAGGTTCCAAACAGGGCAACAGTCCCGAGGACAATCCTTCCAATCATTCGCATGTGTCAATCTCCCGCTACGAGATGCGGTGTTCTCTGACGTCACGGCTGCACAAGCAAGCGCTATCTTCGAGCACGGCCAGGGTCGGCGTGTACCCCAAAGGGGCTGCGCGGCTTGTCCACCGCCTGGCACACTGCTCGGGCGGCCCCCGTCAGCGGCCCTCCTCGGCCCCTCCGCTCCAGCCCTCACCCGCCACATGGCCTCTCTCCCGCCTCGAGGATTGTAAGGAGGAGAGGGGGATGGGCTGGCCGCTGAGGATGTTCCTGCGTGAGCAGTACCGGGCCTTCATGGGGGCCCTCTGCCCCTCCCCAGTCACACCTCGCCAGGGCTCACGCGATCAACACCCTCTCGCTGCATTGAGAGGCGCTCCGAGTACAGCACCTCGACTGCCCGCGCGCTGCCTCGCCCCTGAGGGGAGCGCGGCCTGAGCAGGCGTGTGCCATCAGTTGCCGCGATTCCAGGACAGGAACATGCCGAACAGCCATAAGGCGCCGATGAACACGAGGCCGCCCGAAAAGCCCCAGAGTTGTTCCGAGTCCCCGTAACGCGCGCTACCGGCTGGGTTGGACCGTTTGTACATGAGCTTGACGGCCGTCCCCGGCTGACGGTTGCTCGGCTGCCCATTGTAGAGGGTGGTGGTGTGCACGTTGCCGTCTGAATCCGAGAACGTGATCACCTCCGGGTAGCCAACGAACGTCATGTATTGGCCGTCCCCCCGATGGCTCGAAGCGACCACCACTCCCTGCGCCGCCTCGGCGCGCAATACGAACTGCGAGGTGCGAAGGAGACCGAAGCCGCCGACCGCCAAGAAGGGCACGGCGAGGACGAGCAGGGTCCAGGCACGGCTATTATCGACAGAGGCCATTGAGTCAGCCTCGTAGCACAGCACCGGCGGCAGCCACGAATGCGCTGGAGCGCTCTCGCCAGAAGCCTCCGGCGGCGGGTTCGATTCCCGCCTCCTGCCCCCAGAGGACGCTCTGGAGCGCCAGCGCGTCGCGGTGATGCGCCCATTTGGTCCGTGACCACGCTGGTGGGATGATGGGCCCCCGCTGGTCTCACGGCGCCCTCATGAAACACAAGCTCGTCGACTACTTCCGCCGCATCGCGCCTCTGTCGGACGAGGAAGCCCAGGCCATGCTGGACAGCATGGTGGTGAAGACCTGTCCGAAGGGCACGCACCTGCTCATGGCGGGCCAGGTCTGCACCGAGGCCTATTTCGTCCTCCAGGGCTGCGTCCGCCAGTACTACGTCGTCGACGGTGAGGAGCGGAGCAACGGGTTGTTCACCGAGGACGATTGGGTCCTCTCGATTCACAGCATGATGAACCGGACCCCGGCGGATCATTTCCTGGTCTGCGCGGAGGACACCACGGTGGTGGTGGGGACCCAGCAACGCGAGCAGGAGCTGTTCCGACGCTTCCCGCGCTTCGAGAGCATCTCCCGGAGGGTGATGGAGAGGGTCCTGGCGGAACAGCAGGAGCGGCTCGCCTCCTATGTCACCGATAGCCCGGAGCAGCGTTACCTCAAGCTCTCGAAGACGCGGCCGGACATCTTCCAGCGGCTTCCCCAGTACCAGCTGGCCAGCTACATCGGCGTGAAGCCCGAGTCGCTGAGCCGCATCCGCAAGCGCCTCGCCACGCGCGGCAAGCCGGCTACGCCGTGACGGAAGGCGTGACCGTCCGGAACCCCTTGGCGATGAGCCAGCCACCGAGGAACAGCTCGAACAGGCCCCCGGGTCCGGACAAGAGGATGCCCCACGGCAGCCCGAAGAGCTCGAGCACGGACCCCAGCGCCAGGAGTCCGTAGCCCACCGCGCCCACCAGCGGGAGGAACGAGGGCAGAAGCCGGGACCGGTACAGCGACAGGCAGAACGCTACGCTGCCGGCCCCCAGGATGATCATCGCGAGCTGGTACGCCCAGAAGTTGCCCTTCGAGAGAAGGTTGAACAGGAGTGCCTGCTCCGGTGTCGTCCGCGCTTGCACGGATTCTCCGAGCTGCAGGAGGGACAGAAGGAACACCACCCCGACGAGCAGGAGCAGCGCCTCCATCACCCGCGTGCAGACGTACGCGACGGCGATGCCCAGGCTTCGCTCGCGGAGTATCGGGAAGAACAGCACGCCAATCCCAACGACGGTGAGGGAGTTCAACAGGAGCAGCAGCGCGCCCCCGACGAACGGCGTCCGCTGACCGGCCACCGCGGCCAGGTGCTCCGGATCCTTCAGGACGGAGGTGACGAGCGCGGTGCCGATGCCGTAGGCGAAGAACGGAAGGAGAAAGAGAATCCCCAGGGTGCGGGTGTGAAGGCGAGTGGTGTTCATCTCGAGGACTCCAGAACATTCAGCGACGTTGTGGCCTCGAGAGTAGGGAAGGGCGCCCTCGCCCGCATTGATGTGGGTCAATAAATGCGAGCCCCGGAGAAGGTGTCCGGAGAAGGTGTCGGAGAAGGTGTCAAAGGACTCGTTCTTCCTCCGGAGAAGGTGTCCGGAGAAGGTGTCCGGAGAAGGTGTCAAAGGACTCGTTCTTCCCGGAGAAGGTGTCAAAGGACTCGTTCTTCGACCTTACCCAGTTTTCTGAAGCCCGAGGGCGTGGGTCTGGGCCACGGATGAGAAGCTCGCGGTTTCACGACGAGGGCAACACCAAACGCCCCGGGAAGGTGTCAAAGGACTCGAAACGAGGGAGGCGAGCGAGAACGAGACCTGGCGTGGACGGGTGACCCCACCGGGCTCCGAGTCTTTCCGAGGAGTTGCGGCTGGCCCGAGGGGTGCATCGACCTCGGGGATTGTACGGGGGGTAGGGGGATGGGCTGGCCGCTGAGGATGTTCCAAGAGGAGGGCTACTACTTCGTGACGTCCAGGTGTTTCCAGGGACGGCTACTGCTGCGTCCCAGCGCGGAGGTGAACGAGGTAGTGGGAGGCGTCCTGGCGCGAGCCGTCCAGCAGAGCGCCGGCAACGTGAGGCTGCATGCCTTCACCTTCGCTTCCAACCATTTCCACCTGCTGGTGTGGACCCGAGGCGTAGCGCTCGCCTCCTTCATGCAGTACCTGCGCGCCAACCTCTCCAGGAAGGTGGGACGGTTGGTGGACTGGAGTGGAGGCTTCTGGGAGAGGCGCTACTCAGCGGAGCCGGTGCTGGACGACACGGCGCTGGTGGGGCGGTTGCGCTACGTGCTGGCCCACGGAGTGAAGGAGGGCTTGGTGGAGAGGAGTGCCGAGTGGCCGGGACTCACGTGTCTACCGCAGCTGCTGGGGCCTGCGAGGCGACTGTTCCAGTGGTTCAACTGGACGAAGCGCTGGAGCAAGAGGGGGAGCGAGGACATGTCCGCGGGGGAGGGGCGCTTCGCCGAGCAATGGGCCGAGCCAGTGGAGTTGGAGGTAGCGCCACTGTCGTGCTGGGAAGGACTGGGGGAGGAGGAGAGGCAGCGCGCGGTGCGGAGACTCGTGGAGGAGGTGGAAGCAGAAGCTCGCGCACAGGACAAGCCTGTGTTGGGAGTGCGGGCCGTGAGGGCACAGCACCCGCATACCCGGCCCGAGCGCCTCAAGCGGAGCCCTCGGCCGTTGGGACATGCCTCGGCGCGCCAGGCATTGAAGGAGTTGCGTGAGCAGTACCGGGCCTTCGTCGCGGCATTCCGAGAGGCGGCAGCACGGTGGCGGCGAGGAGATTTCTCGGCCAGCTTTCCGCTCTTCTCTTTTCCGCCGCGTGTCGAGCCGGGTCGCGTCACTCGAATTCTCTGACACCCTCTCGGGCCGCGTGTCGAGCCGGGTCGCGTCACTCGAATTCTCTGACACCCTCTCTGGGCGTCACTCGAATTCTCTGACACCCTCTCTGGGGACCCCTCGTCGGGCAATACGCGGCGAGCCCTCCGCCATCACGGACCGAAGGCGCGACGGGTGCTTCGCTACCGGCCCACCCGCACTGCGCGCTAGAATGCAGACCTCACCCTGGAGGTCCCGAACATGAAGTTCTCAGTCACTCGTACGCTCGCGACGATGGCATCCGTTTTATCAATGGGGCTCATGCCCGGAGCTTCCGAGGCCGCCTACACGGTCACGGTGGTGAATCACAACATCACCGGTGAACGCACCGACAACTATCCGGATTGGTTCGGAGTGAGAGACCAGGTTCTAAACGGTGCCGACGTCGCGACGATGCAGGAGGTCTGTTCCGCCGATTTCGCGGAGTTCCAGGCATTTTTCGCGCAATATGGTTGGCATACTGCATTCATTCCGATGGCGAAGTATAGCGAGGCAGACCTCGACAAATGCGGCGTCGACGGCGATCTGGGCCAGGTTCTCGCCGCGAATCGCCCTATGACCCTGCACTCCTACCGTTTGCCTGTGATGGGCAAGTATCACGGCGAGGTGGGCTATCCAGGCGGCAGGGAATTCACTCTGTTCTGTGCGGACGTACCCGGTATGCCGACGCCTGGCCTGTTCACCTTCTGCACGACGCACCTTTGGAGCGGCCACTCCAGCGTCTCGGACGCCCAGGACTTCGAAATCCGTGCCGAGCAGGCCACCAGAATCAACAGCATTTTGAAGCCACTCGTTCAGGCGGGGCACCGGGTCGTGTTGACAGGCGACTTCAACAGCAAGCCCGACTCGTTGGCGATGGACAGGATCTATCGCGTCAACCCTGACGGTACGGTCAACACCAATAAGGTCTTCTGGGAAGTCGACAACTCCTACGACCCAATCTGCGGGGCCAACAAGCTTTGCCGCGACGGCCAGCCGACGATCCAGTTTACGAATGGCAACTGGGCGAAATACGACTACATCTTCGCTGGCAACGTGGGCGTGAACGGTCACACCGGTCTGGCGCTGACGAACATCTACTATCCGGGCAGCCCACCGACCTCCACTCACAAGCTGATAAAGGGTTGGGTGAACTTTCAGTAGCGAAGGCGCTTTGATGCCGGCGGCGTGGCGGGCTTGTTGCCGGCGGCGAGCGCCTCGCCCTTGGTTGCGGTGATTTAGAGGCGGCGGGAATCGAACCCGCCGCTCGGCAATCCAGGGTGGAAACGCGCTAGGCGGCCTCGCGCGCGGTGGCCTGGGCTCCGGACGGCGAGAGGAGCAGGGGCAGGGCCTTGAGCCCGCGCAGCCCGACGGAGCCGCGCCAGCGCAGCTTCTCCTCGGGCACGGCGAGCTTCATGTCCGGGAAGCGCCGCACCAGATGCTGGAGCGCGATGGTCCCCTCCAGCCGCGCCAGTGGCGCTCCCAGGCAGTAGTGCGCTCCCAGGCCAAAGGCCACGTGGCGGTTGGGCTTGCGGGTGATGTCGAGCCTGTCCGCGTTCTCGAACGCCGACTCATCCCGGTTCGCCGAGGCCAGCAGGGGCAGCACCGTGGCTCCCTGGGGAATCACGTGCCCGTCCAGGTGGATCTCCTCCTTCGCGAAGCGCGGCGAGGGCTGCTCGACGGGGTTGCCGTAGCGCAGCAGCTCCTCGACCGCGGAGCCGATCAGCTCGGGGTGCTCGCGCAGCTTCTGGAGCTGCTCCGGGTGCTGCAGGAGCGCCAGCGTCCCATTGCCGATGAGGTTGACCGTGGTCTCATGCCCCGCCAGCAGCAGCAGGAAGATCATGGAGATGAGCTCGTCCTCGCTGAGGCGATCCCCCTGCTCCTCCGCCTGCACGAGCGCCGTGAGCAGGTCATCCCGGGGCTCCGCACGGCGCAGGCCGATGAGCTTGCGGAAGAAGTGCATCATGCTGAAGGCGTTGGGGGTCTGGAGCAGGAACCCCACGGGGCCGGTGAGGTTGTCCAGCAGGCCGCCCATCTGCCGGTGGAACGTCAGCCGGTCCTCCTCGGGAACGCCCATCATCTCCGAGATGACCGTCAGCGGCAGGGGGAGCGCGAAGTCGGCGATGAGGTCGACGCTCTGCTTCTTCTGGGCCGCGTCGAGCAGCTCGCCGACGATCTTCTCCACCGCCTGCTTCATCTCGTCGACGCGCCGGGGAGTGAAGGCCTTGTGCACCAGGTCTCGCTGGCGGCGATGATCGGGCGCGTCGCTGGAGAGCATGTTCCGCTGGAAGATCCGGAACAGGCGAGGCACCCACCAGTGGTCCATGGGATCCTTGCCCCCCACGGCGTTGCGGCGGTCATTGACGAGGCGTGGGTCCGTGAAGGAGCTCACGACATCGGTGTAGCGCGTGAGGTAGTAGGCCTTGCCGAAGATGGGATGTTTGATGACGACGACCGGCGACTCCTTCCGCAAGCGGGCATAGGTCGGGTACGGGTCGGCCCGGAACGCAGGGCTCTTGAGGTTGATTTCAGGGGTCATGGGTGTGTTCTCCCGGGTGGAGTGTCTTCAGCTCTTGCGCAGCCAGAGCGAGCGGGGCCCTCGCAGGATGAACGAGCCGCCGTAGTCGACGCGCTCGGGCTGGCGGGAGGCGAAGCCGAGCCGCGGGGCGCGCTCCATCAGCTCCTGCAGCGCCACCGGAGCCTCCAGGCGCGAGAGCGGGGCGCCCAGGCAGAAGTGGATGCCGTGGCCGAACGAGAGCATGCCGGTGGTGTCGCGCTGCAGGTCGAAGCGCTCGGGGTGGGGGAACTTGCGCGGGTCGTGGTTGGCGGACGCCATCAGCACCATCACCGTCGACTCCGCGGGAAGCTTCCCACCGGCCAGCTCCACGTCCTTCGTGGCGCGGCGCATCAGCCCCAGCACGGGCGAGTCGTAGCGCAGCGTCTCCTCGGCCACGGCGGCGCAGGCCTCGCGCGAGGGATTGCGCCGCAGCCACTCGTACTGCTCCGGGTTGCGGATGAGCGCGAGCAGGGCGTTGCCGAGCAGGTTGGTGGTCGTCTCGTTGCCGGCGATGAGCAGCACGATGGCGAAGGAGTTCACCTCCTCGGGAGTCAGGGCCTCCGCGCCCTCGCCGCCCTGCACGAGCAGGGAGATGAGGTCGCCCCGGGGCTCGAGGCGGCGCTTCTGGGCGATCTCCGTCATGTAGGCGAGCATCTCCCGGCTGCTGCGGATGGCCTCCTCCGACACCTTCCCGGTCCGCATGGACTCGGCGGTGGAGGACATGAGCGTGTCGCTCCAGCGCTTGAAGTCGCGGCGCCGGGACACTTCGATGCCGAGCATCTCCGCGATGATGGTGACGGGCAGGGGCGAGGCCAGCCCGTCCATGAAGTCGAACTCGTCCTGGGCGGTCATCTCCGCGACGAGCCCCCGGGACAGCTCGCGCACGCGGGGCTCCATCTCGGAGATGCGCTTGGGGAGGAAGGCACGGCTCACCAGGCCACGCAGCCGCGTGTGCACGGGGGGATCCGAGTTGACGAGGTTGGACACAGAGCTGAGCTCCTTGAGCTCGGCGCGATCCTGGCGCCGCATGCCGGAGACGCGGATGTCCACGGAGGAGAACAGGGCGGGGTTCTTCAGGACGTACGCCACGTCCTCGTAGCGGCTGAGGACGTGGACCTGGAGGCGCTGCATCCAGAAGAGGGGGGCCTTCTCGCGCAGCTCGGCGTAGTAGGGGTAGGGGTTGTTGATGAAGTCCGGGTGGAAGAAGTCGAGGTTGTCCAGCAGGCTCATGGTGCTTGCTCCTTGGGGGGTGGACGACAGGGGGGAAAGGGGGGCTCAGCGGGGGGCGGCGCCTTCCAGGAAGCAGCGCAGCAGCGGCGCGAGCAGCTCGTCGGCGGGCGCGGGCTGCTTCGCGAGGAGCTGGCGCAGGACGAGGCCCTGCATCATGTCCAGCAGCATCGCCGGGTAGTGGCTGGCGTCCTCGGGCCGCAGGGCGCCTTCCTTCACGCCCTGCTGGCCGAGGTGCTCGAGGCGCAGGGAGACCTCGCGCCACATGGCCAGGTGGCGGTCCAGGTCTCCCTCGCGGGAGTCGCCGTGCCGCAGCGAGTCCTCCAGCAGGACGGACAACAGCCGGAAGTGCGTCCGGGAGTGCTCGAGGATGCAGCGCAGGAACCCGTGCAGCCGCGCGCGGTAGGGCG
The DNA here is from genome assembly GCF_042230915.1 of Archangium gephyra. Lineage (GTDB taxonomy): Bacteria > Myxococcota > Myxococcia > Myxococcales > Myxococcaceae > Archangium > Archangium gephyra_B. The sequence goes on along the minus strand of NZ_CP102578.1, from coordinate 11,522,668 downwards.
TCTGCAGGCTGCGCTCCAGCTCCGTGTCGAGCAGGGCCAGCAGCTCGCGCCCGCGCATGTCGCGCAGGGCCTCCAGGAGCTGCTGCCGGTCCTCGAAGTAGTTGTAGAGCGTCCCCACCGAGACGCCGACGCGCGCGGCGATGTCGTCCATGCGCGTGGCTTGCAGCCCCTGCTCGGCCAGCACCTGCTCGGCCGCGTCGAGGATGGCGGCCCGCGCCTCCTCCTTCATCCGCATCCGCATCGATTGGGGTTTGCTGCGTGAGGTTGAGCGCGCGTTCATGAAGTTGAACCATGATACAAAATCAGGATTACCCGGCTCAATCAGGGCAAACCGAGGGGTCGGCCAGGCGCCCGGGTGGAAGTTCGGAAGGCAACAGGAGCGGCTTTGGCCAGGGGCGGTGTTGGCTACCGGAGCCTCGGCCCGGCGCTTGGACTGGGCTACCGCGAAGGCCGAGGGCGTGTTCCGGAACCTTGGCTTTGATGCCAGTGCCATCGGCGGTTGGCCGCTGCGCACATCGCTGTCGACGCTGGGATTGTCGTCGGCCAAGTGCGCCAACTGCTCCGCACTTTGAATTGAGCTTCAGGAAGTGAGGTGAAGGCTCGGGCCTGTGGAGGCTAGGGTGAGCGAGGATCCGACGGCGGCCTCGGGTACACTGTCACTAATGGAACGTCACCAGTTCGCCGCGCTCTACGCTGAGGCGCAGCAGCATCGAAACCAACTGCGGGGGAGTTCGCAGCTCGCGGCGTTCTTCCCGCCCGACAGCCAGAGCCTCCCTCCGGTCCTTGGCTTTGGGCTGCCCCATGACAATCGACCCGTCCCCGTGGTCACGATTGCGCTGAACGCGAGCGTCGGCGAGTTCTCCGGCGGCCATCTCCCCATTGAGGACGACGTCCAAGCGCAGTGGGTCGCTCAAGCGAACTACTTCGCTAACCCCTATGAGGGGTGGTGGGGAATCGCAGGTGACATGCTGGGAGCGGCGACCGACGGACGGCTAACCTACGCCGGGCCTGGACCGATAGCGGCGCATGTCGACTTCACCGGGGTTGTGACGACGGCTGGGATGGACACGACGTACGACCCGATCAAGGCGCGGGCTCGCGCTGCCGTGCGCTCGTGGCTGGAGCGCTCGCTGACTGGCACCTTCGTGCAGCTCCTGTCGAGCCTCGTCCAGCAGAACGGAACCAAGGCGGCGTTGGTCTTCGGCTTCGCCCCGGCGTTCCCCGGCAAGCAAGACCGGTCGGGGAGCATCACGCTCCGCGATACCTTCTGGGGCGAGAATGAGCGCGTCAACTTCGTCGGCGACGGCGGCGTTGCCGGCGAACGGCGGCAGCCCACGATTTCCTGGGGCCGCATGACGGGCCGGAGCGTTCCGGAGAACCTGCGGAGGTTGCCTTTCTTCTTTGTGTCGCAGGGCCCGAGCTCGTTGTTTTCGGGGCAGCGAGACGAGGTCACGCGGGTGCCCCTCCGCGCTGCCGCGGCAGGACTGGCGGCCCGCCTCGTAGCCGCGCTGGCGTCATGACCGCTCCTCAATCAAGGTCACGGTGCGGCGCAGGTTGTCCATGTCCACCGTCACGGAGGTCGCCGTGGTCGTCAGCCGCCGGTGGCCTAGGATGGCCTGCACGTCGGGGATGAGGACCTTCTCGCGGACGAGATACGTGGCGATCACACGCCGGAGGGCGTGGGGGCAGGCGCGCAGACTTGCGTGGCGTGCCGCGCGGCGGCCGATACCGAAGCTCGTGGGCTGAGAGAGCGGCGTCCCCGCAGCAGATCACGAACAGGTGGCCGGGGTCCGAGTAACCCCTGGAGCAGCACAAGCTGACCATCGCGGAGGTAGGCCAGGATCCGCGCGATCACGCGTGACGAGAGCGGGGCGCGCTGCCATGCGTCGCGCTTCGCCGACCGGCTCTGCCCACAGGTGCCGCGGTGACATTCCACCTGGCGTCCACAGGCCCGAGCCTTCACCTCACTTCCTGAAGTTCGTCGTTGCGACTACGCCAAGTAGGGGGAAGTCCATTAGGGGTGGGAGGTTCCGGCCTCGCTCGGGTGCAACTGGTCCGATGGTTGGACCAGTCGGCACGACACGCGGCCGGAAGGTACCCCGTGCCTTCCTGCAAGCGCACCCCTGAAAAAAACTTACTCCTGTTGGCTTCGGCCGTGCTCCTCGGGACGCGGCACGTGAGCCCGAGCCGAGCGCACGAACTTTACTCCCGCTTATGCCCCTTCGTGTCGGTGAGTTCGAACAGCTTCATCCAGAGGTCCCCAGTCGTCGGTGCATCAAATCCCTGTGGATGATCAGACGAGAGGGGCCCTGCGTAGAGCTTTTCGATCAGTCCATGGGTAATGTCATCGGGTGGTAACGTGCCGTCTACCCTGTGGAGGTAGGAACGCTTGATGCGGCGGAAGACATTCGCCACTGCGGCCAGGGAGTCCCTCTCTTCAAAGAGGTTTTCTCGATCGCCACGCTGCCGGATGCGCCGCACTCCTACTTCTGGTTCCACATCGAGGAACACCAGCAGGCTTGGTTGCGGAGCGAACTCTTCGTTCTTCCGGAGGATTTCTTCGGGATCAAGTCCCCGAGCCCCTTGGTAAGCGGCCGTGGAGAAGTAGTAGCGGTCCACGATGACGATCTTGCCCTGCTCCAATGCGGGATTGAGCAGCGTCTGGACGTGTTCCTTGCGGTCTCTCATGAAGAGTTCGAGTTCTTCTTCAGGAGATAGCCGACCCGTGGTGGCTGATTCACGCAGCTTACGTCCCCACTGTCCATCTGTGGGTTCCTTACTGCGGATGACGTCCCAGCCATCCTCGGCAAGGATCTTGTGCAGGCGCTCGGCCTGGGTTGTCTTTCCTGCCCCATCAATGCCCTCGATGACGAGGAGCAAACCCTTCTTCAGGTGACGCTTTTGCACGGGGGCATCCTCCCAGGGATCCCAGTGGAGTCAAAGATCAGGTAGGAGTAAGCACCACCACAACTACCCGCTAGCGGTACTCCGCTCTTCGTGGACCGATAAGCTCTGCGGCCTTGTACGAGGAGGAATGGGCTTGGTGATCCTCCCCTATTAAGGTGTGAGTGGGGGGAGGGACGCATACCAGTGTCGGGTTGTTGCACGTTCTCAGCAGGGGTGTAGATCGTCCGGGCACCTTTGCGGTTCCCCTGGAGCGCACCTCATGATTCGGTTGGTCGTCACGGACATGGACGGAACGCTGTACTCGTGGATTGATTACATCGTTCCGGCGGTAGAGGCGTTGGTCGGCTCCGTGGAGCGTTCGACCGAATGGCCCCGCATCAAAATCGTGCAGGCGCTCAAGAAGGTCTACGCGAAGTACGAATCGAACGAGTATCCGTTCGTCCTCCAGGAGTCGGAGATCTTCGAGGCGTTCCCAGAGTTCGGCTCGTTCGACAAATTGATCATCGAGCCCGCACGTATCGCGTTCAAGGATGCTCGTAAGAAGTACCTCCAGCCCTACCCAGGCGTCATGGAGACGCTTGGGAAGTTGAAGCAGCGGGGTATCCCTGTGGTGGCACTTACGGACGCACCGCGCAATCCCGTGGAACTCCGGGCGAAGATGCTCAAGCTCGATCAGTATCTGGACGCCATCTACTGCCTGCCGGGATTCGAGTTCCCGAAGAGCGATGTGGGGGAGAAGAAGATCTCTCGGCACATTGAGCAAAAGGAGCAGCAGGGCGAATACCGGGCGGCCTGCAAAGTGACGGAGCTACCCCGGGACTATGAGAAACCAAATCCGCTCGGTTTGCGGCGCATCTGCGAGGAGATGGGCGTTTCTCCGACGGAGACACTTGTTGTGGGTGACGCGCTCAAGAAGGACGTGGCAGTGGCACGGGAGGTCGGTGCAGTGGACTGCTGGGCCGAATACGGCACCTACATCTCGTTGGAGTACAAGGAGCGGCTCGAAATTATCTCGGCTCCAGCCATCACGAAGCGCCACGCTGCGAGCATCCTTGATGGCGATGCTCGCAAGAATGCGCGTCCGACGCATCGGCTCTCCAACTTTGAGCAGATTCTCCGGATCATCGACGGCGCTTCGGATCGATCATGAGCCTCAGGGCACTTCGTTGAGCTGAGGCCTGCGCTCTGGCTAGTTCGACAGAAGGCTTTGGGTCGGCGTCAGCGTTCTTTGGATGCAAACTGGTAAAAACCCAGCATTCGTCCCACTGACGGAGCGTGTGCGAAATATTCCAGGTGTCCGCTAGCGGAGACTCCTCCTCGCCCGGAGAGCCGCCGGGTCAGCCCGGGGGCGATAATCCGTCTCATGGCCATGTCGAATGCCTCCGCTCTCGGCTCCTCTGGCAGCGCCCCCACCTCCTCGGGCACTTCCGGCTCCTCGGAGCTCCCCGAGGTCCTCCTGTCCGAGGGCAGCAAGGGCCCGGACGTGCAGCGGCTGCAGGCGGTGCTCATCCAGCTCGGCTACCTGAGCGGCAAGGCGGACGGGGACTTCGGGCCCAGGACGAAGCTGGCCCTCACGCGCTTCCAGACGGACTGGCGGCTCACCGTGGACGGCGAGTACGGGCCCCGGACGCGCGCCGCGCTCCTCAAGGCGCTGGTGCCCGTGAAGAAGCCGCCCGTGGTGTCCAAGCCCTCCCAGAACCAGGAGTCCCGCCGGGGCGTGGCCATCGACGCCATCATCCTGCACCACACCGCCACCAACAGCGCCCGGGTGGACCTGGCCACGCTGCGCTGGGTGCGCGGCTCCAACCGGGTGAGCGCGCACTACCTCGTGGGCCCCGATGGCACCGTGTACCAGCTGGTGCCGGACAGCCAGGTGGCGTGGCACGCGGGCCGCTCCTCGCTGCATGGCGACACCGAGCCCAGCGTCAACGCGCGCTCCATCGGCATTGAAATCACCAACGACGGCACCGGCCAGACGCCCTTCACCGAGGCGCAGTACCGCGCGCTGGAGCAGCTGGTGCCGTACCTCGCCCGGCGCTACCGGGTGCCCCGGGAGAACATCCTCGGGCACCGCGACGTGGCCCCCGGCCGCAAGACGGACCCCGCCGACCACTTCGACTGGGCCCGCGTCCGCCGCGCCGTCGACGCGGCCGTCTGAGGGCTCGTCCGCCCCTCGTGCCGGGTGCCGGAGCCCGCGTGATGCGCCGGGCCTCGTCCCTACCTTTGGGGCAGGAGGGACATCCATGGCCAACCTCAAACAAGCCGCCCGCCGCATCATCGAGGAGCTTTATGGCGAGGGCCGGGTGGAGGTGCTCGACGAGCTGTGCCACCCCGGCTACGTGAGCCATGATCCGCTGGTGGGGGACGCGGACCTGGCGGGCGTGAAGGCCTACGTGCGGCTGCTGCGCGCCTGCTTCCCCAACCTGGAGGTGCGCATCCACGGCCTCTACGTGGACGGCGAGACGGCCATCACCTGGTGGAGCATGGAGGGGAATCTCGCCCGGCGGCTGCTGGACGTGGAGCCGCGGGGCCAGCGCGTCCACATGGAGGGCATGACCATCTCCGAGTTCGAGAACGGCAAGCTCGTCGAGGACTCGAGCCAGTGGGACACGTTCGGCTACCTGCAGCAGCTCGGGCTGGCGCAGCCGCTGGAGCCCAAGGCCCGCGAGCTCTACGAGCAGCAGGGTCTGGTCATCTGACGCGGGGCGCCAGGGCCGTACCCAGCGTGTGGGGGCTCGCACGGGGGGAGGAAGCGGGGCGGGGGACGCAACTCGTGCGTCTGATCCGCGATAATCCCTCAACGGATTTTCCCGAGCCTTTCCGCCGGAGCCCCCCATGAGCCTCATCGAGCGCGGCCGTAACCTCGTCAACACCGTGCGCACTGGCGCGCAGAACGCCGTCGAGAAGACGCAGCAGGTGGCGAACACGGTCACCCACAAGGTGGCCGACACCACCCAGAAGGTGGGCCAGTTCGTCGACGGCTTCGAGGACAAGGCCACCAACAAGATCCGCGAGCTGAACAACCAGCTGCTGGGCGGCTCGAAGCCGGACCGCGTGTATGACGGGCACCTGGTGGGCGCCGGGGGCCAGACGTTCCCGCCGGGCACGTCGCTGAGCGACATTCCGGGCGTCACCCCGCGCAACAACCCCAACCCCACCGAGACGTTCATCTACGTCAACGGCATCTCCAACACGAAGGACCAGCAGTTCAACAGCATGCAGGCGATCGCCGACCGGACCGGAGCCAAGGTCGTCGGCATCCACAACGCCACCGAGGGCATGGTGGCGGACCTCGCCCAGTGCGTGAAGGACAAGCTGGACAAGGGCCACAACCCGGCCGTGGACTCCATGGCGGACACCGTCTACTCGGAGCTGAAGGCGGGCCGCGGGGTGCACCTGTTCGCGCACAGCCAGGGCGCCCTGGTGACGAGCCGCGCCCTCACGGACGTGGCCAACCGGCTGCGCATCGAAGACGGGATGTCCAAGGCGGACGTGGAGAAGCTGCTGAGCAAGGTGCAGGTGGAGACCTTCGGTGGCGCCGCGGCGAACTTCCCGGACGGCCCCCAGTACGTGCACTACGTCAACAACAAGGACATCGTCCCCACGTGGTTCGGCCAGGGCAACGGCAAGGGCGCGGACGAGTGGGCGCGCGGTGGCGGCAAGGGCGCCGTCATCCACCGCTTCGAGCACGGCTCGGGCATCTCGGGCACGCACGGGCTGGGGGATGCGTACCTGCCGCAGCGGGTGGACTTCGCCAAGGCCCGCGCCGGCCAGTTCAACTGACGGAGCCACGCACCATGCTGCAGTGGATTCTGTCGGCGGTGGGGATGGCGCCGCCACCGCCCGCGAGCGGTGGCGTGATGACGCGCGAGTCGGCGCAGGAGCTGTTGCGCTGGTACGCGCGCTCGCAGGGGGCGGTGCTCAGCCCGGGCCTCAACGCCCAGGGCTTCGGCGGCCTCACCGTGGGCACGGCGCAGGTGTATTTCGAGTACCACGAGGACCGCAAGGCGCTGGAGTGCAGCGCGCTCGTCTACCGCTTCAAGGAGCCGCCGAAGCAGGGCGTGCTGGAGGGCTTCGAGGCCGAGGCGCGTGAGGGCACGGACACCGGCGGTGGCACCGTGGACTACGAGCGGGAGAACCGCGGCCTCTTCCTGAGCCGCGAGTACGGCCAGGTGCCGGACGGCAATGCCTTCGCCAAGGACATGAAGCGGCTGGCGAAGGCGAGCCTCGTGTGGGGCGACGAGGTGTTGGACCGGGTGGCCTCGCGCGTCTTCCACCCCGAGGAGCTGGAGAAGCGCTGAGTCACGCCGCGGTGCGGGTGGTGTCTCCCGAGGGGCGTGCGAGCGCCTCCACCCAGCGCTCCAGCGCGTCCAGCAGGGCGCTGCGCGCCTCGCCCTCCATGGGCAGCAGCAACCGGGCCAGCCGCTCCTGCACCACGGCGTCGGCCTGCTCCGCGGCCACACTGCCCTCGGTGGTGAGCCGCACCACCACCTGCCGCTTGTCCGCGCGCATCCCCCGGTGCCGCGTGACGAGCCCCAGCTCCTCCAACCTGTCGAGCAGGCGTGTCATGGGCGGCATGGCCATGCCCATGCGCTCGGCCAGGGCGTTGACGGTGAGGAAGCACTCGGCGCCCAGCCACCAGAGCGCCTGGAGCTGCCGGGGCTCGAGCTTCTCGTGGGGAATCTCGTCCAGCGGGTTGGCGAAGGCCCCGCGCCGGGCCATGTCGACGAAGAGATTCCTCAACCGCGCGACCACCACACGCACCTCGGATGTCAGCTCCGACATGGCTCTGTCTCCTGTCCCCTTCCGGGCTGGGAACTCGTTGGAGACCTAACGGGCGGGAACCCCGGGCATATCGGGCCTCCGGGCGGCTAGGCTGCCGGCCCCTATGCACTCCTTCTCTCTCGTGTTTCTCGTGGTGGTGGCGCTCGCGGATGGGGGCCCGGCTCCGGAGCCCCGGACGCAGGCGCCGGTGGCAGCCAAGGCTCCCGCCTCCTTGCCGGAGGCGCGCTGGAAGGGATTGCCGGGGTGGCTGGGCTTCGCCACGGTGAAGCCCGACGTGAAGACGCAGGCGTACTACTGGACGCCCATGCACCCGAAGGCCCAGGTGGTGCTCTTCACCGACGTGTGGAAGTCCGTGCCCGAGGGCACGAAGGTGCGGCTCGTCTCCACGGCCGGGCCGAGCGAGGGCACCTACCTGGGCACCTCGGACGAGCTGTACGGGTGTGAGGGGAACGTGGCCACCTTCGCCGGCTTCTCCTCCTCCACGCCGCTGCCCGAGGGCCCCGTCTGGGTGCTCCCGCCCGGTGGCACCGAGGGGCTCACCTCGCTGCCGGTGAAGGAGGTGGCGGCGAGCGCGCTGGGCACCCCGCTGCCCAAGGGCAAGACGGCGGCGAGCAAGGACGTGCGGGCCTACGAGGCTGGGGGGCTCGGCTTCCTGCTGACGAAGACGGGCAAGCTGCGCGGGCAGCTCACCGTGCTGCTCAACGGCAAGAAGGTGGGGACGGACAGCATGACCAAGGGCGACATGGCGGGCAGTGACACGTCGCCGATGAACCTCTACGACAAGGACGAGGTGGGCGTGACGCGCCCGGTGGCGGCCTTCCAGCTGGGCAAGGAGGGGCCGGGGGTGGTGGTGCTCGGCACCCGCCGCTACGAGGGGCACGTCTTCACGGTGGCCGTGCGGCGCGGCGACAAGGCCGAGCTGCTCCACCAGGACACCGAGGCCCTCTACTTCTGCGCCTTCTGATAGGGAGCGGCCATGGCGCGCTCCTTCCCGAGGCCCTCCCGCGGTACTGCCCTGGTGACCCTGCTCGTGGTGGGGCTCCTGGGCGGGCATGCGCTGCGGGCCTCACCGGGAGGGGACCTCTCGAATCATTATACGGACCACCTGCGGCACATGGCCGAGTCGCAGGCGCTCGTGGAGCGGGGCTTCGACCTCTACCGGCAGCCGTATGGCGAGGCCGCGCGTGGCCTGTTCCCCTGCCCCGAGCACGAGGGGTTGTTTCCCGACCGGACCGCCCCGTACCCGCCGCTGGGACTCCTCCTGCACTGGCCCCTGGGCGCGTTGGAGCGTGCGGGGTACCTCGCGCCCGCGACGGCGCACCGGTGGATGACGCTCCTCTGGCTCGCGGTGGGGCTGGCCGCCAGTGGCCTGGGCCTCGTGCTGCTGCGGCCGCACGGACGGTGGGCGCTCGCCGGGGGCGCGCTGCTCCTGGTGCCCGCGCTCGTGGGCTCGGGCGCGAATGGCTTCTACGATGTCGCCTTCATGCTCGCCGGCACCGGGGCGCTCCTGGCGCTGCGCGGGGAGCGGCCCGCCACCGCGGTGGTGCTGCTGGGCGTCTGCGCGGCCCTGCACTTCCGCGCGCTGGTGTTCGCTCCGGTGGGCCTCTGGGCGCTGCTCGCGGCGTGGCGCGCGGGGAAGGGCCGGGCGCTCGCGTCCGGGGCCGTGGCGGGGGTGCTCGTTCTCACCGCGGCGGCCAGCGCGGCGGCCCTCTCCGGCACGCTGGAGACCATCCCCGCCGACAGCCCCGTGCACGTCTCGCACCTGCTGCGGGGCAAGGCCTCGCCGCCCGCCTTCCTCCTGCTGGCGCTCGGTGTCTTCGGGTACCTGCTGCGCCACCGCTACCTCTGGGCGGCGCTCACCGTGCTCACGGGAGCGCTCGTGGCCCTCATGGACCGCTCGCACGGCTACTGGCACGTGCTGCCGCTCGTGGTGCCCGCCCTGGTGCTCGCGGCCGAGCGGCCCGCCTCGGCGCCCCCCGCCCCGCGCCTCTGGTGGGCGGCCTGGGGCTGGGCCCTGGTGGGCGCGCTGATTGCCTTCCGCTATCCCCTGACACCCTACTGGCAGTGGCTGGTGGATGTGATGCGGGGCCGCGTGGTGTGACTACAGGCCGCGCTGCCGGGAAGCCTCGAGCCCGGGGAAGTCGGGCGCCGCGCGCTTCAGGGCCTCCTCGAAGGGCCGCGGCTCGAGGTAGACGCGGATGAGCTCGCCGGTGCGGGAGAAGAATTTCACCACCTCGGCGGTGAAGTGCATGAACTTGCTGCGCGTGAGGAGGCTCACGCTCTTGAGCGCCGGGCGCCAGGTGCTGAACCACTCCGTCCACGCCTCCTGCACGGGCAGGTTGGCGCCGGTGATCTCATCCATCTCGACGAACAGCTCGATGGGCGCGTAGCGGCTGATGTCCTCGCGCAGCTCGTCCATGGGCGCGGTGCCGAACTCGCCCTTGTCCTGTCCCACGATGCGCATGAACACCACACCCGGGCGCGGCCGCTGGTAGGTGAAGCTGCACCGCTCGCTCGACAGCCGCACCGCGCCGCACTCCAACGTCTCTCGCCGGATTGTGCCCATACAGCCTCCTGCTTCACCGGTGGGGGTGCTCACTTCCTGGTCTCCAGCCGGGCATCGGGCGCCGCGCGCTGGAGCGCCTCCAGGAAGGGCTCCGGGTCGAGGTAGACGCGAATGAGCTCTCCGGTGCGGGAGAAGAGCTTCACCATTTCGGCGCTCACGTGCATGAACTTGCTGCGCGTGAGGACGCTCACGTTCTTCAACTCCGAGCGGTAGGTGCTGAACCACTCGGTCCACGCCTCCTGGACGGGCAGGTTGGCCCCGGTGCTCTCATCCATCTCGAAGAACAGCTCGATGGGGGCGTAGCGGCGGAGGTCCTCGCGCAGCTCATCCCGGGGCGCCTCGCCGAACTCGCCCTTGTCGTCCCCGATGAAGCGGATGAACACCACGCCCGGGCGCAGCCGCTGGTAGATGTAGGCGCACCGCTCGCTCGACAACCGCACCGAGCCGTCCTCCAGTGTCTCCCGTTTGAACGACATGGCGTCCTCCTGGCCTCAGGAGGACATAGCAACCTCCGGACCAGTCCAGAGTCCCAGGAAATTCGAGGGCTTGGGCGCGCGGGGCCTGGACACACCGGTCGAAACGAATGACTCTTCTTCCAAAATGAAAGGGTCACCCATGCGAGCCAGGGACCTGAGCATCGAGACGTTGCTGGAGGTGGATCCGCGGGAGGGCGTGCGCTTCGCGGGCGAGCGGGCACTCATCCTGGACGCGGTGGCGATGGGGATGCTGCGCAAGCAGCTGGTGGAGATGCTGGGCCTCACGGGGGCGAGGGCGGTGCTGACGCGCTTCGGCTTCGCGCACGGCTGGCGCATGGCGGAGGCGCTGCGCACCGGCTTCCAGTGGAGCAGCGACGCGGAGTGGCAGACGGCCGGAGCGCTCATCCATACCCTGCAGGGGCTGATCCGCGTCCGGCCGGAGGAGAACAATCCCCTGAAGCCCGGGGGGGCCACGGTCGAGTACTCGTACGAGGCGGAGCAGCACCTGCTGCACCTGGGGCGGGCGGAGGCGCCCTCGTGTTGGACGCAGTGCGGCTTCGCCAGCGGGTACATGAGCCGGGCGTCGGGCCGGCCTCTCTACGTGCTGGAGGATCGGTGTGTGGCGAGGGGGGATGCGGCCTGCCACTTCGCGGGCCGGACGCTGGAGGAGTGGGGGAGCCAGCTGGAGGAGCACCTGCCGTACTTCCAGGGAGAGGTGCTCGACGCCTCGCTGCACCAGGTGGCGAGTGCCCTCAAGCGCACGGAGCGCAAGCTGCGCGAGCGGGCGCGGGCGCTGGAGCAGGTGGAGGGTGAGCCGGAGGGACCGGGAGGGCTGGTGGCGCGCAGCGCGGGGATGAGGCGGGTGGTGGACCTGGTGCAGCGGGCGGCGAGGAGCGAGGCGACGGTGCTCGTCATCGGGGAGAGCGGCACGGGGAAGGAGCGCGTGGCGAGGCTGGTGCACGAGGAGTCGGCGCGAGCGGGAGGGCCGCTGGTGGCCATCAGCTGCGCGGCGCTCACCGAGTCGCTGCTGGAGGCGGAGCTGTTCGGCCATGCGCGAGGGGCCTTCACGGGGGCGACGCACGAGCGGGTGGGGCTGCTGGAGGCGGCGGCGGGCGGGACGCTCTTCCTGGACGAGATAGGGGAGATGCCGCCAGGCATGCAGGCGAAGCTGCTGCGGGCGTTGCAGGAGCGGGAGGTGAGGCGGGTGGGGGAGAACATGAACCGGCCCATCGACGTGCGGGTGGTGGCGGCGACGAACCGGCCGCTGGCCGAGGAGGTGGCGGCGGGGCGCTTCCGCAAGGACCTGTACTACCGGCTGCGCGTGGTGGAGCTGACGGTGCCGCCGCTGCGGGAGCGGCGCGAGGACATCCTGCCGCTGGCGCGGGTCTTCCTGGTGGACGCGGCGAGACAGCTGGGGCGCTCGGCGCCGGGATTGGAGGCGGAGGTAGCGGATCAGTTGCAGCGCTACGACTGGCCGGGCAACGTGCGGGAGCTGCGCAACGCGATGGAGCGGGTGGTGGCGCTCTCGCGAGGCACGCGGGTGGAGTTGGAAGACCTGCCCGAGGACGTGCGGGCGGCGCTGCCGGTACCGGCGCCGACGGGGGAAGTGCGCACGCTGGAGGAAGTGGAGCGCGAGTACATCCTGGCGGTGCTCGCGCGCAACGGAGGCAACCGGACGCGCACCGCGCAGGAGCTGGGCATCGGCGCGACCACGCTGTACCGCAAGCTCAAGAGCTACGAGCGCGAGACACGCCGCCGCAAGCGGTGAGCCTACATCCCGTCCAGCAGGCCCATGCGGTCCTTGATGCGCAGCACGCGCCGCACCGACGCGTCCAACTGCTCGGCCACCTTCGGGTCCGACTCCGCCAGCTTCGTCAGGATGCCGAAGTAGTCCAGCCCGCCCGACCAGTCCGGCGGCTCGGTGGTGAGGATGAGATCATTTCCCGCGAGGAAGGCCCGGCGCACCACCTCCTCGCGCTCGGCACCGATGCGCTCGGCGAGCGCGCGGATGGCCACGTCATCGGTGACGGAGAGCCAACCGCTCTCATGCGCCATGGCGACGAGCGCGGGCTCGAGGATGGCCGGCCCCGGTCCGAGTTTCGCGTAGACGATGTTCGACAGCATCACGCCGCCCAGGTAGCGGTCCGCGGCGCGGAACGCGGCGGCCTCCAGGCGCACGCGCTCTTCATCCCAGTCGGCGACGGCCTGCTCGTGATCCGAGTCGGCCTCGAGGTCTCCATAGCCCGGGAAGTGCTTCCCGATGGAGACGATGCCCGCCTTCGCCAGTCCGCGCGCGAAGGCGGTGGCCTTCTGCTTCACCACCTCGGGGTTCCCGGAGAACGCGCGGCCGTTGCGGAACATGTGGCCCTTGGGCGACACGTCGAACACGGGCGCGAGGTTCATGTTGAGCCCCACCTCGCGCATCGCCTTGCCGACGCGCACGCCCCACGCCTCCACCTCGGCGTCCTCCATCGAGGCCATGTCCCGCGCCAACGGGAGCTCCTTGAGCGAGGGGTGCGCCTTGAGCCGGTTGAAGCCACCGCCCTCGATGTCCGCCGCGAAGAAGGGAGGGATGCGGGCGCGCTCGCTGGACGAGCGGATGCGCTCCTTCGCGGCGTCGAGCTTGCGCAGCGTCCCTCCCACGAAGAGCACCCCGCCCACCTCCACGGGGTTCTCCTTGCCGACCTGCGGGTAGGCGAGCAGCAACTGCCCCACCTTCTCGCGTGCGGACAGGGAGTGGAGGATGCGCTCCACGCGCGCCTCATCGGGGGCGCGGGCGTGGAAACCGTGGGGCATGCTGGCCGGAGGGGCCGCTCCGGCGGTGGTGGACAGCACGAGCGTCAGGGCGATGAGCGATGAACGAAGCACGGCTCGCATGGCGGCGCAGTCTTCCATGGAGGGGACCCGCTGGCCCGAACGGATTCAATGGGGCTCGACGGCACGTCAGGCCGCGAGCACAGCGGGCGGCCGGGCACGGTTCAGGAGCCGACGATCTCGTCGTAGCCGCGGCCCCGGAACTCGAGCAGGCAGAAGCCATTGCCGAAGGGGTCGGCGAGGTTGGCCATGCGTCCCCACTTCTGCTCCTGGATGTCGCGCTCGAGCGTGGCGCCCGCGGCCCGGGCGCGCTGGACGACGGCGTCGAGGTCCGTGACGGTGAAGTCCAGGTGGACGGGGGTCCAGTGGCGGCGGTAGTCGCGGACAGACGAGGCCCCGGGGCTGGAGGGGCTCCCCGCCGGTTTGGCGAGCAGGTCGATGGGGGAGGTGGCCCCGAGCAACTCGGCCCAGTCGGAGCCCAGCCGGCGCCCCAGCTTCAACCCGAGAGTCTGGGTGTAGAACGCGATGGCCTTGTCCAGGTCCTCGACATCGATGCAGGCACGTAGCTCGATCATGGTCGTCGGTGGCTCCACACGGGGGGCGGAGTAGCCTGCCAGGACACTCTGGCCACTGGCACGGGCAATCGTTCCCTGGAGCTCCGCGCTCAGGCGTCGAGCGGCTTGCGCAGCAGGTGGATGATATTCTCCCGCGTGGCTGTCCGTTGAATCGTCTGGCCCGTGATGGCGTAGCCCCGCCGCTGCCAGAACCGGAGCCCCGCCGGGTTCTGCACCTGCACGACGAGCCGGAGCCCGGTCCCTCCCTGTCCTCGCACCCACCGCTCGAGGTCCCGGTGCACGCGCGCCCCGAGCCCCGCGTTGCGGCGGGTGGGGTCCAGCAGGAAGGTTCCGATGATCCACTCGTCCTTCACGGGCCAGTGGCGGACGATGTCGATGACTCCGCTCAGTTCGTCCACTTCCCCCACGTACAGGCCGAGGACGAACTTGTCCTCCAGCGTCTTGCCGTCGGGCAGGTGAGTCAGGAAATGCTCCGCCGCGCCAGGCCGCGGCGCCTCGTGGGTCAGCTCCAGGAAGTCGCGACAGCGCTCGAGCAGTGACTGCAGCGCCGGCGCGTCGTCCGCTCCGAGCCGCTTCACGTGTCCGTTCTCGACCGGGAACATCGGGCCCCCCCCCATCCAGGGTGATGGAGCCCTGGAGTGTACTCCGGGGGCTCCAGGTGGGGCACGGGGACGGATACCCTCACCCCGTCCCTCTCCCGGAGGGAGAGGGATTGTTGACGGAGGAGCGGCGCTCTGCGCGGGTTTCGTAAAAGTTGTCCAACAGTTGGACAACTTTGAGCGAAGCGCGCCCGGCGGGTCAGCCCCCCTGATCTGCGGCGCGCTCCTGGGGCGGCTGCGGAGCGGGGTGGGAGGCAGGCAGGAGCCCGGCGTCATCGGGCACGGGGCTGCTGCCATCCGTCGCGCGGCGAGGCGCGGTGGCGGCGGGGACCTCCAGCGGTTGCTGCGTGCCGGGGGCCTGCACCTTGGCGAGCGCCTCTCGCGCCGGGGCCGACTGCGGATGCAGGGCCACGGCGCGCTCCAGCCAGCGCAGCTGCTCCTCCTTCTTGCCGCGCTTGCCGAGCAGGCCCGCGACGCGGAGCATCTCGTCCACGTAGTCCGGGTGCAGCGAGGTATTGGCGGTGGCCATCTCCAGCGCGGGCCAGAGCGCCTCGGGGTCCTTCACCTCGTCCAGTCGCACGCGCCGCAGCTCGGCCACCTGCGCGCGTTGCCAGACCTCGTCCAGGTGCCGCGCGTCTTTCTGGAGCGTCTCGCTGAAGCGCAGCGGTGCGGGGCAGGGCACCTGCTCGCAGGCGGCGAGGTAGTCGGTGAAGAAGGCGAGCGGGCCGCGCGCGGGGTACTCGCGCAGTTTCTCGGGCCCCAGCGCCTTCTCCAGCGTCCAGGCCATGTGCGCCCCCACGCGGATGAGCAGCGAGCCCTCGCGCGGCTGGTGGGCGTCGCGCACGCGCTGCAGCGCGGCTTGCGGATCCTGCGCGATGCTGGCGCGGTCGAGCAGCGTGGACATCCGGGTGAAGGCCTCGGAGAGGTCTCCCGGCTCGGGGTGCGTGCCGGGGCCGCGGGTGGCCCACTGGTGGTAGGAGAGCCCGTAGGTGAAGAGGCGGGCGAGCCCCTCGTGCACCACGGCGTCCACCGGGTCCACCAGGTGCGCGTCGCGGCGGACGAGTCCGTCCTCCAGCAGCGTCTCGAGGATGCGGGTGGAGATGCGCCGCTGCCGCTTCGCCTCGCCCTCCAGGTTGCTGGCGATCGCGATGACGACGTCCTCGGCGGGAAGCATCACCAGCAGCGAGGTGGTCTCCGGCTGGCCTCCGGCGTGCGCCACCATGTAGTGGCCGCGCAGCGGGTAGGTGGCGAAGCCCATGCCGTAGTCGGTGAGCTGGCCCTCGCGGGTGCTCATGGGGGCCTGCATCATCCGTGCTGTTTCAGCGGGCACCAGCTTGTGCTGGAGGATGGCCTGACCGAAGGCGAGCAGGTCCTCCACGGAGGCGCGGGTGCCTCCGCCGGCGAAGCGGCTGGAGACATCCAGGAAGTGCGAGGGGACGAGCTGTCCCTTGTGCGGGCGGTATCCCACGGCGTGGTGCTTGTCGCGGGTGCGCTGGTCATCCAGCGCGGCGTGGCGCATGCCGGCGGGGCCGAAGACGTGGGACTTCAGGTAGCGGCCGTAACCCTGGCCCGAGGACTTCTCCACGGCGGCACCGAGCAGGTTGTAGCCCCAGGTGGTGTAGACGAACTTCGTGCCGGGCTCGGCGGCCAGCGGCTTGTCGGCGAAGAGCGCGAGGGCACCCGCGGTGTCGAGGGGCTGGGTGTTCTCCGCGGCCTCGGGCCCGTCGTAGTGGGGCACGCCGCCGAGGTGGCCGAGCAACTGGCGCACGGTGAAGGGCCACGGCTTCTCGGGGTACTCGGGCACCCAGGAGCGCACGTCCGTGTCGAGCTGGAGCTTGCCCTCCTGGACGAGCTGCATCACGGCCACGGCGGTGAAGGACTTGGTGATGGACGCCATCCGGTACGTCGTCCGGGGCGTGGCGGGCAGCTTGTGGGCGAGGTCCCGCATTCCATAGCCCTGCACCCAGCGCATGCCGCCGTGGAGCACGCCCACCGAGAGCCCGGCGTAGGGGCCCTTGGCGAGCTCGGCGCGCACGAGCGCCTCCAGCGCGCGCTGCACCTCGGCGGGGAAGGGCTTGTCCTTCTGCCGGGCCGCGGCGGAGGGGCGGGAGCGGGCCGGGGCCGGGAGCGGCGCGGTGAGGCAGAGGACGAGCAGCGCGGCGAGGAGCGCTCTCACCGCGTCTCCTCGGAGGCCTGGAGCGGCGGCGCGAGCGCGGCCTGGCGGCGGGGGTCTCCCGCGTCCACCCAGGAGCGCAGCAGCGCATCGGTGATGAGCTGGCCGAGGATGTCCAGCCCGTGGCCGCGCGGGTGGACGAGGTCCTCGTGGACGAGCCCGGCCTGGACGAAGCGGGCCAGCGAGCCGGAGCCGCCCATGGCCGAGAAGATGTCGAAGAAGGCGCAGCCCTCGGTGAGGGCGATCTGCCGCTCGATGGAGATGACCTCGTCGAGGTAGGGCCGCTGGACGAGCTTGTTGGCGCCGTTGCCACCGCGCACGGCGTCGATGGGACCCACCACCAGGCAGGCACTGCCGGGAGCGGCGGCGCGCGAGCGGCGGACGAAGGTGCGCAGACCCTCCTCCACCTCGGCGAGCTTGGAGCGGCCCCACTCGAGGCGCTTGGCCTCGTTGCCGCCGAGGATGAAGAGGAGCAGGCGGGGAGAGCGCTCGGCGAGCTGGGTGCGGAAGATGTCCTCGCGGGCGCGCAGGAAGAGGTTGGCGTCGGCGGAGGGCACCCCGAGGGTGTCGAGCACGATGCCGGGACGCTGGTGCTGCAGCACGACGCCGAGCACCACGGCGCCGCGGCCCTCGGCGACGACCTCGAGGTGGCGGGCGCCCTCGGGGATGTCGAAGGAGAGGGCCTGGGCCTGGCCGGAGCCCTGGGGCTCGGCGCGGGCGAGCTCCTTGCCATCGGCGTGCACGGAGAGCTGGCCGGCGCGGGGCACGTCGAGCCACCACAGGGTGCCATGCGGCTCATTGTCGAGCGCGAAGCGGCTGCTGGCCCTGGCGGTGGTGGAGCGGTGGTAGATGCCGGTGATGCCGAAGGGCAGCTCGGCGAGCTTGAGCTCGCCCAGGGTGCGAGGCTCCCAACCGCCGCGAGCGAAGCCGGCGCGGACGCGGGGCCCGTAGGGGCCGAGCCGGTCCATGGCGAGCACGCCGCGCCCGCCATCGCCGAAGGTGGCGCCGAGTTCCTCGCGGATGACGTCCACGATGCGGTCACCGGCGATCAGCGAATTGCCGAACGCGGAGATGACGGCGGGGGAGGAGGCCTCGCGGGAGGAGAGGGCGTCGAGGGACTCGAAGAAGGGGGTGAGCGCGGTGCGCGAGCAGGTGGCGCCGGAGGGGGCGACACAGGGGTCCTCCAGGTGGGGCTCGTGGACGCCGAGCTTCTTGCCGAGCTGATACAGCTTGAGGGCGCGGGGCGAGGGAGGGGGCAGCGCGCGGCTGACGGCCGGAGCGGCGGCGGAAGGCGCGGGAGCGGCCTGCGCGGCGGGAGCGGCCTGGGCGAGCCGGAGCGGCTTGTCGGGAGATGCGGCCGGACGCGGGGCCCGCGGAGCACGGGACTGCCGGTGCGCCTGGGGTTCCCCGGGAGCTGGCCAGGACGCCCAGAGGAGGGCACCGAGGAGGAAGGGAACGAGGAGGACGACCGCCCACCGCCTGCCGCGAGAAGCTTGGAACATGCGGCGCGGAACTCTAGACGAAAGACTCCAACCGAGACAGGAACCGGCCGCGAAGCCGAGGCACGTAGCAGCCTGTCGCTCGCCCGCTCACCTGCTCTCCAGCATCAAGGAAGCGCCTTGTCCTCACGCCGCAACACTTCACCCTCCACCACGGTGGTGCCATCGGGAGACACGGGGTGGCCGAGGACGGCGACGAGCTTGCGGTGGGCCTCTTCCAGGCGGCGGTGCAGCGTGTTGAAGGTCTGCTGGGCCGTGCTGGGCATGTCCTCGGTATAGGTGAAGTACCAGCGCAGCGCGTCGAGGCACTCGTAGAAGTGGTCCACGACGGACTGCTCGCGCACGGGCAGGTGGACGAGCTCGTGGAAGGTGGCCGTGGAGTAGCGGGTGGCGATGGTGCTGAGCATGGGCTCGCGGCTGCGCAGGCGGGAGAAGAGGACGAACATCTCGCCCCGGCGTGACTCGAGCCGCCGCATGATGTTGGCGGCGTCGAGGGCGAGCAGGTTGCGGACGCGGGCGGTGGCCTCATCGGACTGTTTGCGGCGAGCCATGGCGGCAGGAGCCTACCGCTGTTCCACATCCGCCACACGTCTCGCTCCCAGCGGGTCTCCACTGCCCTCCAGGCAACGCCCCATGCGCCCGGCCCACGGTTGCGGTTGAACGGGGGCGCCTGGGGCGCGGAAAACGGGCGCATGGCCCAGACGACCCGTGCGCCGCCGAACGATCCCTCGTACGACCTGCTGCACCAGCAGGGCCGTCATCCGCTCGATGCCCTCTTCAATCCGCACAGCGTGGCGGTGGTGGGCGCGAGCGAGCGGCAGGGGAGCGTGGGGCGCACCATCCTCTGGAACCTCATCAGCAACCCCTTCGGGGGCACCGTCTACCCCATCAATCCCAACCGGAAGAACGTACTGGGCATCCGCGCCTGGCCCTCGCTCGAGGCGCTGCCCGAGCCGGTGGACCTGGCCGTCCTCGTGACTCCCGCCAGCACGGTGCCCGGGGTGATGCGCGAGTGCGCGAAGACGGGCGTGCGAGGCGTCATCATCATCTCCGCGGGCTTCAAGGAGGTGGGCCCCGAGGGCGTGAAGCTGGAGCTGGAGGTGCTGCACATCGCCCGGGAGGCGGGCATCCGCATCATCGGCCCCAACTGCCTGGGGGTGATGCGGCCCACCACGGGGCTCAACGCCACTTTCGCGGGAGACATGGCGCGTCCGGGCAACGTGGCCTTCGTGAGCCAGAGCGGCGCGCTGCTCACGGCCATCCTCGACTGGAGCCTGCGCGAGGCGGTGGGCTTCAGCGCCTTTGTGTCCATGGGCTCGATGCTGGACGTGGGGTGGGGCGACGTCATCGACTACCTCGGTAACGACCCACGCACGCGCAGCATCCTCATCTACATGGAGTCCATTGGGGACGCGCGGGCCTTCCTGTCGGCGGCGCGCGAGGTGGCGCTGCACAAGCCCATCATCGTCATCAAGGCGGGGAGGACGGCGCAGGCGGCGGCTGCGGCGGCCTCGCACACGGGCACGCTGGTGGGCAGCGACGAGGTGCTGAGCGCGGCCTTCCGGCGCACGGGCGTGCTGCGCGTGGACTCCATCGCGGACCTCTTCTACATGGCCGAGGTGCTCGCCCGGCAGCCGCGTCCCGTCGGGCGGCGGCTCGCCATCCTCACCAACGCGGGAGGTCCGGGCGTGCTGGCCACGGACGCGCTGGTAATGGGCGGGGGCGAGCTGGCGAAGCTCTCGGAGAAGACGGTGACGGCGCTCAACGGCCTGCTGCCCCCGGCGTGGAGCCATGGCAACCCGGTGGACATCCTGGGCGACGCGGACCCCGCGCGCTACGAGAAGGCGCTGCAGGTGGCGGGCGCGGACGAGAACAGCGATGGCCTGCTCGTCATCCTCACGCCGCAGGACATGACCGAGCCCACGCAGACGGCGGACCGGTTGCGGCCCTACGCGAAGCTGGGCAAGCCCGTCATCGCCAGCTGGATGGGAGGCTCGGAGGTGGCGGCGGGTGAGCGCATCCTCAACGACGCGGGGATTCCGACGTTCGGCTATCCGGACACGGCGGCGCGCATCTTCAATTACATGTGGCGCTACAGCTACAACCTGGCGGGCCTGTACGAGACGCCGGTGCTGGCGGAGGAGCCCCCGGGCCGGGATGAGGCGGAGCGGCTCATCCACGAGGCGCGCGCCGCGGGCCGCACGCTGCTGACGGAGTACGAGTCCAAGCGGCTGCTGGAGGCGTACGGCATTCCCACGGTGGAGACGCGGCGGGCCACGACGGTGGACGAGGCGGTGCGCGAGGCGGAGTCGCTGGGCTACCCGGTGGTGCTCAAGCTGCACTCGCACCAGGTGACGCACAAGTCGGACGTGGGCGGGGTGAAGCTGAACCTGGGGACGGCGCAGGAGGTGCGCGAGGCCTTCGCGGCCATCCGCGGCAGGCTGGAGGCGCTGGGGAAGGCGGACGGGTTCGACGGGGTGACGGTGCAGCCCATGGTGAAGCTGGAGGGCTACGAGCTCATCGTGGGGAGCACCCTGGATGCGCAGTTCGGGCCGGTGCTGCTGTTCGGCGCGGGCGGGACGCTGGTGGAGGTGTTCAAGGACCGGGCGCTGGCGCTGCCGCCGC
Source organism: Archangium gephyra (assembly GCF_042230915.1). Classification (GTDB taxonomy): domain Bacteria; phylum Myxococcota; class Myxococcia; order Myxococcales; family Myxococcaceae; genus Archangium; species Archangium gephyra_B. The sequence goes on along the minus strand of NZ_CP102578.1, from coordinate 11,501,649 downwards.
TGAACACGACGCTGGCGGGGCGGCTGATGGAGCAGACGCGCATCCACGAGGCGTTGAAGGGCGTGCGCGGGCGCGAGCCGGTGGACCTGGGAGCGCTGCGCAAGCTGCTGGTGCGCTTCAGCCAGTTGGTGGTGGAGCAGCGCTTCATCCAGGAGGTGGACATCAACCCGCTGCTGGCGTCGGCGCAGCGGCTGGTGGCGCTGGACGCGCGCGTGGTGTTGCACGGCCCGGAGGTGAAGGAGGAGGAGCTGCCGCGGCTCGCCATCCTCCCGTACCCGGTGAAGTACGTGGGGCGGTGGAAGATGAAGGATGGGCAGGACGTGGTCATCCGTCCCATCCGTCCCGAGGACGAGCCGAGGATGGTGGAGTTCCACAAGACGCTCTCGGAGCAGACGGTGTTCCTGCGGTACGCGGGGATGATGAAGCTGGACCAGCGCGTGGCGCACGGGCGGCTGGCGCGCATCTGCTTCAACGACTACGCGCGGGAGCTGGCGCTGGTGGTGGAGCGGGGGAACGGGGGCGAGCTGCTCGCGGTGGGGCGCCTGACGCGCTTGCCGGGAACTCAGGACGCCGAGTTCGCCATGCTCATCAGTGACGCGGTGCAGCGGCAGGGGCTGGGCTCGGAGCTGCTGCGCCGGCTGGTGGACGTGGGACGCGACTGGGGGCTGAAGCGGATTGTCGCGGACATCCTCTCGGGCAACGGGGCGATGCAGCGCATCTGCCGCAAGCTTGGTTTCCAAATCATCCCGTCCGGCACCGTGGGCGACAATGTGGTGAAGGCGGTGAAGGTCCTCTGAGGCGGGGAGCACCTGGGTCCAGGGTTACCCGGGGGTGTCTGGAGTCGCGGGGATGAGTCGGGATAAAAACCTGGCATGCGCACCCCCCACCCGACCCTGCGGCTGCTCACGCTGTTGCTCGTCAGCATGATGACGATCATGGCGAGCGCCGCCATCTCTCCCTCGTTGCCGCGGTTGCGCATGGCCTTCGAGTGGGTGCCAGGGATTGACCTCTGGGTGCGGCTGGTGGTGTCGCTGCCGGCGCTGTTCACCGCGATGGGGGCGCCGCTGGCGGGGATGCTCATCGACCGCTTCGGCCGCAAGCGGCTGCTGGTGGCGGCGGTGGCGCTCTACGGCGTGGCGGGCTCGCTGCCGGGAGTGCTCACGTCGCTGCCGCTCATCCTCGTGTGCCGCGCGCTGCTGGGCCTGGCGGTGGGCGGGCTGATGACGACGGCGGCGGCGCTCATCGCGGACTACTACGCGGGCCCCGAGCGCGGCGTGGTGCTGGGGCGCCAGGCGGCCTCCATGGGCGTGGGCGGCTTCGTCTTCATGCTGGGCGGAGGCCTGCTGGCCGACATCCACTGGCGAGCCCCGTTCGCCGTCTACCTCTACGCCTTCCTGATCCTCCCGCTCATCCTGTTCTTCCTCCCCGAGCCCGAGGTGAAGCGGGGGCCCGTGGCGGGCGGAGCGGCGCGCGTGGCCCTGCCGTGGAGCACGCTGTGGCAGGTGTACGGCCTGGCGATGGTGGGGATGATGATCTTCTACCTGATCCCGTTGCAGCTGCCCTTCCTGCTGAGGCGGCTGGGGGTGCAGTCCTCGGCGCTGGCGGGGCTGGCGGTGGGCGTGTCCACGGTGGTGGGCTCGGTGGTGTCGCTGCGCTACGCGAAGGTGCGGCAGGTGCTCGGCTACCGGAGCATCATGGCGGTGCTCTTCGCGTGCATGGCGCTGGGCTACGTGCTCGTCGGGATGTCGCACTCGTACGCGGCGGTGGTGGGAGGGCTGGCGGTGTCGGGGCTGGGCCAGGGGCTGCTGACGCCGAACATGGCGAACTGGGCGGGCGAGGTGGCGCCGGAGGCCGCGCGAGGCCGGGTGATGGGCTTCCTGACGACGAGCCTCTTCCTGGGACAGTTCATCTCACCGCTGCTCGCGCAGCCGCTGATTGGCGCGGTGGGGCTCGAGGGCGCGTTCCTGGCGGCGGGAGGCTTGCTGAGCACGTTGGCGGGGACGTTCGGCGCGCTGGCGTGGCACGCGGCGCGGGAGCGGAGCGGGGCGGTGCAGGCCGCGAAGTGAGGCGCGGATGCGCTACTTCAAACGGCCCTGGGAGGAGTCGCGGGGCGATGAGTACGACGCCTGGGGCACGTCCATCTGGTACCTGGAGCTGGACGAGCAGGGTGGGGTGGCGCGGCAACTTGAGATCTACGAGAACGGAACGGCGCTGAAGTACGACGCCTCGCACCTCGAGGACCGCTATGGCGGCCTGAGTGATGCCACGCTCGATGTCGAGGAAGACGGCTTCGCGCCCTTCGAGATCGAGTGCGCGGAGTTCGAGTCCACCTGGCAGGCCACGCGCGCCCTCAACAGGAAGGGCTGAACCCTCACACTCACATGTCCGGCTCGCACGCCCAGTCGAACTTCTCGGAGTAGCGGTCACATTTGTAATGAGGACCGCAGATATCGGGGACGGCCGGGTCACAGGCCTTCCTGCAATAGTTCATCTGGCAGACGAAGCCCTCGGGGCAGGGGGGCGTGTGCTCCTCACCACAACGGATGAGACACGTCCCCCAGGCTTCGCGCGGGTGGCTGAAGGGATTCCACATGTGGCACTTCTGGCCCTCGGGACAGGGGGTCTCCTGGCAGTTGTGGCCATACACTTGAGCGCACACCGACACGCCCTGCTCGCTGTTGGGCTGGATGCAGGCCTGGCCCTCGGGACACGCACGGCCCTCGCACGTGGGCAGGCAGGAAGGTCCATCGAGGCCCTCGCGGCAGAAGAATCCCTCCGGGCAACTCCCGGGCTCTTCCACCCGGCACGGCCGGCCGCATCGGCGATCCTGGCACAGCAGGCCCCGTTCACAGGCCGCTTTCCGCAAGGACGACATGTCCGCGCAGGGCTCGCCCTCCTTGCGCACACCCACCAGCGTGCACTGGCGGAGTTGGGGCCCGCCCTTCACCGTCTCCAAGGTGCGGCACACCATGTCCTCCGCGCATTGCTCATCCGTCATGCACCGGCTGTCGGTGCAGTACCTCCATTTCGAGCGCTTGTTGAAGAAGCAGGCGAGCGGTGGCTCGCAGTCCTTACGGCCTGTGCAGGGGCGCTCGTAGGTGAGCAGGCTCTGGCGCTCTCCGGGCGAGAGCATGGGGACGAGCGTCGCCGCGGGAGCCGGTCGCAAATCTCCCAGCATGGCCGTATGGAGGGCCCAGGCCAATGGCAGGAGCAGGAGGATGCCCAACAGCGAGATCAGGAGGGGGCGCCAGCGCATCACGGGCCGACCCTGAACTGACACGCATGAGGGCACCCGGACTGCGTCCAATCCTCGGGGGAAACGCCACATTTCTCCACCCACTCGTCCTCGCTCAAGTAGCAGTCGTGCCGGTGCAGCTCCTCCGCGAGGTCTTTCGCCATCGCCCGGTCGATGGTGCCGCCTTCCCGCCACGTCTCCGGGCATCCCGTTCCCATCGCCATCCATACCGTGAGACTGAGCACGCCTCGCCAGCGCATGTGTCCTTCTCCTGAGCGCAGCACCCGTCCCAGGGGCGGGCCGCATGGCTCGTCACTTCACCTCTAACGCGGAAGCTCCGCCAGGGAGAAGGGGGCTGCGTCCCGAGCCATGACGAGTCCCTCTTCCGCTTCCTGGCCGTGGAACAGACGCTTCTATAAAAGGAGCGCCATGGCGAGCAGGACCATCGAAGAGGGCCGCATCAAGCGGCTCAACACCCACGAGCCGAAGGACGGCGGCTACATCCTCTATTGGATGCAGCAGAGCCAGCGCGCGGAGTTCAACCCGGCGCTGGAGTACGCCATCCAGCGGGCCAACGAGGCGAAGCTGCCGCTGCTCGTAGGCTTCGGCCTCATGGACGGCTACCCCGAGGCCAACGTCCGTCACTACCGCTTCATGCTGGAGGGACTCCAGGACGCACAGCGCACGCTGGTGCGCCGGAAGATTCCCCTCGTGGTCCAGCGCGGCGCTCCGGACGAGGTGGCACTGAAGCTCGCGCGCAAGGCGGCGCTCGTGGTGTGTGACCGGGGCTACCTGAGGCACCAGAAGCAGTGGCGCCAGACGGTGGCGGAGAAGGCCTCCTGTCCGGTGATTCAAGTCGAGGGCGACGTGGTGGTGCCGGTGGAGGCCGCCTCGGGCAAGGCCGAGTACGCCGCGCGCACCATCCGCCCCAAAATCCACCGCCTCTGGAGCGCGTACCTGGTGGAGCTCGCGCCCACGCCGCTGAAGACGGACTCGCTGGGGCTGGGCGTGAAGGGGCTCGACCTCGAGGACCTCGACACGGTGCTGGCGAAGCTGGACCTGGACCGGACGGTGCCGCCGGTGAGCCACCGCTTCCGGGGCGGCATGAGCGAGGCGAAGCGCCTGTTGCGCAAATTCCTCACCGAGCACCTCCCCGAGTACGAGGAGAGCCGGCCGCACCCGGAGACGACGCACGTCTCGCACATGAGCAAGTACCTCCACTTCGGGCAGGTGAGCCCGGTGGAGGTGGCGCTGGCGGCGCGCGGCGCGAAGGCAGCGGACAACCAGCGCGAGAGCTTCCTGGAGGAGCTCATCGTCCGGCGCGAGCTGGCGCAGAACTTCGCCGAGTACTCGCCCCACTACGACAGCTTCGAGTGCGTGCCCGAGTGGGCGCGCAAGACATTGGACAAGCACCGGAGCGACGAGCGGCGCCACCAGTACACGCGGGAGCAGTTGGAGCGGGCGCGCACGCACGACCCGTACTGGAACGCCGCCATGCGGGAGATGCGTTACACGGGCTACATGCACAACGCCATGCGCATGTACTGGGGGAAGAAGATCTTGGAGTGGAGCAGCACCCCCGAGCACGCGCACCGCACGACGCTGGCGCTCAACAACCGCTACTTCCTGGACGGGCGCGACGCGAACTCCTACGCGAACATCGGCTGGCTGTTCGGCCTGCATGACCGGCCCTGGGGCGAGCGGGAGATCTTCGGCACCGTGCGGTACATGTCCTCGGGAGGCCTGGAGCGGAAGGCGGACATGGAGGCCTACCTCGAGAAGGTGGACGGGCTCGTGGCCGAAGCCCGGGCGGCGGGTGTCCGCTTCGAGGGCGACTGAGCCCCCGTTACCCGCGCGAGATGCTCGCTGCCGTACGCACGCCTCCGAGCGCCGTGGCCAGCGTGCTCTGTCCCGGAAACACCGAGTCCCCCACGAGCCACAGTCCGTCCATCACCGGCCGGGGCCCCAAGGAGCGGTAGTGGTACAGCCCGGCGCGGCGTGGCACTCCGCCCACCGCTCCCGCCTCGCGCTGGGTGAAGCGCTCGAAGGTGCGCGGGGACGCCGTCATCTCGTGCTGCAGGTTCTCCATCCACTCGGGTGCCAGGCGCCGCAGCCCCTGCCTCATCCGCTCCTGGATGGTGGAGACGAGGCGGGCCTGCTCCTCCTCGGGCCGCCCCGCCAGCGAGCGCAACGGCACATGCGTGGACACCGTCAGCGTCCGGTGTCCCGGCGGCGCCCGGCCCGTGTCCGCCTCGCCGCTGAGCGAGGCGAAGAGGTGGTTGCCCTCGATGAAGGCGGCCTGCTCGTTCTGCACCAGCTCCAGGTGGTGCGCTCCGGGCGAGGCCTCCCCGGGTGCCCGCACCACGAGGTACAGCATCACCGCCCCCCAGCCCTCCGCCACCCGTCCGGCCAGCTCCCGCAGACGCGCGGGCAGCCGCTCGGGGGGAAGGCCCAGCAAGCGCATCAGCCCCTGCGGCAGCACGTTGGCCACCACGTGGCGCGCGAGCAGCTCGCCCCGCCGCGCCGACACCTTCCAGCCTCCCGGCACGGGCTCGAGCGACTTCACCCGGTTGGCGTACAGCACCTCGCCACCGCCCGTGGTGACGGCTCCCGCGAGCGCGCTGGCCAGCCGGCCAATCCCTCCGCGCACGTGCCCGGTGCCGCGCCAGTAGTAGTCCATGGCCGCGAGCGCGAAGGGAGCCTCGGCCTCGGCGGCGGCGCACTGCACCGTAATCTGGCAGAGCGCGTCCAGGTACGTGCGCAGCGGGGTGAAGCGCATCAGCCCGAGCCGCTCCAGGACGGAGCCCAGGGGCCGTCCCATCCAGCGCACCAGGGGCGTGTAGCGCAGGGCGCGCGAGGCATGCCGCAGCAGCGCGCGCACGTCGAGCGGCGGCAGCAGCGTGGGGTCATCGAAGAGGGGCCACAGCGCCTGGGCCACCTGCTGCTGCAGTGTGAAGAAGTCGCGCAGGGCGCCGGCCGGAGCATCGGGGAAGGCGCACAGCTGGTCGATCAGCCGCTGGCGGTCGCGGTACACCTCCAGCCGCATGCCCGGGGTGCGCAGCTCCACCATCGGATCCAACCAGTCCACCGTCACGTCCAGCCCGAGCTGGCGCATCCAGCGGCCGAAGAGCTGCTCCTCGTCGAGCCCGGAGAAGAGGGTGGCGCCGGCCTCGAAGGCGTAGCCATGCCGGCGGAAGGTGCTGGCGCAGCCTCCCGGGTAGTTGAGGGTCTCGCAGAGCGCCACGCGAGCGCCCCGCCGGGTGAGCTCCAGGGCCGTGGCCAGTCCGCCGAAGCCGGAGCCCACCACCACTGCGTCATACCAGGTGTTCGTCATGGTGCCGTGCCGGGGGTCCGGCACCGGAAGACATAACGGCCCGCCTTCCTCCTGGCGAGCCGTTCGACACCCCGAAGGCTTCCCTCAGGGCTGCCCTTCGGCGGGCAGCAGCACGCCCGGGCCCGGTTGCACGCCCGCTTCACGCAGCACCCGCGCCGCCTCGGTGGCCATGACGCGGTGCCCCGCGGCGCTCGGGTGGATGCCGTCCACCTCCAGCCCGTCCAGGAAGAGGTGCACGTTGTCCGGCTGGCGCGTCACCGCCTCGAAGTCGATGACGTCCGGGAAGGTGGCGCGGATCCACGCGTTCAGCTCCAGCCGCTGCCGCTTCACCACCTCGTAGTCGCCGTGGTTGCTCTTCTCCTTGGGCAGCAGCGTCCCCACCCAGGTGCGGCAGAAGGGCTGCAACCGCGAGACGAGCGTGTTCATCCGCGACTGCAGGCCGCTCACGTCCAGGGCGCTCAGGTCGTTGGTGCCCAGCAGGATGACGCAGTCGGTGATGCCCTGGAGCGAGAGCACCTCCGCGTCCAGGTTCCTCAGCGCATCGTAGAAGCCCTGGCCCGAGACGCCCGCGTTGGCGAAGGGCACGCCCAGCTGGGCCTCGGCCACGGACGGCCAGGCCAGGCGCGTGTCGTCCTGCTCGTCGATGTAGCCCTCGGTGATGCTGTCGCCCAGGGCCACGAAGGCGCGCGCGGGCGGGCCTTCCACCTCCACCGTGGCCAGTCCCACGGCGCGATCCCACCCCGTACCGCCCAGCGGGCCGGTGACGCTCGCATAGGCGCCCGAGCGCACCTGGCTGCCCGGCAGGGCGTGGATGGCGCTCACCGCCAGGGCGCCCTGCACCTCGAAGGACACGGCCAGCTCGTCGCGGAAGCCCACCGGCAGGGACACGGGGTCGGACACCACGCGCGTCCGCGCGCCCACCGAGAAGCCCGGGGTGCCGGAGAACGTCACCGCCACCGGCGCCGAGGCCAGCGAGCCGTTGGGACCGGCCTGGGCGATGGTGGCCTTGCGCAGCACGAGGTTGCCATCCCCCGCGCGGAACGCGAGCCGCACCCGCTCTCCGGCCCGGCCCACCGGCACGCGCAGGCGGAACGTCACGCTGCCCGTGCTGTAGGACCAGCGCAGCGCCTGATGGAAGCCCGGCTGGAACATGGGCGGCGGCGGCCGCGGCTGCTCCGGGACCGGCTCCGGCTCGGTGGGCTCCACCACCACCGGGCCTTCAGGTGGAGGCGGCTCCTCCAGAGGATCTGGCGCGGGCGTGCCGGGCGCGGGCTCCTCGGCCGCGGGCGGCTCGACGGGCTCCTCCACCTCCTTGCCGGTGGACCCGCACCCCGCCATGACGAGGACTGCACACGCACACACCAGGATCCGCGTCCGTTCCCGCCAGCCCATTCAAACCCCCCTCGCGCCCAAGGGTGTGCACCTTCTGGCCGCCTGGGGAGCGGGGCTTGCCTCCCTCCGCGGCCGGTGCGCGGGTGCTGCCCGCTCCGGGGAGGGGGCAAGGGAGCGGCTCGTACCGGGGGGAGGCTTGCACCGCGCGGAAGTGGAAAACACGACGGCCCCCGCTCGCCTGGCGCGCGGAGGCCATGGAAACGCACTGTCTGCGATTGAGCTTACGGCAGGGCGCGAGCGATGAACTTCCACTTGCTGCTGGCCTGGGCGGTGTTGTCCAGCCAGGTGGACACGCCGATGAGGCCGGCCATGGTGGCGAGGCTGAAGACGCCCAGCCAGTTGACGAGCTTGGTGGTGCTCTTCACGTCATCGGGCGCGTCATCGGAGGCCTTGCTGCCGGACTCCATGGAGATGCCATCCTGGAGGGCGCGCTTGGCCAGGAAGCCCCCGCCGATGAGGTTGACGACACCGCTGACGAGCGTGGCGCCCATCAGGAAGTCCTTCACGAGCACCAGCCTGCGGGCGCTGGCCGAAATGGAGCGGCCGGAGATCTTGGAGCGGCCGATGAGCCAGGTGATGGCGGTGGCGCCCAGGCCCACGGCGTTGACGATGTTGTAGCCATTCCAGGCCGCGTTGACGATCTTCGCCCGGTCCTGCTTGTCGGAGATCAACCTGGCCGACGGGTTGAGGGCGATGCGGCCGAAGAGCGAGCCGCCGAAGCCCGCCGCGAGGCCGAGGTTGTGAAGGACATAGGCGCTGGTCGTGAGAGTCGGTGTCATGGAGACCCCTCCGTGCTGCGTTGTGGTGCGGGGGTGAAACTACGCACGCGTCCTGTAACGGCTTGGTGGCCTCGGTCCCCTGCTCGGTGGGAGGGAAGGAGGGCCTGTAGCTCCTTCCCGGAGTTTCGCGTTTGAACGGAGGATCCGCCGGGAAGCGGACACCGGCCTGTCCCCGAGGCCCATCCAGCGGGGCTCAGAGTGCCCGCCCGGCCGCTGCTCAGCCCTCGCGGACGGGCACCGGCATCAGCCGCGGCGCCACCGCCTGGGCCGCGGGCTTCCACAGCAGGTAGAGCATTCCGGCCAGCAGGCCCAACTCCACCGGCAGCCGCCAGAACTGATTCATGATGGGGTGCCCGTCGATCATCACCGGGTTGCCCTGCACCTGGCGGATGCCCACCAGCAGCGCCACCATCATGTCGCCCGCGAGCGGAAGGGCGCACAGGCGGGTGATGAGCCGCGTCGCCGGTGTCCACGCCCCGAGGATGAGCCCCAGGCCGAGCACCACCTCCATCGCGATGACCATCGCCGCGTTGAACAAGGGGAAGGGCATGCCGAGGCCGGCGAGCAACTGCGCGAAGCCCTCCACGCCCGTGTTCACCCGCAGCCCGGGCGCGCCCACGAGGATGGGTAGCGTGAAGTCGAAGGCCTTCATCAGTCCGAAGAGTATGAAGATGACGCCCGTCACGCCGCGCACCTGGTAGCGGCCGGGAGTCTCGGGGACACGCTCCAGCCAGTGGTTGCGCCGCGGGTGCGTGGCCAGCGCGTTCACGAGGCGGGGGCGCCAGCTCTGGCGGCCCCCGGGGGAGGGGGAGGCGGACGACAGCATCGGGACCACCGGGTTCGTCTGACGCAGGTTGGGATTCATGGGTGTCTGTCTTTGGGCTGAGTGCTTCGTGGAGTGGCGCCGGGCCGTTGTCATGACGCACGGTGTCGGAATTCTTGTGCGGGCTTTTTGTCTGCCTTTTCAGGCCGCGAGCTCCTCCGAGCGCGCGCTGGCCAGCGGCCGCAGCAGGGACCTCAGCTCGAGCCGGGCCTGGTGCAGCCAGAAGCCCACCGTCCCCGGCGTGGTGCCGAGCTTTTCCGCGATGGTCTTGTAGCGCAGCCCCGCGGTGTGCAGCTCGAAGGCCTCGCGCAACGGAGAGCGCAGACAGGCGATGGCCTCGTGCAGCTCCTCCTCGGACACGTGCTCCCAGGAGTGCCACTGCCGCGGCTCGCGCACGAGGACGGGGGCGTGCAACAGCTCCAGGTGCGGCCCCTCGTTGTTCTCGGTGCGCTGGCGCCGGCAATGGTCGAGGAATCGCCGCTGGAGCGTGGTGCACAACCAGGCGCGGCGCGTGTTGGCACTCCAGCCGCGCAACGACTCGAAGTGCAGCAGCGCGCGCTCCAACGTGTCCTGCACCAGGTCCTCGGGCTCCACCCCGCCGTTGCGGCAGAGCTTGTGCGCCAGCCCCATCAACAGGGCCCGGTGCGGAGCGATGAGGTCCGAGAACTCGCGGCGGTCTCCAGCGTCGGTGCGTGCCATGTTGGCCTCCTGCGCGGATAGAGGGGGCCCGGGCGCGAAAAGCACGCGGGCCAGGAGATTTCTCTCCCGGCCCGCTCGGTCACCCGCTCTATCCGGGCCTCACTGGCCCATCGAGCACGCGTGCTCGCACTCCCAGGCCGTCTCCCGCGAGGAGCCCGAGAGCTCGTCCAGGTACGGCCCCCGTGGCGGCCCCCGCGGGTACACGCCCGACGCGATGAGCGTCTGGTTGACCACCTCTTCAAACTCGCTCAGCTCCGAGCACTTGGAGAGAAAGGCCTTCACCCCGGGGGCGTGCGGGTCCGTCGCCGCGCTGTGCATGATGATGGGGACATCGCGCAGGTGCTCGTCCTGGACGAGCCGCTGGCACAGCTCCACCCCGCTCATCCGGGGCATCTGCCAGTCCGTCACCACGAGGTCCGGCCGCCGCTCCTGGGCGATCTCCAGCGCCTCCCTTCCATCATGTGCACGCAGCACGCGATGGTCCATCAGCTCCAGCACCTCCGTGTAGAGGTCGAGGAGCTCGGGTTCGTCATCAACAAGAAGAATGGTGCTCATGACGTGTCCTGTTCCTTTCCTCGGCAGGGGGTAGAGAGCGGTCCGGGCTTCTTCCAGAGAGGGAGCTCCGGTTTCCCGCTTCTCTTACCGGTGGAGTCCACGTCTCTCTGGTGTGATGTGTTTGATTTGGTGCGCGTTTCTCGAGATGGCCACATGCCGCCGGGAAGGGCTCGCTCGCTCCGTTGCTGGACGCGCCGCCGGGGCCAGCCTGCCGGGCGGGAATGACAGCGGAAAGGTGACGTCTACCCCTCCCTGCTGGGTGGGCTCATTGCCCCCCTTCCCGGGCGCCCCTAGTTTTGCTTCGAGGGGCGGGGGGGAAGACCATGGGACGCAGCGGCGAGCAGAACGGCCAGGGGCCGGTGGCTCCCCATGGGGAGGACGCCGAAGCCGGCCTAGAGCGCGAGCTCGGGTTCGACGACGAGCTCGGGTTCGACGACGAGCTCGGGTTCGAAGACGGCTTGGAGTTCGAGGACGACTCCGACTTCGAGCGCTTGCTGAAGGAGGTGGCGAGCGCTGACCTGCCCACGCGCTTCCGGAAGATCATGCCCGGAGAGCGGCTGGGAGGCGCGGACGGGCGCCGGTTCGAGATCATCGAGTCGCTGGGCGAGGGCGCCATGGGCCAGGTCTTCCGGGCCCATGACGAGGAGCTGCAGCGCGTGGTGGCCCTCAAGTTCCTCTTCCCCCGGGAGGAGCTGGCGGGCATGGGCCTGCGGGAGGCCCGGGCCATCGCACGGCTGGACCACGAGAACATCGTCCGCATCTTCGACGTGTCCGAGTGGAGCGGCGGACCGGGCGAGCCCACCGTCCCCTTCCTCGTCATGGAATGTCTGGGCGGTGAGTCGCTCCTGGACCTGGTGCGCCGGGAGCGCCGGCTGACGCTGCGGCGCACGCTGGAGGTCATGCGCGACGTGGCCGCGGGGCTGGCGCACGCGCACGAGCACCACATCATCCACCGCGACCTCAAGCCCAGCAATGTCTTCATCACCAAGCAGGGCACGGTGAAGTTGCTCGACTTCGGCCTGGCGTGGTTGGCGCCCGCGCCGGGCCTCGCCTCCGAGCAGCCGGAGCTGCCCACGGCGGGCACGCCTCCCTATATGGCCCCGGAGCAGTGGCGCGGCGAGAAGGTGGACGCGCGCACCGACATCTGGGCCGCGGGCGTCATGCTGTACGAGCTGCTCACCGGAGAGCTGCCCTATCCGCACCTCATGCCGGCGGAGCTGCGCGTCCAGGTGCTCTCCCCGGAGCCGGTGCCGCCGGTGCGCGAGCGCAACCCGGAGCTGCCCTGGGAGCTGGAGTCGCTGCTGTCCGTGCTGCTGGAGAAGGACCCCGACAAGCGGGTGATGTCGGCGGAGGAGCTGCGCGAGGAGCTGCGCGAGCTGGAGGAGAACCTGAGGCCGGGCCGGGGGCCGCAGCGCTCGACGGCGCCGCAGCGCCGGCAGGTGACGCTGCTGTATTGCCGGGTGGCGGGGCTGAGCGCGCTGGCGGAGGAGTTGGATCCCGAGGACTTCGGCGAGCTGGAGGCGGCCTTCCACCGCGCGGCCTCGGAAGGCATCCAGAGCCATGGGGGCTTCATCACCCTGTGCCTGGGTGACGAGGTGCTGGCGTGCTTCGGCTACCCGGTGGCGAAGGAGGGGGACGCGGAGTGCGCGGTGCGCGCGGGCCTGGACTTGCCCCCGGCGGTGCTCGCGGCGCTCCAGGCGCGGTTGCCGCCGGGGACGAACGCGGAGCTGGCCGTGCAGGTGGGCATCGACACGGACCAGGTGGTGCTGGACGACATCCTCCCGGAGCTGCGCGGGCACACCCCCACCATCCAGGGCGAGGCCCCGCGCATCGCCTCGTGGCTGGCGCGCCAGGCCGGGCCGGACGCGGTGGTGGTGGGCCCCAGCACGCACAGCCTGGTGCGGCGCGCCTTCGACACCCAGCCGCTCGGTGCCCGGGCCTTCGACGGGCGGCGCACCTTCGAGGTGCACCGCGTGCTGGGCCGCTCGCGCGCGGCCGGCACCCGCCTGCCCACGGGCGAGCTGAGCCCGCTGGTGGGCCGTGAGGAGGAGCTGGGACGGTTGCTCGAGGCCTGGCGGCGGGCCCGCGAGGGGCATGGCGGCTATGTGCTCCTGTGCGGCGAGGCCGGCATCGGCAAGTCCCGCCTCATCCAGGAGCTGCGAGAGCGCGTGCTGCCGGAGAAGCCCATCCTGCTGCGGCTCCAGTGCTGGCACCAGTTCAGCACCAGCGCCCTGCACCCCGTCATCGAGACGCTGCAGCGCATGTGGTTGAGCCCGGAGCGCTCGCCGCAGGAGAACCTGCGCGTGGTGGAGCGGCACCTGGAGAAGCAGGGCCTGACGCCCATGCAGGTGCGCCTGCTCGCCGCGCTGGTGTCGCTGCCCGTGCGGGAGGACTCCCCGCACCTGCGCTTCACCCCCCAGCGGCAGAAGGACGAGACGCTCGCGGCGCTGGCCACCCTGCTGATGGAGAACTCGGGCGAGCGCCCGGTGCTGGTGGTGGTGGAAGACTTGCACTGGGCGGACCCCTCCACGCTGCAGCTGCTCAGCTTCCTGATTGGCTTCGTGGAGCGGGCGCGCCTGCTCTTCGTCCTCAGTGCCCGCCCCGAGTTCCGCCCGCCCTGGGCCCAGCACCCGGCCTTCCAGCGCATCGGCCTGGAGCGGTTGCCGGCGGCCTGCACCGAGCAGCTGGTGAAGGAGGTGACGCGGGGGCAGGAGCTGCCCGCGGAGGTGGTGACGCAGCTGGTGGCGCGCACGGACGGCATCCCCCTCTTCGTGGAGGAGATGACGCGGGTGATACTGGAGGGCGGCGCGGCGGCCTCCATCCCCGTCACCTTGCAGGAGCTGCTGCTGGCCCGGCTGGACTCGCTGCCGCGCCGGCAGAAGCAGCTGGCGCAGCTGTGCGCGGTGGTGGGGCGCAGCTTCTCCTCCGCGCTGCTCGCCCAGCTGACGGGCCTGCGGGGCACCGTGCTGCGCAGGGACCTGGCGGGGCTGGGGGCCGCGGGGCTGCTCCAGGCAAGGGATGACGAGGCCGAGCCCGGCTACCAGTTCCGCCACGCCCTCATCCAGGAGGCCGCCTACCAGTCGCTGCCCCGCAGCGCGCGGCGGCAGTACCACCAGCGCATCGCCCAGGCGCTGGCGGTGCACTTCCCCGAGGTGGCCGAGACGCGGCCGGAGCTGCTGGCCCACCACTACACCGAGGCCGGGGAGATGCAGCCGGCCATCCACTACTGGAAGCTGGCGGGAATGCGGGCCAGCCAGCGCTGGGCCAACGAGGAAGCGGTGAGCCACCTCTCGCAGGCGCTGAAGCTGCTGCGCAGCCTCCCGGAGGCCCCGGCGCTCACGCGGGACGAGCTGCAGCTGCTCATGGCCCTGGGCTGGCCCCTGGTGCAGGTGCAGGGCTTCCGCTCGCCCGAGGTGGAGCGCACGTACACGCGGGCGCAGGCCCTCATCCGCGAGGTGGGCGAGGAGCTGCCGCGCCTGGAGCTGAGCTTCTGGGGCACCTTCGCCTACTACTTCGCGCGCGGCAAATCGCACGACTCCCACGAGGTGGCCGAGCTGCTGGTGGACCTGGGCGAGCGCCAGCACAAGCCGGAGCTGCTCTCCATGGGGCACCGGATGATGGCCACGGACCTGTTCACCTGGGGGCAGGTCGGCAACTCGCTGCGGCACCTGGAGCAGGCGCTGTCGGTTCCGGAGGTGGACCTCGCGCAGCACCGGGTGCTCGCCATCCGGCAGTGGGTCAACCCGCGCGTGGCGGCGCTGGCCTACGCGACGCTGCCGCTCTCGGTGGCTGGACAGGAGGAGCAGGCCGAGCGCTCCACCCGCGAGGCGCTGGAGCTGGCCGGGCGCATCGGCCACCCGCACACGACGGCGCTCGCGCTGACGTACTGTGCCATCGCCAGCCAGCTGCGGTGGGACGCGCGCACGACGCTGGGGCTGGCCGAGCAGTGCATCCCCCTCGCGCGCGAGCACCGCTTCATGCTGTGGTACCTGTGGCCCTCGGCGATGCGGGGCTGGGCCCTGGCCGAGCTGGGGCGTCCGCAGGAGGGCCTGGTGCAGATGCGCCAGGTGCTGGAGCAGTGGCAGCGCTCGGGCATCATCGCGGGCATGCACCACAACCTGGGATTGCTGGCCCATATCCATTTGAGGCTGGGTCAGGCCCAGGAAGGGCTGGCCGCGGTGGACGAGGCGCTGACGTGGCCGGCGGTGACGGAGGAGTATTCGTACCTGCCGGAGCTGCACCGGGTGCGTGGCGAGCTGCTGCGGCTGGCCGGGCGCGAGGACGAGGCCCGCGCGGCGTTCCTCGAGGCCATCCGTTTCGCGCAGGAGCACGAGATGGTGGCCTATGAGCAGCGGGCCCAGGCGAGCCTGCGCCGTCTGGGGCCGGCGGAGGCGTCTCACTCGCAGCACCCGTGAAGGGAGGAGCGCGTCCAGGGCTGGCTGGCGGAGCGAACCTGTGCTCGGCTCTGGGGCATGAGCGCTTCCTACCGACGTGCCCTGGATGCCCCTGCGGGGGAGCTGGTGGTCCTCTCCCGCGCCCTGGTGGAGGAGGTGACGGAGGCCTCCCGGACGAGCCCCCGCCGGCGCATCATCCAGCCCTTCCACAAGGAGGACGCGGACCTGCTGCACCGGATGTTCAACGTCATCCAGCCAGACAGCTACGTGCGGCCGCACCGGCACCTGGAGCCGCCGAAGGCCGAGGCGTGGGTGGTGCTGCGTGGCGCGCTGGCCTTCTTCACCTTCGAGGAGGAGGGGCGCGTGCGCGACTGTCTGTCATTGGAGGCGGGGGGAGAGCAATTCGGGGTGGATCTGGCTCCGGGCATCTTCCATGGGCTGGTGGCCCTGGCGCCGGACACCCTCATCTACGAGGTGAAGACGGGGCCGTACGCCCCGGCCAATGATAAGACCTTCGCCCCCTGGGCCCCCGCCGAGGGCTCGCCGGAGGCCACGGGCTACCTCGCGGCCCTGCGCGAGGAGTTCCGGCGGAGGCATCCGGAGCGCCGCTGAACAGGGTGAAGTCCAGCCGCTCAGACTTCCTCGTCGGGAAGGAGTGTGAGGAGTAGCTCGTCGTCGGGGCCAAGCGGGTGCCAACCGGGCGGTGGAGGAGTCGCGAGGAGCGCATCTCCGGCTTTCCTGACGCGCTCCTCATGGGTTGTTGGGGTAAAGGAACTCCACAACCCGAGTGCCTTGGCGACCTTGAAACGGTTCGCGTCATCGAGCACGGCCGGCCAGCCGTTTGGGAGGCACGCGCACAGTTCTCGCACGAGTTGTCCGCGCACCAGCCGCGTGACCTGGTGGTTCCGCTCTGCTTCGGCCACCAGTCCGCGGAACACCTGCACTCCGGCGAGGTCGTCCGGGCCAAGCTCCTCGGCGAGCGCCACCAGTGAAGCGGTAGGGCGCGCCTCGGCGAAGGCGGTAAGCGAGTCGTAGCCGCGCTCGCGGACACGCTCGTACAGGCGTGCCACCCAGTTGCCCTGAAAAGGATGTCTGTCGCTCATGGCCCACCCCACGGGATGAAACTCATCGGGATGTAGTACGCCTTCATCCGCTCCGCGACGATTTCCAGCACTTCGTTCCGCTTCAACAGTCGGCCCAGCCTGGACTCCGCGTCCTGGAGTGCCTTCATGATCATCCGGTTCCATTCACCCGGCCATGTGCGCCCCAGCTTCCAATCGCCACCACCGTGGATGGCCTCGTGGTGCGCTCGCTCCAGCCTGACGCAGAACTGGTCGATGTCCATCTCGCTGGTGAAGCCGCGCTTCTCGAACCACTCGCGGAACTCCTTGGGCAGGACGTGGTGCCGCGGTGGTTCGGCCATGCCGGCCCCCGCTTTATCCGTCACGCGCATGCCCCGCACCTCGGGCCCGTCGCCGAGTGCCTCGCGCACGCCGCGCGGCAGCTCGCCGTGCGCCCCGGCCATCATCACCTGCCCGGCTTGAATCCGCACCGCCGCGCTCACGGTGGGCAGTGAGAGGATGCCCGCGCGCACCAGCCGCCGCATCATCTCCACCCACTCGGCGGACACCACCAGCCGCGTGCCCACCATCACCCCGTCGCCTCCCACCACCATGCCCACCCCGAGTGTCGCCGGGGCCGAGGGCCGCATCGGGGGCAGCGAGAACCTCATCGCCGACACCATCGTCACCATCTCCACGAGCTGCGCCAGCAACATCATCCTCTCGGCATTCTTCAGCCCCGTGTGGAGGCGCTCCGCCGTCGTGTTGAACTCGCCGGACAGGTAGCCCATCAGCGCGGGCATGTCCTCGGCCGCCGCCTCCACCTGCCCTGGCTCCCGCGAGGCCAGTGCCCTCATGGCCGGCTCCACCCTCTTGCGCCAGCGGTCCATGTCCATCAGCAGCGTCTCCACTGCCCTGTAGCCATGCTTGAACGCCACATCGAGCAGGTTGAGGAAGTCCACCCAGGCGGCCAGCATCAGTGAGCCCAGCATGGCGGCCTCGAGCCGGGGGCCCGCCAGGCGCAGCAGGGCCAGCTGCATGTCCGCGTCCTCCACCTGCGAGGCGGCGGTGGCCAGCCGGGTGGCGGCGGCAAGCTCGGCGTCCAGCCACCGCAGCTGGCTCTGGCCATACTCGATATCGGGCACGAAGAGGCCCGCGGCCTTGCCGGCGATGCCCCCATGGCTTTGCCCGAGCCGGGAGAGCTCCCCGGAGAGGCGGCGGTAGGAGCCCGATACGTCGTCGAGCGCACCGCGAAACGCCAGGGTCCTCTCCCACGCCGTCTCCTCCGCGTGGCCAGTGTCCACCTCTGGCACCGCGTCCCGCGAGTCCCGGCGGTGGTGCAGCCGCTGCGGCTCCTCGGGCTCCGGTGTGGAGGCCATCGTGAGCGCGGCAGCCGCGTGTGGCGTGTAGCGCAGGTTCATTCGCTGGCCACGTGATGGCGCCCAGGACGTGCAGCCAGTGCACAGCAGGGCCAGGGCGAGCACAGCCAGTGTGGAAGTCATCGGCGCCTCTCCAATGGATGACTCCCATTCTAGGAGGCGCTCCTGACGCTATTCCCTCTCAGTCCGCGTCGAACTCCACCACCAGCCGGTCCGGGAAGGGTCCCTCGAATTTCATGCGTCCCTCGCCGCCGGGCGCGCGCCGCAGGTTGCGCAGGCGCAGCAGGCCTTCGAGCAACTCGGGCAGGACGAGGTGGTTGATGCGCTCCCCGTAGCACGTGTGCAGTCCCCGGCCGAAGTGCATGTAGCCCTGGGGCGGACGGTCCACCCGGAACTCGTCCGGGTGCTGCATCACCTCCGGATCGAACATCGCTGAAATCGTCGAGGCGATGATGAGCGTGCCCTTGCGAATCCTCACCTCCCGGTCCGTCCCCCGCGCGAGCACGTAGTCCTCGTGGCACGTGCGCATCAGGAGCGGGTTGTGCGGGTCGAAGCGCAGCGCCTCGAAGGCGTGCGCCGCCACTCGCGCCGTGTCTCCCATCTGGGCCGCGCTTCGCGCCTCTCCCAGTGCATCGGGGCGCTCCAGCAGCTCGTTGACGAGCTGCGCCAGTGCCCTGGACGTGGTGTCCACCGCGCCGACGATGATGCCGCCCACGTTGCGCCTCACCGCATCGTCATCCAGCCGCGTGGCCTCGTCCTCCTGCATCCGCAGCAGCCGGGTGAGGAAGTCGTCACGGCCCTCGGTGGCCAGCCCTGCCTTGCGCTGGGCGATGAGACCTTCCATGTATGTCTTCAGCTCCGCGCTCGCCGCCCGCGCCCTCGCGGTGACGTCCGCGTCGTTGCCCGGGTTGAGGAAGATGTCCCAGAAGAGGGTGCGCATCCACCGCTTCATCGTCTCCGGGTCCGGGCCCGGCACTCCGAAGAAGCGGTCCACCATCCCCACCGCGACGGGGCGCGCGAGCCCGTTCACCACGTCGAGCCGCCCGGTGGTGCGGGCCTGGGTGATGAGCTGCCCGGCGTGCTCGCGCACCATCGTCCGGATGCGCTCCAGGTCCTCCGGACGCACGGCCCTACGCGCGAGGGAGGACTCGCGCTGGTACTGGGGCGTGTTCTCCATGCCCAGGAAGAAGGGCCCGGTGGTCCGCTCCATGCGCTCGGCGTAGAGCTCCGTGACACCGAAGACCGCGTCCGTCTTCAGTACCTCGTTCACGTCCTCGGCCCGCGTCACCACCACCCGCTTGCCCAGCACCAGGTTGGGATGGTGTCTGCGCAGGAACCCGAACACCGCCCGCTGCACGTCGGACCCGGTGAGCCACCGGACGAATCGGGAGCTCATCGCCCGCGCTCCGAGCTCAGGTACCGCAGCGCCTTAATGCCAGGCAGGAAGAAGTAGTCCCCGCCCCGCGTGTGCACGAAGCGGGGCAGCCCGGTGATGCGCTGGCGCGCCGGGAAACCGGGGACGACGGCGCTGTAGTCCTTCGGATCATCCTCGGGGTACTCCGGGTCGTAGTTGTCGCCGGCGATGGGATCCTTGCTGTCGTACAGGTCGTTGAACTTGGGGTTGTTCATCCACGTCTGCTGGATGAACTCGAACTGGCGCCCGATGTTGGTGTTGAGCGCCACGAACATGAGCCCCTGCTCCTCGCCTCCACCGGGCAGCGTGTCGCGATAGGGCCGGCCGCGGCGGATGATGAGGTGGCGGGAGCCCAGCTTGATGGACTCCTTGGGGTCCTCGACGAGCGTGTCGCGGGGGTTGGCGCGGCGCACGTGCGAGCTGAGGGGACACTTCATCCCGTGCGGATCGTCCCCGAACTGGAAGTGGTTGTTGACCGTGGGGTCCTCTCCCTGCTTCGGGTCATCCTTCAGGGGGCACAGCGACAGCGGCGCGCCACTCTTCCACCGGCCCATCAGCTTCGCGGCCAGCAGCTCCTTGTTCGCCTCGTTCTCCTCCGCGCTCTTGCCGGGAACGCGGCTGTTCTCCTCGATGAACTTCCAGAAGCCCGCCACGTCCTGGCGCAGCTTGCGGAGCACCAGGTAGGTGCCGTTGCGGCCCAGGTCCTTGGGCCTGGGCTCCCCGGGCACCATCTGCGCGCGTGGCAACTCCGGCAGCAGGTTGCGAGGATCCTGGCTCCGGGGCACCCGGGGCGAGAAGGGATACTGCCCATAGGCATTGTGGTAGCCGAGGATGAACTCGCCCGCGTTGACGGGAAGCCCGAGCACCTCCGACGTGCGCGTGGTGGGCACGCCCTTGATGTAGGGGAAGGAGATGCCGTCGCGGAAGCCGAACGGCTCCGTGTCTCCCTGGCGCATGTCGGCGTCCTGGATGAACACCTCCTCCAGGGCCTCCTGGTAGCGCTCGCGGTGCGAGGCATGGAAGACGTCCAGGTCCGCGTCATCCCGGCCGAAGAGCACCAGCACCACGTGGGGCACCGTCGCGTCCGTGCCGCCGAACTGCCACTTCTCCGGGGCGCTCCCGCCCGTGTCTCCCAGGACGCGCGCGCGGCGCTTGTCCCTCATGCCCTCGCGGAACTCCTGCAGGAAGCTGGTCAACACCTCCGAGGGCAGCCCGAGCTGCTCCAGCCCCGAGGCCGTGAAGGCCACCTGGAGCGCGTGCTCGCCCTTGGTCTCCGCGAGCCCGGGCTGCTGCTTGCCCGCCGCGGTGGTGACTTCCTTGCGCTCCACCAGTGTGCGCAGCCACGCCCGCGCCCGTGCGCCATCCTTCACCCGGAGGAAGACATAGCGCGAGTACTTCAGGTGCCCGTGTCCGAAGAAGACAAGCCCCTGGATGTCGTCGAACTCGAGCGCCTCTCCTGGAACCACCGCCGCCGTGCTGGAGCCAGACGTCATAGTTTGAGCAGCCATTGCTCGGCCTCCTGGGATTTCAGTTGGGTCTTCAGCTGCGCGCACACCGCCACGTTCTGGAGGATGTTGCGGACGCTCTCGTCGGCGTGGGCGCTGTACCAGACCTGGGTGAACACCTGGTGGTCGCGCGTCCACTGCTTGAACTCTTCCTCGTGGGTCGCGCCCTTGCCGAAGAGCAGCCGCGTCTTCGGATAGCCGCGCGTGTTGCTCCACACGCCGGTGAGCCCCACGGCCGCCCGGTCGATGAAGTCACCCAGGTAGCGCTCCCAGCTCCCGTCGTAGTTGCTGAAGAAGAGCAGGCGCCGGCCCCCGTCGATGATGACCCAGCGCGCGAAGTGGATGCTGGGGATGCCCCCCAGGTGGCCCTGGTTGTAGTAGTGGCGCGCCAGGAAGTTGATGCCGCCCAGCACCGTGCGCAGCGTGAGCTGGCGGAACCACCCCGGGCGGACCTCCACCAGGTGGGTGAGCTGGTTCTGGACCTTGTAGTCCTCCTGCCCCTCCACGCGCGGGTCCACCACGTCCTCCGTCTTGGGCTCCGCCTCGTCCCGGGCTTCCTTCCACATCAGCATCAGCACCGCCGGCGCGAGCACGGGCAGCAGCAGCAGCCCCACGGGGATGCCCACGGCCAGCTGGATGGGGGTCGACTCCATGAGGCGCCGCACGAAGCGGTCCAGGCGGCTGGGCGGGGGCGGACACGCGCGCTCCAGCTTCAACCCGGGCACGGTGGCGAGGTACTTCTGGAGCTGCTCGCACAGCTGCTCCGGCTTCAGGCCGCGCAGGGTGGCCGCGCGCTTCGGGTCGTCGAGGAAGTCCTGGATGGCCCGCCGCGCGAGGGTGTTGTCGAGCACGTCCCGGACGGTGTGATTCGGGTAGCCCCGGTAGAAGGCGGCGGCGGGGAGCTGGTAGCGCAGCAGGAAGCGCTTGAAGGACTCGACGCTGCCCGCCACGTCGTCGGGGCAGCCCGCGCAGGAGGCGTAGATGCGCGCCAGCATCGGTCCCCCCACCCGGATGAGCTCCTCCAGGTGCGCGTCCAGGGGACCATCGTAGTTGCTCTCGAAGGCGAGCTGCGGCGGGTAGTGCCGCGCTCCCTCCGTGTCCTCGGGGAGGATGACCCAGCGCAGGAAGTGCACCGTCGTGAGCTGGGAGAAGGAGATGTGGCGCCCGGTCTTGTTGGTGATGTCCTCGCCGATCTCACTCAGCAAGGCATCCAGCTCCTTCACCTTGCCGGGCTGGATGGGGGTGACGAGCGTCAGGGCCTTGCTGGAGGGGGACACCCTCCGCGAGCTCCGCGGAAGTGGGCGTTTCACGCCGCGCAAGGTGACGCGGCGTGGCGCTCGCGCCTCCACGTCCGCCCCCTCGAAGACGAGTCTCATGAAAGGAAATGTCACGCCTGGTTCTCCCGTGCCACGACAGACTCCCGAAGGTGGAGGGGCCTCGCCCGAAGTGTGACGCGCCGGGACATGCGCCCTCGCGGTGCTTCGCCTGGATGCCGAGCGAGCGGAGAGGGGAGCCCCGTCACTCCGTCTCGTCACGAACGCGGCCTGGCCGTCTCCGCCTCCATGGACGCTTCAACTGAACGATTCGTGAGGACGGTGTCTGTCTTTCAGGGAGGGGTAGCTGCCAGCCCAGGACAGAGCACCTGCCCTCCTGGCCCGTTGCATTGCCCGGTGACCATGGGACCCGTAACTTCATCCAGCAAGGCCTTGCATCGAGAGGGCCCGTCGACCGGGGAGCAGGGAATGCGTGAGAAGACCGGTCAAAACCCCAGGGACGGACAGCCGCCCCCGGCGGGCGGTTCCCGCGCCGATGACTCGGACTTCGGCGATTCCTTCCTCAAGGAGGTCGCCCAGGAGCCCCTGCCGTTCCGCAAGCCGGCTCCCGGCGAGCGGCTGGGCGGGCTGGACGGCCACCGCTTCGACATCATCTCGGAGCTGGGCGGCGGGGCCATGGGGCTGGTGTTCCGTGCGCGCGACGAGGAGCTGCAGCGCGAGGTGGCCCTCAAGTTCATCCTCCCGCACGAGGGGAAGGGCGGGCAGAGGCTCATCTCCATGCTCCGCCAGGAGGCGCGCGCCATCGCGCAGCTCGACCACGAGAACATCGTCCGCATCTTCGACGTGGGCGAGTGGGTGGGCGAGCCCTGGGAGCCGCGCATTCCCTTCCTCGTCATGGAGTGTCTGGAGGGGGAGTCGCTCGCCGCGCTGCTCCAGCGCGAGCAGCGGCTGGGCGTGCGGCGCTCGGTGGAGATCATGTGCGGGGTGGCCTCCGGGCTGGCGCATGCGCACGGCCGCCACATCGTCCACCGCGACCTCAAGCCCAGCAACGTCTTCATCACCCGGCAGGGCACGGTGAAGCTGCTCGACTTCGGTCTCGCCTGGCTGGCGTCGTCCTCCAGCAGCTTGCCCCTGCCCTACCTGCCCACCGCGGGCACGCCCCCCTATATGTCCCCGGAGCAGTGGCGCGGCGGGGCCCAGGACGAGCGCACGGACATCTGGTCCGCCGGCGTCATGCTGTACGAGATGCTCACTGGCGAGCTCCCCTACCCGAGCGCCACGCTGGAGGAGCTGCGCGCCCAGGTGGTGGCGCCCGAGCCCGTGCTCGACGTCCGCGCCCGCCATCCGGAGGTGCCCGAGGAGGTGGCGGCGCTGGTGGCCGCCGCCCTGGCCAAGGAGCCCCAGGCGCGCCTGGCCTCGGCCGCCGCACTGCGCGAGGGCCTGCGCCGGGTGGAGGAGCGGCTGGGGCCCTGGCGCGAGGAGCCGCGCGCGGTGGCGCCCCAGCGCCGGCAGGTGACGCTGGTGTCCTGCCGGCTGGTGGGCCTGACGGGGCTCGCCCAGGCGTTGGACCCGGAGGACTTCAGCGAGCTGGAGGCCGGCTTCCAGAAGCGCGGCTCGGAGGTCATCCAGCGGCACGGGGGCTCCATCACCACCTGCGTGGGCGACGAGGTGCTGGCCTGCTTCGGCTACCCGGTGGCCCGGGAAGAGGACTCGGAGCGCGCGGTCATCGCCGGCATGCGCCTGGCCGGCTCACTACCGGACGAGCTGCGCAAGCGCTTCCCCCTGCTCCCGCTGGGCTCGCTGTCCGTGCGGGTGGGCATCCATACCGAGACGGTGGTGTTCGACGACATCCTCCCGGAGCTGCGCGGGCGCACGCCCACCATCCAGGGCGAGGCCCCGCGCATCGCCTCGTGGCTGGCGCGCCAGGCCGACTCCGGCACGGTGGTGCTCAGTCAGGCCACGCACACGCTGGTGCAGGCGGCCTTCGAGTCCGAGGCCCTCGGGACGCGCACCTTCGAGGGCCTGGGCGGCGCCCGGCAGGTGGAGGCCTGGCACGTGACGCACCCGCGCAAGGCCGTGTTCCGCTTCGATCGGGCGCTGGCCACCGGCGTGCTCTCCCCGCTGGTGGGCCGCGAAGCCGAACTGCGCCAGGTCCTCGCCGCCTGGGGGCGGGCCCGCGAGGGCCGGGGCTCCTTCGTGCTCATCTCGGGCGAGGCGGGCATTGGCAAGTCGCGTCTCCTCCAGGAGGTGCGCCTCCGGGTGCCGGCCTCCACCAGCCTCCGCCTGCGCTGCCAGTGCTGGAGCCAGTACGCCAACAGCGCCTTCCACCCCATCATCAAGATGCTGCAGCACCTCTTGCGCCTGGACCCGGAGGGCTCGCCGGGCGACAACCTGGCCCGGTTGGAGGCGCACCAGGGGATGTTGGGCCTGGGGCCGGAGCACATGGCCCTCATCGCCGCCTTCCTCTCGCTGCCGGTGAAGGAGAACCTGCCCATCCTCCAGTTGTCGCCGGAGCGCCAGAAGGAGCGCACCTTCGAGGCCCTGGCGGAGCTGTTGCTGCGCATGGCCCGGGAGCGCCCGGTGCTCGCCGTGGTGGAGGACCTGCACTGGGCGGACCCCTCCACGCTGGAGCTGCTCGGCTTCCTGCTCACCCGGGTGGAGACGGCGCGCGTCCTGGTGCTGCTGAGCACCCGCCCGGGCTTCCTGCACACCTGGCCCTCCGCGGGCCCGCTGCTCCGGGTGAACCTGGAGCGGCTGCCGGCCCGGCTCACCGCCACGCTGGTGCAGGGCGCGGCCGGGGGACACGAGCTGTCGCGCGAGACGGTGCGCCAGTTGGTGGAGAAGACGGACGGCATCCCCCTCTTCGTGGAGGAGATGACGCGCATGGTGGCGGGAGGCGGCGCCATGCCTTCCATCCCCGTCACCCTGCACGAGCTGCTGCTGGCCCGCCTGGACATGCTGCCTCCCGGACAGAAGGCGCTGGCCCAGCTATGCGCGGTGGTGGGGCGCAGCTTCTCGCATGCGCTGATGGCCACGCTGACGCGGCGCGCCGCCTCCTCGCTGCGCGCGGACCTGGAGGCGCTGGTGGCCTCGGGCCTGCTCCAGCGCGAGGAGGAGGACGGCGCCGGCTACCAGTTCCGCCACGCCCTGCTCCAGGACGCGGCCTATCAGTCGTTGCTGCGCAGCACCCGGCGCCAGCACCACCGGCGAATCGCCCAGGCGCTGCTGGAGCAGTTCCCCGAGGTGCTGGAGACGCAGCCCGAGGTGCTGGCCCACCACTACACCGAGGCGGGCGAGTACGAGCCGGCCATCCGCTACTGGATGCAGGCCGGCATCCGCGCCAGCCTGCACTCGGCCAACCAGGAGGCGGTGAGCCACCTCCAATACGCGCTCAAGCTGCTGCGCTCCCTGCCCGATGCCGCCCAGCGGACGCAACAGGAGCTGCAGCTCCTGCTGGCCCTGGGCATTCCCCTGTCCCAGCTGCAGGGCTACCGCTCCCCCGAGGTGAAGCGGACGTACACCCGCGCGCGCGAGCTCTTCCGCCTCGTGGGCGACACGTTGCCGGGCCTGGAGGTGCCCGCCTGGGGGCTCTTCGCCTACTACTTCGCCCGCGCCGAGTACCGCCTGTCCCACGAGCTGGCCGAGCAGCTGGTGGACCTGGGCTCGCGCCTGCACAACCAGGAGCTGCTCGTCCTGGGCTACCGGATGATGGCCGCCGATTTCTTCGCCTGGGGCCAGCAGGAGCAGGCGCGCGAGCACGTGGAGCGGTCGCTGGCGTGCTCGGACTTCTCCCTGGACGAGCACCGGAAGCTGGCCGAGCGGCACTGGACGGACCCGACGGCGGTGGCACTCGTCCACGCGGCCCTCATCCACGCGGTGCTCGGCCAGCCGGAGCGAGCGCTCGAGTACCGCCGCGAGGCACTGACCCTGGCCGAGCGCATCGGCCATCCCAACACCCAGGCCTATGTGCTGCACTACGCCGCCCTCTCGTGCCAGGTGCAGGGGGACGCCCGGGGCACGCTCGCGCTGGCCGAGCAGTGCCACGCCCTGGCGCGCGAGCACTGGCTGCGGCTGTTCATCGAGTGGTCCGGGCTGTTGCGGGCCTGGGCCGTGGCCCGGCTGGGGCAGCCCGCCCAGGGGCTGGCGCAGATGCGCGAGTGGCTGGGGCGGTGGCGGATGACGGGCCTGCGCGCGGGCATGCCCCACAACCTCGGGATGTTGGCCGAAGTGCACCTGTGGCTGGGGCAGTCTCGCGAGGCGCTGCTCGCGGTGCAGGAGGGCATGCGGTGGGAGGAGGCGGTGGGCGAGCGCTCCTACGAGGCCGAGCTGCACCGCATCCGGGGCGAGGCGCTGCGGGCGCAGGGCGACGAGGCGGGGGCCCACGCCAGCCTCCTCGAGGCGGTGCGCATCGCGCGGGCCCAGGGCGCCGGGGAGTTCGAGCGGCATGCCCTGCGGGCCCTGGAGCCGCCGGGGGTGGGGGCGCAGATTCCAGGGCCGGTCTGAGGGGGCGGGGCAGTGTTGGACAACGAGAGGCAGCGAGGGAGAGCCACCATGCAGTTGGAAGAGCGCGAGAAGCTGGAGCAGGACATCCAGGGGTTGTGCAGGAAGGGCGACCTGGCCGCGGCGGTGGAGCGGGCGTTGGAGGGCTACGGGCAGGAGATCATGCGGCTGATGGCCTCGGTGCTCCACGACTATGAACGCAGCCGGGACGCGTTCAGCCTCTTCAGCGAGAACCTCCTGCGAGGACTTCCGGGCTTCCGTTGGGAGAGCTCCTTCCGGACGTGGGCGTACCGGCTGGCGCGCAACGCGTGTTACCAGGTGATGCACGCGCCGGCCGGGCGCGAGCAGCCGATGACCCGCTCGGATCTCCCCGAGGAGGCGCAGCGGCCGCGCTCGGAGACCCGGCCCTGGCAGCGCACCTCGGTGAAGGAGCGCTTCCGCGCGCTGCGCGAGAGTCTGGATCCCCAGGAGCGCATGTTGCTGCTGCTGCGGGTGGACCAGCGGCTGTCGTGGGAGGAGGTGGCGCGGGTGATGTCGGAGGGCGAGGAGGCGCTGACGGACTCGACGCTCAAGCGCAAGGCGGCCGCGCTGCGCCAGCAGTTCCAGCGCATCAAGACGCACCTGCGCTCCCTCGCACAGGAGGAAGGGCTCATCGCCGAGGAGGACTCCTCCACGCACGTGTAGGGCGAGGCCCGCTCAGCCGCGCTTGAGCAGCTTGAAGGCCACGTGACGGCCCTGGCCTCCCTTCATGGCGAGGTGGATCCACAAGACGGCCAGGCTCTCCAGCAGCGCCGCGTTGCGCAGCGGGCCCACGTCGATGGGGGTGAAGCCCGCCTTCGTGGCGATGGCCGACACCAGCGCCTTGGCCTCCGCGTCGTCCCCGGCGAGCTGCACGTCCACGGACGTGTCCCCCACGCGCGGGTCGAGGTGGAACTCGGCGCCAAAGGTGGAGAAGCCCTTCACCACGCGCAGCCCCGGGAAGGCCTGGGCCAGCGCCGCCGCCACCGAGCCCTGGGGCGTGGGCGCCAGCCGCGGGCCGTCGTTGCCCCAGGCCACCGGGTTGGTGCAGTCCACCAGCACCTTGCCCTTCACCTCGCCCAGGGCGCGCACGGCCTCCTCGGCGGCCGCGGCCGGCACCGCCAGGAAAATGACGTCCGCCCACTGCGCCGCCGCGGACACACTCGACGCCTCGGCCCGGCCCTCGCACTTCGCGAGCACCTCCTTCACGTCCGCGCCCTCCCTCACGCCGAAGCGCAGGGGGTAGCCGTGGCGGGCGAGGTTGATGCCCAGGCTGGTTCCCACGTTGCCGGCACCGATGATGGCGATCTTCGAACCCTGGCTCATGTCTGGCTCCCTGTGTGTCCTGCCGTGTTGCCTTCACGCGCACCGTAGCCGCCGGGGACATGCCGTGGGCTGCAGTGTTGGCATAGGATGGCTGCATCCCATGCAGCTTCCGGCCATCGATACGAACCTCCTCGTGGTGCTGGACGCGCTCCTCCAGGAGGGGCACGTCGGCCGCGCGTCCAAGCGGCTCGCGCTCAGCCCTTCCGCCACCAGCCATGCGCTGGCGCGGCTGCGCGAGCTGCTCGGAGATCCGTTGCTCGTCCGGGCCGGGCGCCAGCTGGTGCTCACGCCGCGTGCCACCGCGCTGGCGCCCCAGGTGCGCCAGCTCATGGAGCAGATGGAGCGCATCCTCCAGCCGCCCGAGGCCTTCCTGCCGGCGAAGCTGGAGCGCACCTTCCGCCTGCTCACCACGGATCACATCGAGTTCGTGCTGCTGCGGCGGTTGGATCCCCACCTTGGGAACCAGGCCCCGAAGGTCGTCCTCCACAGCCGCCCTATCGGGCCGGACGCGGTGGAGGAGCTGCGCGGGAACCGGGCGGACCTGGCCTTCGGGGTGTTTCCCGAGCTGCCCGACGACATCGCCAGCGAGGCGCTCTTCAAGGACCGGTTCGTCACGCTCGTGCGCGAGGGGCACCCGGTGCTCGCCCGGCCCCTGACGCTCAAGCGCTTCGCGGAGCTCGAGCACATCCTCGTGGCCCCGCGCGGCACGCTCACGTCGCGGGTGGACACGCTGCTGGCGGAGCGAGGCCTGAAGCGGCGGGTGGCGCGCACGGTGGGCACCTTCCTCGCCGCCCCCTTCCTGGTGGCCCAGTCGGACTACGTCGTCACCATGTCGGCCCGCATCGCCGAGTCGCTGGCGCCCCTGCTGCACCTGCGCGTGCTCGAATCACCCGTCCCCAACGAGTACACGCTGACGCAGATCTGGCACCGCCGGCTGGACGGTGAGCCCGCGCACGTCTGGCTGCGCGGGCTCACGGCGCGGGTGGCCTCGGAGCTGCCGCGCCTGCGCTCCTCCCCGGCCTGAGGCTCAGGTGCCGAGCGTGGCGGCGATCAGCTCGGCCGTCTCCGAGCCCGAGAAGTTCTGCTGTCCGGTGATGAGGTTGCCATCCCGGATGGCGAAGCCCCGCCACAGGCCCGCTTGGACGTAGTTGGCGCCCAGCCGCTTCAGCTCGTCCTCGATGCGCCAGGGCATGAGGTGCTTGCCCTTGGGCAGCAGGTTCATGCTCCAGACGGCGTTGTCGGCGAAGTCCTCCTCCACGTTGGCGAAACCCGTGACGGTCTTCCCCTTGGCGAGCAGCTCCCCGTTGCTCAGCCGGGCGTAGCGCAGCACGGCGACACCGTGGCACAGCGCGCAGGCGATCTTCCCCGCCTCGTAGAACTCGACGAACTTCTGGTGCAGCGCCGTGGCGCCCTCGAAGGTGACCATCGGCGCCTGCCCGCCCGCGACGATGAGGGCGTCGAACTTCGCCACGTCCAGCTCCGACACCTTCTGGGTGCGCTCCACCAGCCCGGCGAGCGCGGGCGTCGCGATGAAGCCCATGCTGATGAGGTCGCTCGAGGAGTAGCCGCTCGGGTCGCGGGGGTCACTCATCGCGTCCGCCTCGCACTTGCCGCCCTGGGGGCTGAAGAGCTCCACCTCGTAGCCCTTCTCCGTCAGCACGTAGTAGGGGTGGGTCAACTCGCTCCACCAGAAGCCCACCGGCCAGCCGGTGACGGGGGAGGTGGCCGGGTTGGAGAGGACGATGGCCACGCGCTTCTTCTTCTTCGGGTTGGAAACGTTCGAGTCCTTCAGGCTCATGGTCTGGCTCCTGCTGGGGCGGAGGGCTCCGCCGCGTGCGAGGCCATGGATAAGGCCGGAGGGGGATGTGAATCAAAGTACGATTCCGCAGCCCAATGCTGCATGCCGTGCAGCATTCCTCGCGAGGCCCCGGGTTGATTTCCGCGTCAATCCCGGGGGAGCATCCGCCACCCAGCGCGGGCACGAGGCCCGCAATGCCCGGAGGCCACCCAGGTGCAGAGGAAGCTCTTCCGCGAGGACCATGAGCAGTTCCGCCAGTCGTTCCGCCAGTTCCTCGAGCGCGAGGTGAAGCCGCACCAGGAGCGGTGGAGCGAGGTGGGCATCGTCGACCGGGAGGTGTGGCGCAAGGCGGGCGAGGCGGGCTTCCTCTGTCCCTGGCTGGCGCCGGAGTACGGCGGCGCCGGCGGCGACTTCCTGCACTCGGTGGTGGTGATGGAGGAGCTGGCGCGCATCTACGAGTCCGGCCTGGCCATGCCGCTGCACTCGGACGTGGTGGTGCCCTACATCCACGAGTTCGGCAACGACGCGCAGAAGAAGCGCTGGCTGCCCAAGCTGGCCTCGGGCGAGGCCGTGGCGGCGGTGGCGATGACGGAGCCGGGCACGGGCTCGGACCTGGCGGCCCTGAGCACCACCGCGGTGCGCGACGGGGACTTCTACGTCATCAACGGCGCCAAGACGTTCATCTCCAACGGCATCCTCTGCGACGTGTGCGTGGTGGCGGCCAAGACGGATCCGGATCCGAAGAACGCGCACCAGGGCATCTCCCTCTTCGTGGTGGAGGCGGGCACGCCCGGGTTCTCCAAGGGCAAGAAGCTCAAGAAGATGGGCATGGCGGCGCAGGACACCTCGGAGCTCGTCTTCGAGGACTGCCGGGTGCCGGCGGCCAACCGCCTGGGCGAGGAGGGCGAGGGCTTCCTGCAGTTGATGAAGAAGCTGCAGCAGGAGCGGCTGGTGGTGGCGGCGATGGCGCAGGCCTCGGCCGAGCAGGTGCTGGAGGACACGCTGGCCTACGTCCAGGAGCGCAAGGCGTTCGGCAAGCCCATCGGCAAGTTCCAGAACACGCAGTTCAAGCTGGCGGAGTGCGCGACGCAGGTCGAGGTGGGCCGGACCTTCATGGACCGGCTGCTCGCCGAGCACGTGGCGGGGGAGTACCTGGTGAAGGAGTGCTCCATGGCCAAGCTCTGGCAGACGGAGATGCTCAGCAAGGTGGTCGACGAGTGCCTGCAGTTCTTCGGCGGCTACGGCTACATGCTGGAGTACCCCATCAGCCGCGCCTTCATGGACGCCCGGGTGCAGCGCATCTACGCGGGCACCAATGAAATCATGAAGGTCATCATCGCGAAGCAGCTGGGGCTGTAGGCGCCCGGGAACGTTGAGCGCAGCACAGGTGCGGCGGAAGGCCTCGCCATCCGGGGCCCCGTCCGTTATCGGGCGGGGCTCATGTCCGAGCCGCGCGAGTGGAAGGTTGGAAGCACCACGGTCCGTTTCGAGCCGCCCGAGCTCGTCTGGGTCCACACCCGGGGCCGGGCCTCGCTGGAAGACGCCATCCAGTTGGTGGAGATCTACCGGGAGCTGGGCCAGCAGCGGCCCCTCCTCATCGTGGGGGACTTGAGCGAGGCCACCACGTTGGATGTGCAGGGCGGGCGCTACCTCAGCCAGCACATCCAGCCGGAGTGGATTCTCGGCACCATCTACATCGGCGCGCGGCTGCTGCACCGGGCCGTGTCCAAGGGGATTGCCCTCGCGGCGCACCTGGCCGGGCGCACGGATGCGAGCGCGCTGGCCAAGGTCCACTTCGTCGCCTCGCAAGCCCAGGCGCTCGAGCTGGTGGCCCGGGTGCGCGCGGAGCGGCTCGGCAAGGTGGCCTGAGCGGGCCCTTCCGGCGGCGGAGGGCTCCAGGTGGTCCGACTGTTGGACCAGTTGCTCGCCTTCGCGTCCGGACCGGCGGCTGGCCGCTCCCGTGGGATGTGAGCCAGATGGCAGTCGCTGGCCTCCGGGGGTGATGGCCGGCGGGGAGCGGGGAGCACACGTGTTCCCCAAGAGCCACCATGAAGCTGCCCTTCAAGTCCCTCGTGCTTCTCCTCCTGCTCCTCGGGGCTGCCTTCACCGCGGGACTGGTGGCCTTCTACTCGATGACCCGCCAGCGCCTGGAGGACGAGGCCTTGCTGCGGCAGTTGCTCCGGGCCAAGGAGATCGCCTTCCTGCTCAAGCCCGGCATCGCCTACACCGGCCTGGTCGCCGAATCGACCGCCGCCGTCGTGGCCCCCGTGAGGGACGCGGCCGAGGTGGAGCGGCTCCTCCAGGCGCTGCTCACCTCGGCTCCCTCGGAGGCCATCCACGGGCTCGGGGTCTGGTTCGAGCCCTCGGCCTTCCCCGGTGACGGGCCCGCCCCGGCTCCCTACGCCCACCGGGTCGAGCCCGGCAAGGCCGCCGTCGTCGTCTCCGATGCGCGGGAAGCCCAGCGGGAAGAGCCCCGCGAGCAACGCTGGTATCAGCAGGCCCTGAAGGGACAGGGGGCGCCCGTCTTCCCGGAGCCCCATCAGGTGCAGGACTCCATCTACCGCGTCCACGCGCGGGCCCTGACGGAGGCCTCGGGAAGGCTGGTGGGGGTGATCGCCGTGGATGTCTTCATTCCCCAGATTCACGGCCTCCTCCAGCAGGCGAATCCTCCCAATGGGGAGGAGCTCCTCTACGTCACCACCCCCGGGGGCCGGCTCTTCGCCCATGCTGGCCAGGAGCCGCTGCTCGCGTGGGTCCGCCAGCAGGGGCGCCCGGTGAAGTCGCTGGGGGAGCTCACGCTCGCGGACGCGCTCCAGTACGAGGCCAGGCAGACGCCCGGGCCCCGGCACACCACCGACGTGGAGGTCGGCGAGTCGGGGTGGACCGTCCACATCTCCAGCGCGGAGGCCTCCCTGTTCGCCAGCCTCGAGCGCTTCCGGCTGGCCATCCTCCTGCTGGGCGTGGCGGTCTGGGCCGTGCTGCTGGCCGTGCCCTTCCTCGTCCACCGCACCCTGCGCGTGCGCCAGCTGTCCTTCGCGCTCGAGGAGCGCCGCCGGCTCCATGGCATCCTCGTGCGCAGCGAGCACCGGCTGCGCGAGGTGCTGGAGACGTCGCTCGATGCCGTCGTCGCCGTGGACGCGCAGCAGCGCATCTCCGATTGGAACGCGCAGGCCGAGCGCCTCTTCGGCTGGACGAAGGAGGAGGCGGTGGGCCGCCCGGCCTTCGAGGTGCTGCTCGGCCCGGAGCTGCAGCGGTTGCTGGAGCGGGGCGGGGCGGTGACCTCCCACCAGCGCATCTGCACGACGGCGCGGCGGCGCGACGGGGAGGCGCTTCCGGTGGAGCTCTCCACCACCGTCGTCCAGTGCGGGGGCCTGCCCGTGCGCTACCTCTTCCTGGCCGACATCACCGAGCGCCATCGCGCCGAGGAGGAGCGGAGCCGGCTGCTCGCGCAGGTGCAGCAGCGGGGCGCGGAGCTGCAGGCCACCATCGACAACATGGTGGACAGCGTGGTGGTGAGCGACGGGGTGGGCCGCATCACCTTCGTGAACAAGGCCGGGCGCCAGTTCTTCGGCGAGGTGGGCTCCGAGGGCGTCCAGGTCACCGACAGCGACCTCGAGCAGCGTGGCGTGCGGCTGGGCGGGGAGCGGGTGGCGCGGCTGGAGGAGATGCCCCTGCGCCGGGCGCTGCGCGGCAACGTCGTCGTGGACGCGGACCTGAGCTTCCCCTCGCCCGAGCGGCGCCGCACCCTGCACCTGCGCGCCAACGCCGCCCCCATCCGCGACGAGCACGGCCGCATCACCGGCGCCGTGTCCGTGGCCCGCGACGTCACCGAGATGGTGGAGTTGGACCACCTCAAGGACGAGTTCGTCCGCGTGGCCGCCCACGAGCTGAAGACGCCCGTGGCCATCATGAAGTCCTATGCCCAGCTCGCGCTCAAATCCGAGCCCACGCCGGCCACGTACCGCAAGATGCTCGATGCCATCAACCGGGGCGCCGACCGCATCGACCGCATCGTGCGCGAGCTGCTGGATGTCTCGCAGCTGCACCTGGGCCAGCTGAAGCTGACTGAGGAGCCGTTGGACCTGCGCGAGCTGGCCGAGGAGACGGTGGCGAACATGGCCGCCCAGAGCACCCAGCACCGCTTCTCCGTGCAGCCGGGGGACGCCGTCATCATCCGGGGAGACCGCGGCCGGCTGCGGCAGGTGCTCGTGGTGCTGCTGGACAACGCCATGCGCTACTCACCCTCCGGCGGGCGCGTGGATGTGCGGCTGGCGCTCCACGAGCGCGAGGTGGAGGTGTGCGTGAGCGACGAGGGCATCGGCATTCCCCACGAGCGCCAGGCCCGGCTCTTCGAGCGCTTCTACCGCGCCCACTCGGGCACGCCGCACGACCGGGGCGGCATGGGCGTGGGCCTCTACATCTCGCGGGAGATCATCTTCCACCACGGCGGCACCATGCGGGTGTCGAGCGAGGAGGGCAAGGGAAGCACCTTCTGCTTCTCCGTCCCCTACTCATCCCAGCGGGAGCCCGAGCCGCTTCATTCCTAGGTTGCGAGGAGGAGGTGAGCGGGATGACCGGAGCACGCATCCTCGTCGTGGACGATGATCCAGACATGCAGGACGTGATGGTCATGGCCCTGGAGGCAGGGGACTACCAGGTGTGCAGGGCCTCGAATGGCCAGGAGGCGCTGGAGCGGGTGGAGGAGTGTGTCCCGGACCTCATCCTGCTCGACATGCGGATGCCGGTGATGGACGGCTGGGCCTTCTCCGCGGAGCTGCGCCGGCGCTACGGCCACCAGGTGCCCGTCGTGGTGTGCACGGCGGCCGAGGACGCGCAGCGGCGCGCGCGCGAGGTCGGCGCCGTGGGCTGCTTGAGCAAGCCCTTCGAGCTGGAGGAGTTGATCCACCTGGTGGAGAGCGTCCTGCCCCGGCGCTGGGAGCGGGCGGGCCATCACCCGTGAGGGCGGGCAGCCGGACGGGCGCACTCCTGGTGCCTGCAGCGCCGCCCGGCACGCCAAAGCCTTGCGGGAAGCCAGACACGGCTCCCAGCAAGGAGACCAGGAATGAAGAGGGATGGATTCAAGCGTGCGGTGGTGCTCGGCCTGGCCGCTTCGGCCCTGCTCGTGGCGGGAGGCTGCCGTGAGGAGCGCGGCCGGCAGGGGACGCGGGACGTCCAGGGCCAGCAGCAGGCGCCGGGCACGGGTGGCGCGGGCCCGCAGGAGAATACCGGGCCGGGCCAGGAGCCCCGGGATTTGAACCGGCTGCCGGACGAGGAGGGCTTCCAGAGCGTGCCCAAGGAGCAGGAGGCCCCGAGTGGCATCGGCCTGGACGGCCGGGGGGGCAAGGGTGGCTCCGGCGTGGACGCGCGGGAGGAGGGGCAGGAGCCCGCGGACCTGAACCGGCTGCCGGACGAGGAGGGCTTCCAGAGCGTGCCGGACGAGCAGGAAGGCCGCAGTGGCATCAAGCTGGATGGCCGGGGCGGCGCGGGCGAGGAGCAGCAGAAGC
This sequence comes from Archangium gephyra, assembly GCF_042230915.1. Lineage (GTDB taxonomy): Bacteria > Myxococcota > Myxococcia > Myxococcales > Myxococcaceae > Archangium > Archangium gephyra_B. The sequence continues at coordinate 11,466,659 of NZ_CP102578.1, read as the reverse complement.
CGGACAACGCGCGGTAGGCACCCGGGCCGGAAGGGCGTGGGCCGGCCGTCGGCTCACGGCTCTTCCGGCAGGTGGAGCGAGTGCAGCTCCGTGGGCCAGTCCTCCTCCCGCGAGGGCTGCGCTGGAGGGTCCGCGCGCCGGGGCTCGGGGGCCTCGTCGAGGAAGTCCTCCTCGAGGATTTCGTGCAGCAGCGCGTCGGTGGCCTCCCGGGCCTGCTGGAGCGTCTCGGGGCGGGCCTCGGAGGCGCGGGCCTGCTCCTCACCGGGCAACGGGATGACGCCCACGGGGGAGGACGCCTGGACCCGGGGGACGCGCGGCGCCGCGGGCTCCCGGAGCGTGGCGGGCTTGTCGAAGACGTGCGCGTCTTTCTCCGGCCCCCGGGCCTCCTGCTCCTCGATGCCATCTTCCTGGCGATCGCCACCCTTTGTCATGCGCTCCTCCTCGCGGTGCCGGGGCGCTCGCGCCTCCGTCTGTTCCTGGGCGGAAGGTATGCACGGCGTCAGCCCGGGACGGGGGGCTCACCCCGGGGCCCTGAACGCACGAAGGGCCCGGAGTCCGCGTGGGAGTCCGAGCCCTGGCCGGCGGACGGGCGCCTGGCTGCCTGCTTCACGATGGAGCTGCCTCACATCTCGAGGGGCGGCTGGGGGCCGGGGATGATGCCGGCGATGTCCGGGTCTTCCTCGCCTGGCTGCCGGGGCGGCCGGGTGTCCTTCTCGCGCTGGCGCTCGGCCTTCTTGGCGTCCTTGTCCCGCTGCTTCTGTTGGCGGGCCATCTCCTTCTGCCGCTTCGTGGACCTTCCCTGCATGGATGCTCCTGGGAAAGAGTAAAAAAGAAGCCCAGCCTCGTGGGAGGCCGGGCCTCGTAGACCTGAAGGTAAGTAGCCGCGCTCGCGCGATCAGATCGGACGAACGTTCTCGGCCTGGAGGCCCTTGGGGCCCTTCTTGACTTCGAACTCCACCTTCTGGCCCTCGGCCAGGGTCCGGAAGCCATCAGCCACGATCGCGGTGTGGTGGCAGAACACGTCGGGGCCCCCGTTGTCCTGGGTGATGAAACCGAAGCCCTTCGCGTCGTTGAACCACTTCACAGTGCCACTTGCCATTGCTTTGCGTCTTTCTCCTACACAGCACGGCGACCATCGCCGAACTGCGCGCTCACTGGAGCGCATACCGGGCGTACACCTGGTTGCTCATGAAGTCGAGCCGGTAACCTCCCCGGGCTTCGTTTTCACGACGTCAGGCACACGGCGGCGATCCACCAGATAACACTCCCCCGGCGGCGGCCTCTTCCTGGCGAAGCGTGTGGCCGGAGCTTTGCCGTACGACGGTGAGAGGCCCGTCCCGGGCCAGGGAATACGGCTGTTCAGGGGTGGGTGTCCGGCTCCGCCGGAGGGGGCTCGGCGCGGTGCCGGGAGCGCACCCGGTCCACGCCCGCGGCGAGCCCCGCGCCCACGGCGTAGCAGACCAGGTCGGAGGCGAGGAACCCCCGGCCCAGCACGAGGGCACCCAGGCGGTGGGCCCGGAGCGCGTCCAGCCAGGGCGTGTGGACGAGCTGGCTGAGCTCGACGAGCACGGAGAGGGAGAGGGCCCCGGCGGCCGCGTGCCGGACGGGCAGGCGGGGCAGGGCGAAGACGAGGCACAGGTAGACCATGACGGTCCACAGCGCGTCGCCCGCGTAGTCGGTGACGAAGCCCGGCAGGAAGGGCCTCGCCGCCGCGGAGCGCGAGCCCAGGCCCAGTGCGACGACGAGCACCATCAGGGGCAGCAGCAACGCGCGGGAGCGGGGGCCGGGACGCATGGCCCGGAGTCTACGCGACCGGCTCTCATCCGGAGACAGGGTGACATTTCGAGCGCCCGGGGTACGAAGGTGCTTGCCCCGTGCGCGGGGAGATGGGGACATCCGGCCCCTATGCGCCGCCCGCTCCTCTCCGTGCTCGTGCTGGGGCTCGTTCTCTGGGCCCTTCCGGGTTGCCGCCGCGACAAGGACAAGCCCACCGCCGCCGCCGGGGGAAAGACACCGCTCGTCTTCAAGTACCAGCCGCTGGGAGACCCGGTGGCCTTCCGCGAGCTGCTCGCCGACTTCGAGCGGAAGAACCCGGACGTGGCGCTGACCACCGAGGCGCTGCCGAACTCCTCGGACGTGGCGCACCAGTTCTTCCTCACCTCGCTGGAGGGGGGGGCGGACGACTTCGACGTGCTGGTGGTGGACGTCGTCTGGGTGCCCGAGTTCGCGCGCGCCGGGTGGATCGCCGACCTCTCCGGGCGCTTCCCGCCCGAGCAGTTGCGCCAGGACTTCCTCTCCGGCCCGGTGGAGGCGGTGGTGGTGCACGATGAGAAGGACAAGAAGGACAAGACGTACGCGGTGCCGTGGTACGTGGACGTGGGGGTGCTCTTCTACCGCAAGGATCTGGTGCCCCGGGCGCCGCGCACCTACGCGGAGCTGCAGCAGTTCGCGCGCGAGGCGATGCGCAAGGACCCGCGGCTGCAGGGCTACGTGTGGCAGGGCCGGCAGTACGAGGGGCTCAACTGCAACGCCTTCGAGGCCATCTGGGGCCACGGAGGCCAGGTGCTGGACGCGCAGGGGCGGCTGACGTTGAACACGCCGGAGGCGCGCGCGGGGCTCGAGTACCTCAGGGGGCTCATCGCGAGTGGCATCTCTCCGCCGGGCGTCACCTCGGCGGCCGAGGAGGAGGCGCGGCGCGTCTTCCAGTCCGGCCAGGCGGTCTTCATGCGCAACTGGCCCTATGCGTGGGAGGAGGCGCAGAAGCCGGACTCGCCCATCCGGGGCAAGGTGGGCATCACCACGCTGCCCACGGTGAGTGGCGAGCCCGGCTGGGGGACGCTGGGCGGGTGGCAGCTGGCGGTGAACGCGCACGTGTCCGAGGCGCGCAAGGACGCGGCCCAGCGCCTCATCGCGCACCTCACCTCCGAGGAGGCCAACGTGATGATGGCGCTGAGCTACGGGCGCAACCCGCCCAGGCCCAAGGTGTACAAGGACCCGCGGCTGGTGGAGCGGGTGCCCTTCATCGCGAGCCTGCTGACCATGGTGGAGAACGCGCGGCCGAGGCCGGTGACGCCGTACTACAACCTGCTCTCGGACGTGCTGCAGAGCGAGTTCTCCGCGGCCATCGCGGGCATCCGCACGCCGGAGACGGCGCTGAAGCAGGCGCAGCGGCAGGTGGACCACCTCACCGGGCAGTTCGAGTAGGAGAGAGGGCGCGATGAATGGCACGGTGAAGACGACGGGCTCGATGGGCCGCGAGCGGCGGCAGGCATACCTGCTGGTGACGCCAGCGGTGGCGGTGCTGGTGGGGGTGGCGCTCTACCCCATCCTCGCGGCCATCTGGCTGAGCCTGCACCGGCTCATCCTCGTCTTCGGGGAGCGGCGGTGGCTGGGGCTGGAGAACTACGGCTTCATGCTGGGCGACGCGCGCTTCTGGAACGCGCTGGGCAACACGGCCTACTTCACGCTGGTGGCGGTGTCGGTGGAGCTGCTGCTGGCAGTGCCGCTGGCCCTGCTGCTCAACACCGCGTTCCCGGGACGCGGCCTGCTGCGGGCCTCGGTGTTGGTGCCCTGGGCCATCCCCACCGTGGTGAGCGCGAAGCTGTGGGCGTGGCTCTTCAACCCGGACTACGGCCTCATCAACCGGCTGCTGCCGGGGCCGGACATCAACTGGCTGGGCGTGCCGGGGTACGCGCTGCACGCGGCCATCCTGGTGGACGTGTGGAAGACGACGCCCTTCATGGCGCTGCTGGTGCTCGCGGGCCTGCAAGGCATCTCCGAGGACATCTACAAGGCGGCGCGCGTGGATGGGGCGTCGCGCTGGCGCTCGTTCGTCTCCATCACCCTGCCGCTGCTCAAGCCCGCCATCCTGCTGGCGCTGCTGTTCCGCACGCTGGATGCCTTCCGCGTCTTCGACGCCATCTTCGTGCTCACCGAGGGCGGCCCCGCCAACACCACGGAGACGCTGAGCATCTACGCCTACAAGACGCTGATGCGGGCGGGCAACTTCGGGTACGGCTCCATGCTGTCGGTGATGACCTTCCTGTGCGTGGTGGGGTTGAGCCTCGTGTACATCCGGTTGCTCGGAAGGGAGGCGCGGTGATGAAGCGGCCCGGACTGTGGTTCGCGACGGTGGCCTTCCTCACCTTCTTCCTCGGGCCCTTCTTCTGGCAGGTGCTCACGTCGCTGTGGCCGGACGGCCAGCTCACCCAGCCGCTGCCCACCTCGCTCACCTTCGGCAACTACGAGAGCGTGCTGTTCGGCCGGCCCTTCCTCCAGGTGATGATGAACTCGCTGCTGGCAGCCTCGCTCACCACGCTCTTCTGCATGGCGGTGGGCGCGTCGGCGGCGTTCGCGCTGGCGAAGCTGGAGTTCCGCGGGCGCAACCTGCTGCTGGCCACCGCGCTCGCCGTGTCCATGTTCCCGCCCATCGCCACGGTGAGCCCGCTCTACCTCATCCTGCGCGCCACGGGCCTGCGCAACACGCTGGTGGGCCTGGTGCCTCCCTACGCCACCTTCGCGCTGCCGCTCACGCTCTGGATTCTCACGTCCTTCTTCCGGCAGCTCCCGGATGAGTTGTACCGCGCCGCCCGGGTGGACGGGTGCACGCCGCTCGGCGCCTTCTGGCGGGTGCTGCTGCCCCTGGCCGCTCCGGGCCTGGCCACCACCGCCATCCTCGTCTTCATCTTCGCGTGGAACGAGTTCCTCTACGCGCTCACCTTCCTGTCCTCGCCGGAGAAGCGCACGGTGCCCGTGGCCATCAGCCTCTTCGCCAGCGAGCACAAGGAGCCCTGGGGGGAGATCGCCGCCGCGTCCGTCATCGCCACGCTGCCCCTGGTGGTGATGACGGTCCTCTTCCAGCGGCGCATCGTCAGCGGGCTCACCGCGGGTGCCGTGAAGGAGTAGCGCGCGCGCTGGCGGCCGGAGCGTCGTCCTCTCCCCTCAGGAAGGCGGCGAGCTCGGGCCACTCGCACGCGAGGTACTCGTACCCCGAGGCCCGCGCGGGCCGCTCGGGCAGCACGCACCCCGGCTTGAGCGGCACCAGTTGCCCGCCCAGCCGGCTGCGCGCGAAGGCGTGGATGACCGCCACCGCTCCCACGTCCAGCTCGGGCACGTCCTCGCGCGCGGTGCGCTGGATGCGCTTCACCGCCTCCACGTGCCTGCCCTCGCGGCAGAGCATCACCGCCTGCGCCAGCAGCGCATGGTCCGTCTCGTCGAACATGGGGCGGCGGATGCGCTCCACCCACTCCCTGGCATCGTCCAGCTCTCCATAGAGGGACAGGATGGTAGCCATCAGGGCCGGGGCCTCGGCATCGCGGACGGTGGAGGTCCTCCTTCCCCAGGCGCGGGTGGCCGCCTCCCCGAGGCAGAGCGCGCGCTCGTAGTCCCCCTTGTGGAGCCAGGCGAGGGTGAGCCCATGAAGGCTCCGGGCCCGCTGGTCATCGCTTCCGCCGTACCTTGACACCTGCAGGGCATGGATTGCCGCCTCGGGCCTGCCCGCCAGGAGCAGCTCCCGGCCCTGCCGCAGCAGGCGCTTCACCTGCCCGTGCCGCCAGTGGTTGAGGGCCATGCCCGCACAGAAGACACCCGCGAGGGCGATGGGTAAGGGGAGGCGTGCCACCGCGAGGTCCACCTCCGGCCAGGCGGCAACGGGCCTCGTGCCGAGCAGCATGGCGATGCCTCCCAAGCCGGTGAACATCATCACGGCCGATACGAGCCTGAGCCCTCCGAGCCAGGCCTTGAGGGAGAGGTCATTCGCGAACGGAGGACGGAGTGCGGGAGGGGTGAGCGTCGTCATGCCCGGGCCCTGTGCAAGGCGCGGCCCAGGGCGGAGCCACGTCTTTTCCGGTACCTGGCCCGTCAGCGCGTCCACGCGCGGGATGCTCCGTCCACATGGGACGACGGCGGGGCTCCTCCCTCGCACGCCCGGACCGCACCCTCCGGGCACGCGCGGCGCCGACTGGTCCGACTATCGGACCAGTTGAGCGAACTCGCGCCCGGCACCCGCTCTCCTGGCGGAGCTCGTTGTTGGACCAACGAGCGGGGGGCCTGGGCGGGAGGCGGTGAATCCGTTTGAATGCGGACGCCCGCGGCCCGTCAGAGTGGGCAGATGCAGCAAGGACACACCCCAGAAGGATGACCCCCATGAAGGCCCTGTTCGTCGCCATCACGCTCCTGACCGCTGTTGCCGCCTCCGCCCAGACCGCCCCCTCCTTCGCGCCGCCTCCGGGCCAGGCCACCGGCAACGCTCCTCCGACCTCGTCCAACGAGTTCCGGGGCGGTGACGACCACGAGTACCGCCGCGGCCGCCGCGGCACCCTGGTGGTGGTCGAGCGCGAGGATCTGGAGCAGCGCCTCGCCGACCTGGAGGACCTGCTGGGCCAGGCCTTCGAGGCCAGCAGGCGCGGCAACAGCGGCAAGGCCAAGCTCCGCGCGGCCTACGAGGAGCTCAAGGACATCCGCGAGCTGGTCGCCGATGCCCCCGAGGTGCGCGGCCAGGGCCGTGGCCGCAACGACAACCCCGGGCCCATCCCGCCCCCGGCTCCCGTCTACCAGCCCATCGCCGAGGGCAAGCTGCAGATGATCATGAAGTCCATGTCCCGCGAGCCCTTCGCCGATGACAAGATGAACGTCCTGGAGGAGGTCGTCGGCAGCAACTACTTCCTCGTGGGCCAGGTGCAGCAGGTGCTCAACCAGTTCCAGTTCTCCCAGGACAGGCTCCAGGCGGTGCGCGTGCTGTGGTCGCGCGTCCTCGACCGGGATAACGGCTTCCAGCTCTACAACTCCTTCCAGTTCTCCAACGACAAGGCCGAGCTGAAGCGCATCCTCGGCAACTGAGGCCGGTCCGAAGGGCCTTCCAGGGCCAGGCTCGCGGGGCACGACGCCCCAGCGGGTCTGGCCCTTCGTGTTTGAATGGGTCCCCGATGCCGCGCCCCCGCACCCGCAGAATGTCGCTCCTGGTCCTCCTCGGAGGGCTGCTGCTCGTGGCGCTGCTCGCCGTCCCGTATTACCTGCGGGGCCTCTCCCTGGTGGCCCGCGCCGCGGGCATGCGGGACGGTCTGGCCGGGCTCGTCTCCCGCTGGGGCACCGGCCCCGTCACCGAGGAGGACGTGCGGATTGCCTCCCGCCACGGCCCCCTGCGCGCCCGCCTCTTCCGGCCCGAGCATCCCCGGGGCCGCACGGTGCTCCTCACCCCCGGTGTGCACGCCGATGGCATCGACGAGCCCCGGCTGGTGAAGCTCGCCAGGGACCTGTCCGCTGGCGGCCTCACCGTCCTCACCCCCGAGCTGCCCGACCTCTTGCGCTATCAGATCTCCCCACGCGAGCCGGACATGCTCGAGGACGCCGCGCTCTGGGCCTCCGCCCGGCCGGAGCTCGCGCCCGATGGGCGGGTGGGCCTCATGGGCATCAGCTTCTCGGGCGGGCTCTCCCTCGTCGCCGCCGGACGGCCCTCGCTCGCGGGCAAGGTCGCCTTCACCTTCTCCCTCGGCGGGCATGGTGACCTCTCGCGCGTGCTCGCCTTCCTCTGCACCGGCGTCGAGCCCGGTGGCCAGCACCGCAGGCCCCATGACTACGGCGTGGCCATCATCCTGCTCAACGTGGCCGGGCTCATGGTTCCCCCCGAGCAGGTGGAGCCGCTGCGCGCGGGCATCCTCACCTTCCTGCGCGCCTCGCACCTCTCCTCGAGGGACATGCGCCAGGCCGAGGAGACCTTCGCCAAGGCCCGGCGGCTGCAGTCGGAGCTGCCCGAGCCCGCCGCCACCCTCATGAAGTACGTGAACGAGCGGGACGTCGCCGCGCTCGGGCCGCTGCTGCTGCCGCACGCCCAGGTGTTCGCCAGCGACCCGGCGCTCTCTCCCGAGCACTCGCCGGCCTCGTCCTCGCCCGTGTATCTGCTGCACGGCACGGACGACTCCGTCATTCCCTCCATCGAGTCCGTGCTCCTCGCGCGCTGGCTGGAGCCCCGGACCGAGGTGCGGCTGTTGCTCTCACCCCTCATCTCCCACGCCGAGCTCGATGGGTTGAAGGACGTGGATGATGTCTGGCGGCTCGCCGCCTTCTGGGCGCGGCTGCTCGACGCGTAGGCGGTGTCAGGCCGGGCTCAGGCCCAGCAGCTCGCGCAACTGGCCGAGCGTCTCCTCCTCGGAGAGGTGTACCTCGGCGTCGCTCGCGATGAGCGTGCGCGCCGTCGCGAGCACCTCGTCCGCACGCGGGCGCAACAGGCCCAGGTTCGGCGCCGGCAGGGGCTCGCCCAGCTCCAGGCACCGCTCCAGCCGCTGCAGCTCCGCCAGCGGCACCTTCCACCGCTGCGCCGCGCCAATGAGCGCCCGCGCCTCGCTCGGCTTGAGCTCGTCGTCACTCCAGGCCACGTGCAGCAACAGCTTGAGCAGCTCGATGTAGAAGCGGTCGTCGGTCGGTGTCGTCATCCCGGTGTCGTCTCCGCCCCCGAGCGTCGCCCGTTCCCGCGTCCTCGTCCACGAACTAGACGCTCGGTCCGAGGCAGGGCGGGCAGGGGAGCGGCACCCTTCTACGCGCCCTGCCAGGTGAAGCGGAACGGCGTGCCGCACCCGCCCCGCCGGCACCGGAAGACGTAGCCCCGGCCGTTGTCCCCGAAGGCCAACCCGAAGGGCATCGCCGCGAGCTGGGCCACGAAGCGCATGGGCTCGTCGCAGCACTCCGGCGTCGCCTCCCCATTCACCCAGCCGGCCACTCCGCCCACCTTGCTCTCGGGGGCCTCCTCCAGCGCCCGGTCCAGCGCGGCGAGCTGCTCGTCCGTGGCCTCGTTGACGTCCACCGAGAGCGCCTCCGTGTCCTCCTCGGCCGGGGCGAGGCCCAGGGTCCACTCCGCGTAGGGCACGCTCGTGGGCCGCGTTCCTTCCAGCGAGGCCATGCCCGGCTGCACCGCCACCACCGCGTTGGTTCCCGCGTGCGGGTCCCACCGCTCACAGGCGGTGTCGGGGTTCTCGCACTGGAAGACGTACAGCGCGGCGTACGGCGCCAGGTCCAACCTCCCGGACACGTGCGGCAACTGGAAGAGGAAGCGCATCGGCGCGCCGCACGCGGCACACGCCGGCCAGCGCAGAGCTCCCACGGGCTCTGGCGCGCCGCCCACCTTCGCGAGCGGTACCGCCGAGCCCCCGGGTACCAGTGCCCACATTGGGGAGAGTCCGGTCATCACGCGCGCAGCCTATGCCCCTTCAGGGAAATGACCCATCTTCCCTCTCCCCTCGGGAGAGGGTCAGGGTGAGGGTTCCCGCGCCTGTTCTTCAACCCGTGGCACCCAGTGGGGGCAGGGGGTTCAACCCGGGGCCCGTGGCACCCTCACCCCGTCCCTCTCCCGGAGGGCGAGGGGATATGGCCGCGAGTGGTCAGCACCTGTTCCTCGAGCGGCTATTCCTTGAGCGGCTGTTCCTCGAGCGGCTGTTCCTCGAGCGCCTGTTCCCTAGAAGTCCGCGATGCGCTGCGCCAGCGAGGCGTCGTCCACGAAGGGGTTGCGGTTGCCCTGGTACTTCTCGATGGCCCCGTTGCGCGTCAGCTCCGCGGCGTCCACCTTGTCCGCCACGTTCCACTTCTTCAGCACCGCCTCCTCCGCCGCCGGAATCGCCTTGCCGTACACCGTGGAGAAGTAGAAGAGCGCCCGCGCCACGTTGCCCTTGTGCTCCGCGGGGGGCTCGAACACCGTGCGCCCCTCGGCGTCCGTGCCCAGCTTCGCCCCGCTCGGGCTGCTCCACTTCACCTTCTGCACCTCGCCGAACGGGTAGCTGCTGCGCTGGCTGTTCGCCTTGCTGTCCGTGGGGAAGAGGTGGTGCAAATCACTCTTCGCCGCCCCCGTCGCGCCCTTCGACTGCGGCCAGGTGTGCTCCACGTTCATGTCCGAGCTGTTGGGAATCTTGTTCGTGCTCAGCTCGCGGCCCGTGTACACGCACTTCACCTTGCCCTCGTGGTTGTCCAGCGCGGTGAAGATGACCTTGCGGGCCTGGCTGTAGCCGATGTCCTTGTGCTTCGCGACCGCGTCGTGCAGCGCCTGGATGAGCGCCTTGTCCTTCAGCCCCTCGAAGCGCGGCGGCTTGCCCGTCCCCGGGGCCTCGAACACGTCGCCTCCACCCTGCGGGCGCGGCGCCGGGCTCGCGGGACGGCGGGCCTCGGCGGAGGCGGCCGGGACGAAGGGCGGCGGGCGGACGGTGGCGGCGGTCGAACGGACGAGCATGGAGGTCGTTCCCTGGAAAAAGGCCTACATCGGCCCAGGTACGCCCATATTGTCGTCGATGTACGCCAGGAGTTGCGTGCGGGGATGTGAGGGGCTGCTAACGTCCAGTCGTATGCCTCCCATTGATCGCCCAGAGAACCCCGGAGCCGAGGATGTGAGCGTGACGCGGCCGTACGCGCATGCGCCTGGGGCCGCCGAAGTGACGGCCGTCCGGCGCTTCCTGCTCACCGTGGTGGAGGGACCCGGAATGGGGACCGTCTGGGACTCGGTGTCCGATGCGTGCTCCATCGGCTCGCACCCCAGCAACGACTTCAACCTCGATGATCCCACGGTGTCGCGCTTCCACTGTGAAATCCGCGTGGGCCCCAAGGGCGCGCGGGTGAAGGACCTCGACAGCACCAACGGCGTCATCCTCGACGGGGTGCAGGTGGCCGAGGGGTACCTGCGCGGCGGCAGCCTCTTGCGCCTGGGCCGCGCGGTGCTGCGCTTCGACTACAGCTCCGACAGCAACCGGCTGCCGGTGTCCGAGCGCACGCGCTTCGGCTCGCTGGTGGGCGCCTCGGTGCCGATGCGCATGTGCTTCGCCCTGCTGGAGCGCGCGGCCGCCCGGGACGTGACGGTGCTGCTGGAGGGCGAGACGGGCACCGGCAAGAGCCAGGCGGCCCAGGCCATCCACCAGGAGAGCGCGCGCCGCGACAAACCCTTCCTCACCGTGGACTGCGGCGCCATCCCCGCGGACCTCCTGGAGAGCGAGCTGTTCGGCCACGAGAAGGGCGCCTTCACCGGCGCGGCCGCCCGGCGCATCGGCGCCTTCGAGGAGGCCCACGGCGGCACCGTCTTCCTCGACGAGATTGGCGAGCTGCCCGCCGAGCTCCAGCCCAAGCTGCTGCGCGTGCTGGAGGCCCGCGAGTTCCGCCGCGTGGGCACCAACGCCTACGTGCCGGTGGACGTGCGCATCATCGCCGCCACCAACCGCGACCTGCGCGCCGAGGTGAACGCGGGCCGCTTCCGCTCGGACCTCTTCTTCCGGCTCGCCGTGCTGCGCATTCCCCTGCCGCCGGTGCGCCAGCGGCCCGAGGACCTGCGCTTCCTCGTGGAGCAGATTCTGGACTCGCTGGGGGCGGACCCGGAGCGCACGAAGGCGCTGCGCGAGCCGGGTTTCATCTCGCGGCTGGAGCAGGCCGCGTGGCCGGGCAACGTGCGCGAGCTGCGCAACTACCTGGAGCGGTGCCTCGTCTTCGAGGACACCCTGGCGCTGTCGGACATGGTGCCGCCGGGCAGCCGCTTCGAGGTGGACCCCAAGGTGCCCTACGCCGAGGCGAGGCGGCTCGCCCTGGACGACTTCGAGCGGCGCTACCTGCGCGCGCTGCTGGAGCTGCACCAGGGCAAGGTCTCCCAGGCGGCCAGCGGCGCGGACATGGACCGCGTGTACCTCTACCGCTTGCTGCGGCGGCACGGCATCAAGTGAGCCCTACTCGAGCCTCTCTGCTCAGTCTGGCGGCTCCAGGTAGTGGCCGTCGCCGTCGGTGATGGCGTCCAGCGCGCGTCCCTCACATTCCTCCGGGCGCGCGCTGGCCTTGCCTCCCGCGGTGGGGGCGTCCTCGGTTCCTCGCGCCTCGCCGCCGGCCTGTTGCTGGGCCCGCAGGACCGCGAGCGAGCTGGCCTCATCGGGTTTCGGTCCCCTCAGGGCCTTGCGAGCGTTCACCTCGTCCGGGGACGGTCCCACCAGCGCTCCCGTGGCGTCCCACCCTGCCTCCAGGTCGTCCCACTCGTTGTCCGGGTCCGTCATGGCCGCACTCCTCTCCCGCCTGCTCAACCCTTGTAGGCTGCGCATGTCCGGGAAGGCCCACAGGCCGCTGGTGGTGGCTGGTCACCGCCGTGGAGGGAGGGGCAGCGCTTGCCCGCTCCCTTGCTCACGGGTTGGGTCCGATGCGTGGGCAGGAGAGGGGTGATGAGACGTGGGGATGCGCGGCTCAAACCGCTAGAGTCCGCAGGTGGGGATGGTAGCTTCGCGCGCTTCCCGCGCTCTCCCAGACCCATGCCAGACATCATCGAGATTCCCCCGGCCCTCGCGCAGATTCTGGCGAGAGATCCTGGCCTTCATGGTGCGATCCTCATCACCCTGAGGAACTTCCACCCGTGGCTGCGCACGAGCGGGATGCCCTTCTTCCCAGGGTTCACCGACCACAGCGACAAGCACATCTCCGAGGTGCTCGCGACCGCGAGCTCGCTGATCGCCGACGACGCTCGCGGCATCATCAGTCCAGCGGATGTGGCCATCCTGATCCTCTCGGCCATCCTGCATGACGCGGGCATGCACCTGACCCCGGATGGGTTCAGGAACCTGGTGGAGCCGGCCGCGAAACACCCGCGCATCGAGGGGTTCGGCGACCTCCCCTGGCAGCGGCTCTGGACGGACTTCCTGAGCGAGGCGTCCCGGTTCGACAGCCGGAAGCTGGTGTCCATCTTTGGTGACACCCGGCCTGTCGAGCCGCGCAAGGTGGACATCCACAACCTGGGCGAGCGAGAGCATCTCCTGGTGGGCGAGTTCATCCGCAGGCACCATGCCCGCCTCGCGCATGAGATGGCGCGCTGGGGAGTTCCTGGCCCGGGGAAGGAGCGGCTCCGGCTGGAGGGAATCTCTCCAGAGCTGGCGGATCTCGCGGGACTCGTCGCCAGGAGCCATGGGCTTCCCCTGCGCGCGACGTACGACTACCTGAAGTCGAACTATCATCCGAGGGACTTCCAGGGTGTGCACGCCGTGTTCCTCATGGCGGTCCTCCGGATCTCGGATTACCTGCAGGTCCAGAGTGAACGCGCTGACAAGGCACTCCTTCGGGTCAAGCAGCTGCGAAGCCCTGTCTCACAGCGCGAATGGCGCGCGCATGAGGCCATTCGGGATGTCCAGACCAGTCACGAGGACCCAGAAGCCCTCTATGTGGATGCGCTTCCGGCCGATATCGGCACCTATGCCAAGCTGTCGTGGCTGTTGAAGGACATCCAGTCGGAGCTCGACAAGAGCTGGGCCTCGATTGGTGAGGTCTATGGCCGGTACCCACCGTTGAATCGCCTGGGGCTCACCATCCGGCGTCTCCACTCGACCCTGGATGACACGGCCGAGTTCTCGAAGAAGGTCAATTACATCCCCGCCCCGGTCCGTTTCGATGTCGCGGGAATGGATCTGCTGAGATTGCTGGTGGGGCCCTTGTACGGCAATCGGCGATCCGTCGGGATTCGAGAGCTGATCCAGAACAGCACCGATGCTTGCCGGGAGCGGGTGGACTGGGAGCGGCATCACCGCATCCAACGGCCCACGAGCAAGGACTCCGAGGCCGATGTCGTCATTGACTTCGAGGAGTCACCTGATGAGAAGGAGCGCTGGATCACCATCCGGGATTCCGGCATCGGAATGACCCGGGAGGTCATCCAGAACTACTTCCTGCGTGCCGGCGCTTCCTTCCGCAGCAGTGATGCCTGGCGGCGTGAACACGAAGACGAGCAGGGCCGCTCCCGGGTGCTCCGAGGGGGACGCTTCGGGGTGGGCGCATTGGCGGCGTTTCTCCTCTGTGACCGTCTCGAGGTGACGACGCGTCATGTCTCGGAGCCGCCCGAGCGCGCCATCACGTTCAAGGCGGCCCTGGATTCGGAGACCTTGGAGCTCCGGTACACGACGGCTCCTGTGGGGACGACCATCCGGATTCCGGTCACCGATCCGGCCGTCTGGAGTGAGCTCGGTGTGCCCGGCTATCTGGAGGAGGAGCCGGATGGGCGGCCCTCGAAGATCTCGAACTGGTCTGGCGTCGATTGGTACTTCATCGCCAGTCCTTCCGTATCGATTCGATACAAGAAGGAAGGGCGGGTCGGGGTTTTCGAGCCCGAGCATGTCCTTCCGGGGGCTGGTGCGGAACTGCCAACCGGTTGGTATCGCATCGCGCATCCCGACTACGCGGATATCCAGTGGACGTATCAGGATGCTCCAGCCGTGGTGTGTAATGGAATCGTGGTTCAGCGTGAATATACGGGTCACTCAGAGCTGGACAGTCTCTGGTTCTTTCCTGGCTTCACCAGCACTGAAACCGTAAAGACTTCGTATATTCGTTTCGATAGGCCCAGGTTGTCGGTCTTCGATGCGCAGGGGGTCCTTCCGCTCGATCTCCAGAGGACATCGATTACGGGGACGTCTCTCTCGTTCGATGAGCAGTTGATCGAGTCCATTTCCAGGGACTTCCTGGCCTTTGTTCTGGTGCGTTTGGGCGACAAGCGTCCTGGGGATGAAGGTTTCGCTGGCGACCTGGCCTCAATCGGTTCGTACCCGGGCCTCTACTTCAACGGGACGCGCACCCCGTTTGTTTTCAAGAAGTCTGGATTCACTTTTCTCGACAGGGGACCCCTTCTGGGGCTCGGTGTGAAGCGCCTGTGGTGCTTTCCTTCTCCGAGCGACTGCAGCCCGGAGGTTTTCTCGCTGCTGCCAGACGATACCGCCATCTTCTTCCTGGATCAGAGAACCTTTTCTTTTTCCGATTCCAATTGGTTCCGGCAGTCGCTCTCGAGATGGGAGCGAGGCGGCAGAAGCTCGACCTGTTCGGCGCTGGCCTACCTGTGGATGGCGTATCACCGCACCGTCTTGGACAAGAAGGCGTTCCGGAGCATCAAGAAACCAGGTGTGGTGCGTAAGTCCCTCATCGAGAAAACAAAGGTGGAGGCTTCGTTCGGTGAATTCGTTGTCTTGACCGCGGAGACAGCGAAGAACCGCCCTGTTCCCGATTTGGATGCGTTCTTGGAGGTGGCTCGCATCCAAAGCACATCTGCCATGCCGTATATGGCCGAGTGGACGCTCTTCCAGAACTTCTGGCCGGGGCAACTCGAGTCCCCTATCTCCAAGGCCTGGCTCGAGGTGTTCGGCCAGTCACTGGTTCCCTACGATTGGAAAACCCGGAGGCGAGCGCTGGCTCCCGCATACAAAGCGCTCGAGACTCACCTCGAGCATCAGAAGCAGCTTCTGGAGTTGGAGAAGCAGAGGCGCAAGAAGAAGCAGCAGCAGGAAGAAGACGAAGACGAATGAGGAGCGTCCTTCCGGGCGGCCGATGCTTCAGGCCACGGGCCGGGTGACGTGGCACAGGCCCTCGCGGCCCGGGAGCGCCTTCACCTGGAAGGAGTCCTCCAGCCCCTCGAGCGCTGTCTCCGTCACCAGCACTCCCCGGCCCGGGTGCCCCCCCGTCCAGGCCGATAGCCGCAGCAACCGGCCTCCCCCCAGCGCTGGTCTCCCGCTCGCGTCCGGGCGCAGCGTCGCCGTGTCCAGGTGCAGCGTGGGCGTCAGCCGCACCCGAGACGTCCCCTCTCCCAGGGCGGGCTCCTCCGCCAGCGCGAGCGCCAGCTCCAGCACCCGCCGCCGCGCCTCCCGCTCGGCGTCCGCCCCGTCCGGCAGCGCCGTCACCCCCAGCAGGAAGCTGCTCCCCTCCACCATCACCTTCAGCCCCGCCGCGTCCGCCCGCGTGCGCGCGTACTCCATCAGCACGTCCACCGCGTCCAGCGTGGCGTCGTCCACCAGCCGCCCCATCCTCGCCTCCACGTACAGCCCCAACGCCCGCACCTGTGTTGCCCCGCCCTGCCGCTCCCCCTGCACCGCGCGCCGCAGGTCCTCCAGCACCGCGTCCACGTCCGGGTAGCGGTCCTCCCGCCGCTTCTCCAGGCAGCGCCCCACCACCGCGTCCAGCGCCGCCGGCACCGGCGCCCGCTCGCTCACCCTCGGCACCGGCGCGTGCAGGTGCTGCTCCTCCAGCTCCACCTGCGTCGTCCCCTGGTAGGGCGGCTGGCCCGTGACGAGCTGGTACAGCAGCACCCCCAGCCCGTAGAGGTCCGTGCGCGCGTCCGGCGTCTCCCCGCGAATCTGCTCCGGCGCCATGGACAGCGGCGTGCCCAGCACCAGCCCCGTGCTCGTCATCGCCGAGCCCGGCTCCTCCGGCGCCAGCAGCTTCGCCACCCCGAAGTCCACCAGCTTCACCCTCGGCCCCGTCTCCCCGGCCAGCACCACCACGTTCTGCGCCTTCAAGTCCCGGTGCACCACCCCCGCACCGTGCGCCGCCTTCAGCGCCGAGCCCACCTGCTCCAGCAACTCCAGCGCCTCGCGCGCCGAGAAGGGCCCTCGCGCCGCCAGCTCCGCCGCCAGGTCCCTCCCCTCCAGCCACTCCATGGCGATGAAGGGCCGGCCATCCGCCAGCGTCCCGTGCTCCAGCACGTCGACGATGTGCCGGTGCCGCAGCTTCCGCAGGGTCTCGGCCTCCTGCTGGAAGCGGCGCAGCGCATTGCGCGCGGCGGTGAACTGCGGGTGCATCACCTTGAGCGCCGCGGGCGTTCCACTCCGGGCCTCCCTCGCCCGGTAGAGCGTCGAGACGCTGCCCCGGTACCGGGTGCCCTCGACGACGTAGCCGCCCACCTGCGCCCCCGGCGACAGCTCCTCGCCATACAGCGACCAAGTCCGTGCCTCGGAAGCGCGGGGCGTGCCCGGGGAGTCGTCCTGGCCGTCCGTCATGCCGCGGTGCTCCTCGCTACTTCGCGCTGCGCCAGGTGCAGGTCTTGGACGAGGCGCTCGACGTCAGCCCACACGGCTCGTACAGGAAGACGGTGATGGGCTCACTCCACAGCGTTCCCGTCGAATCGTAGCACTCCTCGAAGTCCCAATCGCCCGCCACCACCGAGCCATCCTCCTTCCTGCACTTGGAGGCCGGGTAGCTGCGGTTCGTGTAGTCGATGCAGTCTCCCACCGGCTGGGCCGCGCAGTTGGACCCGGAGCCCGGCAGCGCGCAGACGCGGTGCGTGGCATAGGCCGCCGCGTCCGTCCACTCCGGCGCCTGGCAGGAGAACATCTTCCGGTACACCGAGCCCTGGATGATCTGCTCCTTGCCCACGATGCGGCCGCTCTCCTCGACGAACACCTTCGTCGCCAGCGCGCCGGAGTCGAAGATGTTGCCGTAGTAGGCGCCCTCGCGGACCCGGAACACCGCCTTCTCCGAGAGCCGGTAGGTGGTGGCCGCGGGCGTGCCCGTCTCCACCGCCACGGTGACGCTCCCCGTCAGCGTGCTGTCGTAGGGCGCGCTCATCACGTTGAAGAAGCCCGAGGCCGGGCAGGTGAACGTCACCGCGGCGTCCGTGGTGGCGCACGTCCCCTCGCTCTGGCCGAGCTGGCGCGTGTTGCCCTGGTCGCAGCCGATGATGCCTTCACACACGCGCAGCATCATGCTCGCGCCGCTCGAGGCGCCCAGCGCCGAGCCCGTGGCGCACTGGTCCGGCGCCTTGCCCCCCGCGCCCAGCCGCACCTCCTGTCCCGCATTGCACCGGCCGATGAAGTCCGCCTTCCAGCCGCAGTCGCGGTTCATCCCGCTCTGCGCGGTGGTGCAGGCCACGTAGCTCGGCACCCGGTTGTTGCCGAGGTCCGGGTCGTGCTCCACCGGCCGCGTCTCGTTCTCCAGCGAGAAGAGCGTGGGCTGCAGCGCGTCCTCCCCGCGTATGGACAGCTCCACCCGGCGGCCCAGGGCGTTGTTGCGCGCCAGCAGACACGACGACACCCGGTTCTTGCACACCTGCGAGGGCGCGCCGGTCTCCCACTGGGGGCACAGGCCCGCCTTGCCCTCCCAGCTGCGCACCGCGAGCGTGAGCGGATCCTTCCAGAGCACGTTGTGGCCCGCGGGCAGCGCGCAGCCCACCAGGTAGGACATGAAGCTCTGCGCGTCCGGGTCCCGCAGCTGCAGCCGCAGGTAGCTGTTGCCCGTCACCGGATCGAACAGCGGCGCCAGCCCGCCGGTGGCCACCAGGGTGTTGGCCGTGGGGTTGGTGGAGATGGCGTTGAGCACCAGGGCCTGCGTGGTGAGCGAGTTGGCCACCCGCATCTCCCGCGCCACCGTGGCGGGCTCCGGCTCCCACTCCTCGCCCGGCAGCTCCGGCTGGCAACCCGGGACTCCGAGCAGCATCACGCCCAGTGCAAGAGCTTGGAACCGGAAGTGCAGGAGACCACGGGTGTTCGCGAGTCGCTGGAAATTCATGCTCAGCCTCCGGTGCATGGTGCGGGCCATCTGGGGGGTGGATCATCCCCCATCGGCGGCCGGAAGGGGGAGGGCGGCCCTGTTGCTGCCGGGGCTACAGGGGGCGGGCCTGGGGTGTGGACGCCCAGGCAACGCGCAGCGCGTCCAGGCGCGAGCGCCACAGGGGGGAGGCCGCCGCGGTGCTCTCGGCCTGGGCGAGCCACGCGTGGGCCTCGTCGCGGCACCCGGCCCGGAGCGCGGAGAGGGTGGCCTGGTAGAGCACCTCCGTCAGCTCGTCGCCCGAGGTGTTCGGCTGGGACTCCTCGGCGAGCGCCTTCCAGGCCGCGGCGTCCCGGGTGCCGGCCTCCGCTTCGCGCGCCTGCAGCTCCACCAGGTGCCACAGCGCCAGGGTGTTGGGCGGAGTCTGCTCGGGCCGGCAGCGGGCGGAGAGCCAGGCCAGCAGCTTCCGGGCCTCGGCCAGCTCCCCGCGCGCCGCGCACACGCGTGCCAGCAGCACCGCGTCCACCGCCACCGGGTGCTCGTCGAAGAAGCGGACGCCCAGCTCATGCGCGCGCCGGGCCAGCCGCGAGGCCTCGCCGGTGTGCCCCATCCAGTGGAGGAACTCGGCGAGGTTGCCCGAGGCCCAGCGCTCCACCTGCGGGTGGCCGAGCTCGCGCGCCAGCGCCGTGGAGCGCCGCAGGTCCTCCAGGGCCGCCTCCACGTCGCCCTTCGCGCGCCAGAGGAAGGGACGGTTGATGAGGGTGGCGGCCTCGTGCAGCGCGTCGCCCTCCTTGCGGCACAGCGCCAGCCCCTCGTCGAAGGCCCGCGCCGAGGCGTCCACCTCCCCGGCCAGCGCCAGCCCCGTGCCCTGCATCATCAGGGCGATGACGCGCGTCTCCGTGTCCCGCGCGAGCATGGCCGCCTCCACCGTCGCGGTGAGCAGCCGCGTCGCGCGCGCCCAGTCCCCCTGGCGCCACGCCTGCCGCGCCCGGGCCAGCGAGCAGCGCACGGACAGGCGCGGATCATCGAGGGACTCGGCCTTGTCCAGCGCCTCCGCGGTGCGCGCCGCCGTGCCCTCCGCGTCCTCCAGCCAGTCCAGCACGGTGGCCTCCTCCAGCAGCAGGTCCACCTCCAGCGCGGTGTTCTTCAGGGCGCCGGCCAGCGCCCGCGCCGCGCTCAAGTCTCCCAGCGCCTCGCGGAAGCGGTGCGTGCGGTAGCGCACCCGGCCCCGTCCCGCCAGCACCCGCGCGCGCCGGGCCGTGTCTCCCTCGGGCAGCTGCGCCAGCGCGTGGGTGTAGTCCTGCTCGGCCTCCACGTGGCGGTGGGTCTGCCGCGCGGCCTCGCCCAGGGAGAACCACGCGGTGAAGGACTCCTCGTGCGCGCCGCAGGCCGCGGCATGGCGGGCGCGCCGGCGCTGCTCCGCGTCTCCCTGTCCCGAGAGTCCCCGGAGGGCCGCCGCGTGCAGCGCCCGGCGCCACGGAGCGGGCAGGGCGCGCTCGAGGGCCTCGCGCAGCTGGGGCTGGCGGAAGGCGTAGCGCTCGGGGCCCAGGGGCCGCAGCAGCCCCGCGCGCTCCAGCCGGGCGAGCCCCGCGCCCGCGTCCAGGCCGGCCACGCGCGCCGTGTCCTCCTTGCTGTCGAGGTGCCGCTGGGCCGCGTCCACCTGGGCCACCGTCAGCTCCTGGCCGAGCACCGCGCACAGCTGCGCGAGGCCCTGGTGCGCCGCGGGCAGCACGGAGAGGGCGCGGGTGGCGAGCCGCTCGAAGAGGGGCGTCACCGAGACGTGCAGCAGCTCGTCCGCGGCCACGTACCACTCACCGCCGGGCGTGGCGCGCAGGGCCCCCGAGGTGCGCAGCGCCCCGGCGACTTCCACCAGGGAGAGGGGCACGCCCTGCGTCAGCTGCTCCAGGCGGGCGAGCACCGGCTCGGGGATGAACTCGGCGGGGCGCAGCAGGTGCAGCAGCAGGGTGCGGCTGGCCTCGGGGGCGAGCGGCGGCAGCACGTGCTGGGCGGGCAGGCCGGCGCGCTCGCCGAGGAGGGGACGCAGGCCGAGCAGCTCGGGCCGTCCGGCGGCGCACACCCAGAGGGGCACCTCGGGCGCGGCGAGCGTGGCCACCTCGAGGGCGTCGAGGGTGGTGGGGTCCGCCTGGTGCGCGTCGTCCAGGAGGAGCGCCAGGGGTTGGCGGGCGGCGAGGCGGCGCAGGGCCTCGGCCACGGTGCGGGCGAGCGCGTGACGCCGGTTCCCGGAGGTTGCGGAGGGGAGGGGCGTGCCCGGGACGCACGCGGCCCAGAGCGCGTGGAGGAGGGCATCGGCCCCCGCGGCGTCCGGGTGGGGCGCGGTGAGGCGGAGCACCCGGGCCCGGCCCTCCGCTTCCAGCCGGGTGGCGAGCGCGTCGAGCAGGCGCGTCTTGCCGTGGCCGGGCTCGCCGGTGAGGACGGAGAGGCCGGGGCCGTGGCCCGAGAAGGAGCGGGAGGCGCTGGCCAGGAGGGTGTCGAGCAGGGCGTCGCGGCCCAGCAGGGGCGGAGGCTCGGCGGAGGAGGGGGCGCGGGTGATGGAGGAGTCGCCGGTGAGCAGCAGCGCGCCGGACGGCCCGGGCGACGTCGCGCCTTCCCCGAGACGGGCCGCGGCCTCGGGCGTGGCCAGCAGGGAGGTGTCCGCACCGGGAGCGCCGCCGGGCCACCAGGACTCGGGCTGCTCGAGGGCCGGGCCCGCCATGCGCGTGAGGGTGGCCCCGGGGCGCACGCGCAGCTCCGCGAGGTGGAGGACGGCGGTGGTGCCGGGCCCGGCGGGCAGTTGCCGGGCGGCGCGGGCGGCGGCGCGCAGCCCCGCCTCGGCCGAGGGGTGCTCGGGAAAGGCGATGAGGCAGAGGCCCGGGTGGATGCGCGCGAGCAGGCCACCCTCGGGCGCCACGGCGGTGGCGAGCTGCTCCACGTCCAGCTCACCGCGCACCCCGAGGAGGGCCACCTGGCGCACGCCTTGGGGACGGGCGGGGGCGAGGGCCTCCTCGGCGGCGGCGGGCGCGGAGGGGCTGGTGCGGCAGGCGGCGTCGAAGGCGGCGAGGAGCGCGGCGGCGGAGTCGAAGCGCGCGGCCCGATCCTTGGCGAGGCAGCGCAGCAGGACGTCGTCGAGGGCCGGCGGCACGGGGGCGCGCTCGGAGGCGCGAGGGGGCCGGAGGGTGACGTGGCCGTGCAGCACCTCGTCGGGCCCGCCGGTGAAGGGAGGGGCCCCGGTGAGCAGCTCGAAGAGGAGGACGCCGAGCGCGTAGAGGTCGGTGCGCGCGTCGACGTCGCGGGACTCGAGGCACTGCTCGGGGGCCATGTAGACGGCGGTGCCGAGCCGCTGGCCGGTGCGGGTGAGGCTGACGGACTCCTCGGGCTCGTCCGGGTCCGAGGCGTCGAGGAAGCGCGCGAGGCCGAAGTCCAGGAGGCTGAGGGTGCCGCCCTCGCGCAGGAAGACGTTCTCCGGCTTGAGGTCGCGGTGGACGAGCCCCGCGCCGTGGACGCGCTCCAGGGCCCCGCAGAGGCCGGCGAGCACGTCACGAACGTGTGACAGGGGCGCGGCGCCGGAGCCGGGGAGGGCGGCCATCCAGGCGGCGAGCGACTGGCCGCGCAACCGCTCGAGGACGAGGAAGGAGCGGCCCTCGGAGGAGCCGGCGAGGAGGAGCTCGGGGACGGTGGGAGGGCCGATGCGGCGCAGGGCGGCGGCCTCGCGGGCGAAGCGGGCGGAGAAGGGGCCGAGCGACACCTTCAGGGCCACCTCGCGCCCATCCTCCTCGCGCCGGGCGGAGAAGACGCGGGAGAAGCCGCCGGAGCCGATGAGGGCCTGGAGCTGGAAGCCGGGGAGCTGGGGGAGCGGCAGGGGCTCGGCTTCGGGCGAGGTCCGGGACTGCTCCGCGTGTTGGGGACAGGCGGCGCCGGGAACGAGGCGGCGGTAGCAGACCGGGCAGCGCATGGGCGGGCGGCGGGGGGGGACGCCGTGCCGGGAGGTTATCAGAGGCGGAGCCTCACCGCTGGCGCCGCGTCAATCGAGGAAGCGGCGCCACCAGCGGCGGAGCTCCTCCTCCACGGAGGGACTCTTGCGAGCGAGGAATCCCCAGGGGAAGGGCTCCATGTCGGGCTCCAGCACGCGAGCAAGCTCGTGGTAGGCGGGAAGCGTCTGGCCCTGCTCCAGGTCTCCGGCCTCGGGTGCCTCGCCCAGCGTCACGACGGCGCGCTCGCCTTCCAACTCCTGCACGGTGGTGATGGGCGAGTGGAGATGGGCACGCAGGCCCGCGGCGCCTCCGAGCTGGGAAAGGACGGGTGGCCCGAGGAAGTTCAGCCAGTGGATGCCATCCACCCGTGTGCCCATGCCGTCGAAGTGGGTGGCCCTGCGGACATCGAAGCCCGGGTGGCGGAATATCTCGGTGCGCAGGCGGTCAAGCTGCTCGTAGATGGGATGCCAGAGGTAGAGGGCAAGTCCGGCGTGACCGGTGGCGAAGGGCAGGCGGGAGGCCATGGCCATCGCCAACTCCCGCACGTGGTGGGCGCCGTGCTCCTCGAGGTATTCGGTCGGCAGGGTGGCGGAGAGAACGCTTACGCTGCTGGGAGGCGGCTCTCTCCAGGGAAGCCGGGCGTGGTAGCTGAAGGAGTAGCCATTCCCCTGTTCGCCGAAGAGGGTGAAGTACGGATCAGCACCGTCCTTGTGGGCGAAGCGAGCATCGTCGGGCTCATAGTCCTCGAAGAATCTAGGCTCTTTCGGCTCCAGGGTTTCCCGGATGTGAGCCCACCCCGTCTCCGTCAGAGCGAAGGGCTCCCACCAGCAATGGGTGTATTTGGAGAGAGCGCCGGGGCGGCCATCGATGGCTCGAAGGTAGGTGTCGAGAGCGTGAGTCACCCCAGCGGTGAGGTGGTGGTGGTCGTGTGGAAGGAAGAAGATGATGCGGACCACGTCCCTCGCGAGGACTCGCTCGTCCACGTGCTCTCGTACCTTCTTGACGAGCTCCCCTCCGACCCGCTCGAAGCCGTACGACTCACTGCGAAGGGTGCCTTGGATTCGGATGCGTGGGTAGTTGGGTGCCATGTCTCACGGCTGGCGGCTGAGTTCGAGCTGAGGGGTGACGATGACAGGATCGCATTCACCACCGAGGGCGCTGTAGAGCGCCATCTGCTGTTGCACTTCCTCGCTCCAGGGATTGCCCTGTTCATTGCCGCAGGGGAATTTGAGTTCGTAGATGCACTGGATCCGAGTGGCGTTCCGGGTGAAGTGGAGAACGATGTCAGGCTGCTTCGAACCCAGCCACCTGTCGGTCAGCATGAGGTCGTTCGTGAACTCTTCCTTTCGGTAACGCGGTTCGATGGCGAAGTTGTTGGGGAACTCCTTGGCGAGCCCCTGCTGGATGCATTCAAAGGCCACTGCGTGCTTGAGTTTGCCGAGGTGCCGGGCCCAAGTCGGTGCGAGCTTCTTCTTGACGGTGGGGGGCTTTTCGCAATCGGAGTCGGGGAGGGTCTTCCCCTTGCCAAAGAGCTCCTCTTCGACCTTGAAGTGGGCCTCCTTGACGCACGCGACGATGATCTCCTCCGCGCGCTTCTTCTGGGCCTCATCGAGGAACTTGGAGACGTTGAGAAAGCCCTGGATGACCTCGGTGGCCTGGATGGCCTTCCCGAGCACCTGTCCGGTCCGGGTCGCCGCCGGCATGAGAATCTCGCCAGTGCTGGGAGCAACGGGGGCTGCACAAGCAGGTCCACAGGATTGATGGAATTGGGCGGGGGGACCGGCCGGGCTCCTCATGAGACGAGGAGCCGCGGGAAAGGAGTAGGGCTGGGCAGTAGCGCCGGAGCTGCCGAGGACGGCTGCCACCCAGACGGAGAGGACGAGGTGTTGGTGTCGGACCGGGCAGCGCATGGGCGAGGGTCGGTACCGGCAAGCTACCAGAGACGTGGAACCGCCGGTCGCGTACCGGACACCCGCGCGCGAATAGAAGCCCCCAAGCCACCGCAGCGCCGCTAGTCTGCCGGGTGGACCTCAGTCAGGAGGCACGCGGCGTGGCAACGGTCTCACTCGAAGGCGTACGCAAGGAGTACCGGGGCGGGGTGGTGGCGGCGAAGGACGTGACGCTGGAGATTGGCGATGGCGAGTTCGTCTCGCTGGTGGGCCCGTCCGGCTGCGGCAAGTCGACGACGCTCAACCTCATCGCCGGGCTGGAGGAGATCTCCGGCGGTGTGCTGCGCATCGACGGCGTGGCCGTCAACGACATGTCTCCGCGCGAGCGGGACATCGCCATGGTGTTCCAGAGCTACGCGCTCTACCCGCACATGGACGTGCGGGGGAACCTGGGCTTCCCGCTGAAGGTGGCGGGGGTGGACAAGGCGACCATCGACCAGCGCGTAAACGAGACCGCGGCGCTGCTCGGGCTGGAGAAGCTGCTGGCGCGGCGGCCCAAGGAACTCAGTGGCGGCCAGCGGCAGCGCGTGGCGCTCGGGCGCGCGCTGGTTAGGCGGCCCAAGGTGTTCCTGTTCGACGAGCCCCTGTCCAACCTGGACGCCGCGCTGCGCACGCAGATGCGCGGGGAGATCAAGAAGCTGCACGAGCGGCTGAAGGCGACGTTCATCTACGTCACGCACGACCAAGCCGAGGCGATGACGCTCTCGGACCGGGTGGTGGTGATGAACCAGGGCGAGGTGCAGCAGGTGGCACCGCCGCGGGCGCTCTACGACGCTCCGGCGAACCTGTTCGTGGCGGGCTTCTTCGGCTCGCCGCGCATCAACCTGGTGAAGCCGGAGACGCTGGGGCTGCGCGAGGACGGCGTGACGCTGGGGCTGCGGCCCGAGCACCTCGAGGTGGGCCTGGGCGCGGCGCCCCAGGGCGCGCTGAGCGGCACGGTGTACCTGGTGGAGCCGATGGGCTCGGAGAGCTGGGTGACGGTGGACGTGAGTGGCGAGCGTCTCATCGCGCGGGCCGCCGAGGACTTCGCGGCCCCCACGGGAGCGCCGGTGTGGCTGCGCTACGAGGCGCAGCGGCTGCACCGGTTCGACACGGCGAGCGGGCGCAGGCGGTGAGGCCGGCGCCCGCCGCGCCTTAGAAGCGCACCCGGGCGGTCAGATTGGCCGAGCGGCCCTCCGCGGGAACCGCCTGCCCCGCGTAGTACTGCTCGTAGTAGAGCGCGTCGCTGATGTTGTTCAGGTTGAGCTGGAGATCGACCCGGTTGAACAGCTGGTAGCTGGCGAAGGCATCGAAGCGCCAGAAGTTGGGCACCTTGACGAAGGCCACGTTCTCCGCGGTCGGGTTGTTGGCCACCGTCACGTCCTGGTACACGGCGCCGGCACCAATCGTGAGGTGCTCGAGCGGGGTGACGGTCGTCCACAGCGAGAGGCTGCGCGGCGGGGTGCTCGGCAGCGACTGGCCCACGATGAACGCGTTGGTGTGCTCGAGGATCTCCGAGTCCAGCTGGGTGTAGTTGGCGATCACCCTCCAGGTGCTCGTGAGGCTGCCCGTCACGCCGACGCTGAAGCCCTGCACGCGCTGGGCGCCCTCGAGGATCGTCGGGGGACCCGAGGGGTCGGTGTTCGGCACGCGTGCGTTCGTCTTGTCCACGCGAAAGACCGCCGCGTTCAGGCCCAGCCGGTCCTCGAACAGGTCCGTCTTGGCGCCGATCTCGATGGTGCTGTTGCGCTCCGGCTCCAGGTTGACCGTGCCGGTGGTGAGCACGCCGACCTCGGCCGACGGGTTGGCGGACGTGCCGTACGTCGCGTAGATGCTCGTCTTCTCCAGCGGGTGCACGAGCAGGCCCACGCGCCAGTTGAAGAGGTTGTCCTGGCGCCTCAGCTCGGTGCGCGTGCGCGCGGCGTCCTCCGCCACGTACTTCGTGTCGAACACGTCGAAGCGGGCCGAGCCGAGCACCTCGAGGTAGCGGGTGATCTGAATCTGATCCGCCGCGTAGGCCCCCACCGTCCACTGCCGGCTCTGGTTGGCGCTGGCGAAGATGGGGCTGACGGCCGAGAGGTCGGGCTCGGGGTTGGGGTTGAACAGGTCGGCGGTGATGTTGGGCCCGGTGGGCAGCCCCACCGCGTTGAGGTTGTTGCGGCTCTGCTCGCGCGTCTCGAAGGACAGCTCGAGCCCGGCGTTCGCGGTGTGCTTGAGGAAGCCCGTCTGCAGCTCGCCGCGCAGGTTGAGCTGGTTGGCGAGGTAGGTGTTGTCCGTGTTGGTCTCGAAGCGCTGCCGGCCGATCGTCGTCGGGGTGCCGCTGGTGGGCGTGAGCCCGCGGGGCGCGGTGGGCAGGGCGTAGCGGTCCACCCCGCCAACGCGCAGCGAGTTGGTCAGCTGGAGGCTGTCGCCGAAGCGGTGCTGGAGCTGCGCGGTGCCGATATGGGCATTCACCCGCTCGGTATCCAGGCCCTTCACGCCGTAGAAGGCCGTGCGCGGGACGTCGAGACTCGTCGAGACGGGGTACCCGTTGAAGTAGGGGTGGCCGTAGTCCGGGGTGCTGTCCTCGCGCTGGTAGAGGTAGTCGAGCTCGAGCGCGGTGCTCTCGCCCAGGGCGATGCGCGCCGAGGGGGCGATGCCCGCGCGGTTCTCCGTGACGTTGTCACGGCCCGCCACGCCGGAGAGCTGGCCCATCGCATTGAGGCGCACCTGCACGTGGTCGTTGATGGCCTCGTTGATGTCGGCCTCGACGCGGCCCGAGGGCGCGCTGCCGCCCGACAGGCTCACGCTGCGGAAGGAGCGCCGGCCCGGCTTCTTCGTGACGAGGTTGAGCGCGCCGCCCGTCGAGCCGCGGCCGAAGAGGACGGCGGACGGGCCGAAGTAGACCTCGACGCCCTGCAGGTTGAAGGTGTCGCGCGTGAACCAGCCCAGGTCGCGCACGCCGTCGCGGAAGGTGTCCGTCTGCGCCGAGAAGCCGCGCAGGTTGAAGGAGTCGCCCTGGCGGCCGCCCTCGCCCGCGGCGATGGTGATGCCGGACACGTTGCGCAGGGCATCCCGCACCGACGTCGCCTGCTGCTCCTGGAGGACCTCGCGGGAGACCACGGTGACGCTCTGGGGCGTGTTCACCAGCGGCGCCGGCAGGCGCGCGAGGCTGCTCTCCGGGGCGTGGTAGCTCTCCGGCTCGGCCGTCTCCTGCACCTGCACGGTGGGCAGCACGAACGTGTCCTGGGCGCCCTCCTGCGTCTGCTGCGGCGCCGGGGCCGGCTGCTCCGTGCGCGGCGCGTCCGCGGGAGGCGTCGTCTCCTGCGCCAGTGCGCCACCCGCCGCCAGCGCCGACGCGAGGCCCACCGCCGCTTGTCCCAGCGGCCACAGCGCACCCCGCACGCCTCCGGCAGTGCCCTTCGTCGAGCGGATGCCCGCCTTGTTGTTCTTCGTGGAAGACATGCGTTTCCTCAATCCTTCTGGAGTCTCGTGCGGGTCCGGCCAGCGGGTGCTCAGCTCGGCCTCGGCCTGAATTTGAGAATCATTCTCATATTCAGGATTTGGTCGGGGGTCAATGTTTTTCGTCTGGCTTTACCGCGCGCGCGGAGGGCGGCTCCGCGCGGTGCAAGCAATTGACAGGGCCCCTCAGGCCGCCGTCTCGGACTGGGCCGGAGCCGGCTCGGGCTCCACGGCGGTGGCGCTGGGGCGGCGGCGCGGGAAGAAGCGCCTCCAGGACAGCGCGAAGCCCGTCCACACGAGCAGGACCCCGCCCAGCGAGGCGATGGCGGCGAGCAGCTGGCCGAACCACCCGAGGGCCTCGCCCGTGTGCAGGAAGCGCATCCACGAGCGGGCCTTCCGGCCGAGGTTGTAGTCCGCGAACGTCTCGCGGCGCAGCACCTGGCCGGTGAAGGGATCCATCGAGACCTGGGCGGCGGCGAAGAGCGGCCACGCGCCCTGCTCGCGGATGGCGAAGGTGAGGGCCTGCGGGCCCTGCGCCTGAGGAGCGGGAGCCTGGCCCTGCGGACCCTGGGGCGCGTTCGGACGCTGTCCACCGCCCAGGCGCACCGTGATGGTCTCCCAGGCGGGCACCTGCCTGCGGGCCTCGGCGAAGAGCGGCTCGAGGCCGATCGGCTTCGCACCCTCCGGCGGGGTGGGGACCTTCACCGCGGGCGCGGCGGCCGGACCCTGGGCGGCGGGCGGCTCGCTGCCGGTGAGCTTGAAGACGAGGTCCGAGGCCCACTTGTAGGAGATGACCATGCCCGTCGTCGTCAGGACGATGAGCACGGGCAGGGCCCAGAAGCCGATGGTGTTGTGCCAGTTGAAGTCCCGCGCCTTGCCCTTGAGCCCGCGCCGGAACCAGAGGGTGGGGCGCATGGCCCGCAGCGTCCACTTGCGAGGCCACCACAGGTACAGGCCGGAGATGGCCAGGAAGAGGAAGGCGGTGTTGGCCACGCCGGTGATGGCCTTGCCCACGGGGCGGTTGTCACCCTGCGCGCCGAGCCACCGGTGCCACTCCTCCATGACATGGAAGAACGAGCGCCAGCCCTTCGCGCCCTGCTCGCGCACCTCGCCCGTGTAGGGATTCACATAGACGCCCTCGGCGCGGCCGGTGAGCACCAGCACGGCCGAGTCCGGCTCGGGGTACACCGTCACGCCCGAGGGCTGCGCCTTCGGACGGGCGGCCTTCACGCGCGCCAGCAGCTCGTCCACGGACAGGCGCGGCGCATCCGGGGCGGGCACCTGCACCCGCCGGGCCTCGCTGTCGGCCCAGCCGACAATCTCGGATTCGAAGGCGATCGCCGCCCCGGTGAGCGACATGACCGCGATGACGAGCCCGGCGATGACGCCGGAGACCAGGTGGGGCCAGAAGATGATCTTGCGAAGGGTGATGCTCATCAGGTGCCTCGGAGTGCGGAGCCCCCTCCGCGCGTCACTTCTTCAATTCAGGGAGAACTGGACGGGGATCTCGACGATGACGCGCACTGGACGCCCCTGGCGCCCCAGTGCCGGCGAGAAGCGCCACTGGCTGACGGCGGAGATGGCCGCGGCGTCGAGCTCGGGGACCGAGCGGATGACGCGCGTGTGCTCGGGCTCCACCCGCCCATCCGTCCCGATGATGATGCGCACCAGCACGAGCCCCTCGATACCGTCGGCCTTGGCCCGCCGGGGGTAGCGCGGCTTCACCTGCTGGAGCACTTCCGGAGCGCGCGCCACCTGCTTCAGCTCGAGCGCCGCGCCGCCCGTGGCGCCCACCAGTCCGCCCTCGCGGCCATCGAGCACGCCACCGACGATTCCCGCGACCACGCCCTCCACTCCCGGGCTGTCCGTCGCCACGTTTGAGGCCGGCTCCTCGGGGGCCGGCGCGGGGTCCTGCTGCGTCTCGGGGTTCGCCGTCTCGATGGGCGGCTCCACGGGCGCCGGCGTCTTCACCGTGAGCGCCGGAAGGGTGCGCGGGGCGCGCGTCCTCGCCTGGCGCTGCACCCGCTCGGGCACCACGGCGTGGGAGGCCGAGGCACGGGAGGCCGCGGCGGGCGGCGGTGGGAAGGAGAAGAACACCACCTCCGGCTCCTCGGGGAGCGCGGCGGCGGGCGGGGCACTCGGGGGCATGGCCAGCCACGCGAGCGCCACCCCGGCGTGGACGAGCACGGCGATCAGCATCGCCCAGCCCCACTCCCCTCCAGCCGCGGCGGCCTCGCCCATGCGGAAGAGGCCCACGGCGGGCCGGACGCCCTGCTGCTGCTGGGCGGTGGGGGCCACGTCCTGCATCCCGATATGGAAATTGAGAATCATTCTCAGTTGCACCCGGGGGCAGAAATATCCCACGTCAAGCGGGCCGTCAACGAGACGGGGTGCGAAAGGGGGGCAGGCGGCCGGGAAAGTGGCCAGGGGCGGACGCTCTCAGGGCTCGGCCCATTGCCTCAGGAGGTTGTGGTAGACGCCCGTGAGCATGACGAGCGAGGGGCTCTTGGGCACCTCCTTGTTGAGCTGCATGATGGCCATGTCGAGGTCGAAGAGCAGCGAGCGCTGCGAGACGTCGCGCACCATGCTCTGCACCCAGAAGAAGGACGCGAGCCGGACGCCGCGGGTGACCGGGGTGACGTGGTGCAGGCTGGAGGCGGGGTAGATGATGAGATCCCCCGCGGGCAGCTTCACCGAGTGGCTGCCATAGGTGTCCTCGACGACGAGCTCGCCGCCGTCATAGGAGTCGGGGTCGGAGAGGAAGAGGGTGGCGGAGACGTCGGTGCGCAGGCGCATCGGCGTGCCGGTGATGGGGCGGATGGCGTTGTCGACGTGCGAGCCGAACGTCATGCCCACCTCGTAGCGGTTGAAGAGGGGCGGGAAGACGCGCTGGGGCAGCACGGCGGAGACGAACAGGGGGCTGCGCTCGAGGCCGCGCAGGACGAGGTCGCCGAGCTCGCGCGCCCCGGGGCTGTTCTCCGGGAGCTGGAGGTTCTTCTTCGCCTGGGCGGACTGGTGGCCGGCGGTGCTGCGGCCATCCTCCCAGGCCGCCTGCTCGAAGACCTCGCGGCAGCGGGTCACCTGCTCGGCGGTGAGGACGTTGGGGATGTGAAGCATCATGGCGGGAAAACCTAACCAGAAGCTGCCGTCGTTCCCAGCGGGCATACTCCCGCCCATGCTCGCGACCCTGCTCGTCCTCTCCGTTCTCCAGTTCTCCCCGGTGGATGCTCCCCGGCTCGACGTGGAGCCGCCTCGTGGGTTGAGTCTGCTGGCGCCGTCCGTCGCCACGCCCCCGGACTACGGCCTGCTCTCGCACCAGCACGAGCCCGGCAGGCCCGCGCGCTCCTCGCGCTTCTCCTTCCTGCGCGCCTTCGGGGAGCTCTTCACCGGCTTCGGCTCCCAGCTCGTCGTGGGCTCCGGCTTGTGGGCCGTGGAGGTCATCACCCTCTTCGGCGCCACCGTCCTCTCCTCCGCCTTCACCGGTGGCGACGGCGCCGACTTCGTCCTCGGCGCGGGCACCCATGCGATGATCGTCCTCAACGGCGCCATCCTCCCGCTCCTCAGCACCATCCCCATCTGGCTCATCGCCAGCACGGACCTCGGCTACTCCCACAGCTTCATCTGGACGTGGCTCTCCGGCGTCGCCACCTACGCCGTCTTCTGGTCCGTCCAGTACAGCCTGCCCTCGCGCCACGGCGGCCTCGAGCTCGTCCTCTGGCCCACCCATGTGGCCAGCTGGTTCCTCGTGGCCCTGGCGCAGACCGTCGTCATCAACCTCACCAAGGAGCGCTCCTCCTCCTTCGCGGCCAGGGCTCCCACCGGCGCGCTGCTCAATGTCGACGGTGCGCGCGTCTCGGTGGGCGCGCCGCTCCCTGTGCTCGCCCCGGACCTGTCTCGGCCCGGCCGCGTCGTGCCCATGTTCTCGCTCGCGCAGGGCCGCTTCTGAGTCCCCCGGCTGCTCGTCTGGAGAGCACACGGCCTTCGGGAGTTGCGGTTCTCCCTTGTTTTCTCATATGACGAGAGGTGGACACCGGAGGTGGACCGTGTCGCCCTCTGTCTCGCGTCGTTTCAGCCCGGGTCTCGTACCGGGGTTCCCGCTCGGGCTGTTGGCCCTGGTGCTCGGGCTGCTGCCCGCGGCGGTCCGCGCCGAGCCGGACGTCTTCGGCCTGGGCAATGGACAGCATGGCAGCCTGCAGGTGAGGAACCCGGGCGTCGTCATCAACGACGCCACGGCGCTCACCGCCGAGGCCGCCGCGGGGGCCACCGTGCTGAGCGTGGCGGACGCCTCGGCCTTCAAGGCGGGCGAGCTGGTGCTGGTGCTGCAGATGGGGGAGGAGCTGCCGTTCGACGCGCTCCGCGCGGCGGTGGACGAGCTCGACACACGGGGCTCGGGCGCGGGCCGGTGGGAGCTGGCGCGCCTGGCGGAGGTGTCGGCCGGGGTGCTGCGTCTGAGCGCGCCGCTGGTGAAGCGCTTCGCCGCTGTCTCCCAGGTGGTGCGCGTGCCCGAGTACTCGGACGTGCGCATCGTGAACTCGGGCTCGCTGCGGGCGCGGCCCTGGGATGGGCGCAGCGGCGGCGTGCTGGCGTTCCTGAACACGGGCACCGTCTTCAACCAGGGCTCGCTGGAGGTGGACGGGCTGGGCTTCCGGGGCGGCTCGGCCGAGACGGGCGTGGCCGGGGCGCTCTACGACTGCGCGGCGCAGGATGGGACGGCTGCGGGCGGAGGCGGCGCGCGCAAGGGCGAGGGGCTCGCCGGCCTGGGCGATGGCACTCCGCGCAGCGGGTATGGCCGGCTCGCCAATGGAGGCGGAGGCGGCAACTGCCACGACGCGGGTGGTGGAGGCGGAGGCCATGTCGGCCAGGGAGGGCAGGGCGGCCGTTCCTCGCAGGAGGCGTCGGAGCGTGACGTGGGAGGCCGTGGCGGCTCGGCGCTGCGCTATGCGCGGACCGAGGAGCGGCTGCTGCTCGGCGGCGGCGGTGGTGCGGGCATCGAGGGCTCGTCGGGAGGCGCGGGCGGCGGCATCGTCTTCGTGCGGGCCCGGGAGATCCAGGGCCCGAAGCCTCGTGGATTCATCACCGCCAACGGCCTGGGCGCGCCCTCGGCCAGTGGCATGCACGGAGGGGGTGGGGGAGGAGGCGCGGGTGGCACGGTGCACGTGCGGGTCGCGGAGCAGCTTGGCTGCACGGTGCTGTCGGCCAACGGTGGGGTGGGCGCGGACAGTGATGCCTCTCCGGGGGGAGGCGGCGGAGGCGGGCTGCTGTTCATCCAGGCCGCGGGAGGCGTGCCCGCGGACTGTACCGCCACGGCGAGCGCGGGACTCTCGGGTTACACGCCCGAGGGCACCCGGGGCGCCGAGCCCGTCGCGGCGGGAGATCCTCTCTACGAGGGCCGTCAGGACGTCCTCGCGCAGGCCTTCGCCGCGCCCGCGGTGCCTCGCTGGGTGTCTCCCGGAGCCGGGGAGGGCGTCGCCGCGAGGCCCCGTCTCGAGGGGAAGACGGCGCCCGGTGCCACGGTGCAGGTGTTCCTCGATGGCGAGCCGCTCGGTGAGCCCGTGGTGGCGGACGACGCTGGCGTCTTCGTCCTCGTGCCTTCCACGGATCTCGCGGAGGGGGCGCATGAGGCGTCCGCCTGGGCCGAGCAGTTTGGCTTCAGGAGCGCGCAGTCGGCGCCCCTCGGCTTCACTGTCGGGGACCTCGTGCTGCGGGTGGGCTTCGGGTGTGGCGTGGCCTCGGGAAGCGGAGCGTGGGGGCTCGGGCTCGCGGTGCTCGCGCTGGTGCTGCGCGGCGCCCGGCGGGGAGCGGCGAGGGGCTGAGCGGGACGCTGGCCTTCGAGCGCCTACGTGTCATCCCGATACCCGTCAGCCATGGAGAGCGGGTAGAGGGCGCGGTGGTTGACGTTGGGGTGGTACGCCGCCAGGTAGAGCTCAGCGCCAATCTTCACCCACGCCCGTCTGGCGGGGTTGGGTTGTGCCCGCAGCCAGGCCTCCGCCTCTTCGTGAGTGGCGAAAGAGGCCGTGGCGACGGGGGGGCTCACTCCCTCGAGGTCGACGAGATAGTAGTTGATGCTCCGGGCTGCCGGCAGCCGACGG
This sequence comes from Archangium gephyra, assembly GCF_042230915.1. GTDB lineage: Bacteria > Myxococcota > Myxococcia > Myxococcales > Myxococcaceae > Archangium > Archangium gephyra_B. The sequence continues at coordinate 11,433,011 of NZ_CP102578.1, read as the reverse complement.
AAGTTCGTTTCGCGATCATACATCACCGCGTGATAGTCATTCCCGATCAGGATGTCGGCGAAGCAGGGTGGAGCGGGGTGGTTGTCGAGCCACGCTTGCGCCTCCTGCTTCGTGTTGAAGGCGGCCACGACATAGGGCGGTGCGTGCGCCTCGACGTGCTCCAGGTACCGGTTGAAAGCCTCGTACTGGCCGGTCACCGAGATGAACCGAAGCGTATCGAGGATGACCTGGATCAGCTCGTCCTCTCCCCTGGCATCGGGGTCGTCGAGGAGCTTCGTGAAGAACGCCGCCGTCTTGCGCATGCGCTCCTCGAGCGCCGGGAAGTCATCTCGAGGCTGCACGAGAGCAACGGAGGGAAGACCCTTGCGGAAATCCTCGAAGGGGTAGCGCTGGCCGGTGTCTTGAACGAAGAGGAGGGCGTCTCGCGCGAGGCCGAGAATGCGAGCCTGCTCGGGCGGCTGATCCTCTCTCCATCGCTTTCCAATCACCTCTTGAGGGTGCTGGAGAATGGTTCGAACCTTCATGGTTGTGAGACCGCGAACTGAGGCGCAGCGGGGATATCGTGTGACGCGAAGAGCAGGGCCGGTGCGAGGATGAGACCCCCGCTTCCCGTGGCAACGACGACGAACGCCACCCCAGCGATGACGACGGCGGCTCCCACCAGGAGTTTCTCACGATTCTGCTTCAGCCAATCCACGGCCCCGCCAATCGCCGTGAATTCGACAGCTTCGGCTGTGGCCAGGTCACGAAGGTCACAGCAGTCGCGGTAGGCGGGAAAGCACTTGTCGCGGCATATTTTTTCCTTGGACCACTCGGTCGCGTGCGTCCAGTTCTTGCCCTTGAGTGAGCCCAAGCACATCTGCTGACACTGCTCGAACTCGTCGTCACAGTCGCGCGTCCAGGCGGCCTGGACGACGTGCCCTTCCGTGAGGCCGTTTCCCGCTCGGTATGGGGAGTATCTCGACAGGTCGAAACCGCTGAGGGGCTTCCACGAGTGCGTCACCTGGCCGCCGGGCGCCTCTTCGATGACGAGCACGTAGCGGGAGAGGTCCTTTGCGCCTGTAGGGCCGGGCGGGGCCGGGTAGCGGGCCGCACCACAGGAGACGAGCAGGAGGAAGAGGCTCGCGGCCATGAGCCGTCGAGGAATCGAGATCCGTTCCATAGGTGCGAGCGCGGCCTTTATCACGACCACACGCGTGCCCACGGACCTGTTCCCAGGACCCCGCTCGCTCACTCCAGCATTGATGCAGCGCGCCAAGCCGAGCCTTCCCAGGTCCGGACCGCACACCGGTTTGGTGGGAATTCCTGATTTACATGGACATGCATGAGGTCTCCCTCCTACCCTCCGTGTGCTCCCTGGGCGCCCACGCGCGGAATCGAGACTGAGATGAAGAAGCTCTTCCTGGCTGTCATGACGATGGTGATGGCGATCGGCTGTTCGAACGGGCCGGCGCAGGTGGTGGATGAGGCGGAGGGCTTCGCGCTGCTCCAGCGTGACGCGACCACGCTCGAGGCCTCCTACCGCTCGGGCGGCGCGTCCGTCCGCATGCTGGTGGTCGAGACCTCCGCCAACGTCGTCGAGGTCACCTACGACTTCGGAGATCCGGTCATCGGCTTCCACCTCGACTACACCCAGGGCGTGGGCAAGTTCATGCCCGAGGGCAACGCGCTCGACGCGGCGCAGGCCCAGCTCATCACCCCCCTGCTCGAGGGCATCTCCCAGGCCGTGCCCGTGGAGGGCCAGCGCACCCGCATCGAGGAGGCCGCGATGCGCCAGACGAGCTTCATGCAGATCGTGCCGACGGGTGAGCTGCTCTCGCCGTACCAGTACGTCTCGGCGCGCGGCTGGACGCACATCTCCTGCTCCTGCGGCAGCCAGAACATCGGCGGCTACACCCGCCAGGCCGGCATGGGCTGCGGCTGCACCGGCGGCTCGGGCCAGGGCTGCAAGGGCCGCTGCGGCCAGGGCTGCGGCATCACCAGCACCCCCGCGTGCGTGGGCACCACGGCGTACACCCAGGACTGCGCCAAGCACGACTACGGCCTCGGCAGCTTCACGGCCGCTTCCGATGACTACTCGTTCGCCAGCAACAACTGCAGCTGCAGTGGAGTCGGCACCTGCTACTAGCTTCCTCTCGCAAGACCTTCGCCGCGCTGGCCGTCCTCGTGGGCACGGCCCTCGCGTGTAGCAAGGCCTCCAATCCCTGTCCCGACGGTGCACAGCTCCATGGCCGTGCGCCGCCGGAGGGGACGTTGCAGTGGTGCGCGAAGCCCGACGGCAAGAAACACGGCCGCTGGGTGGAGTGGCACCCCAACGGGAAGATCAAGACCGAGGGGCCCTACGTCGACGGCAAGATGGAGGGCCGCTGGGTCAGCTACTTCGACACCGGCGTGAAGCAGTTCGAGGGCGAGTACCGCGGCGGCCTCAAGCAGGGCGTGTGGACCCTCTACTACGAAGAGGGACAGAAGAACCGCGAGGAGGTCCATACCGCCGGCTCGCAGGAAGTGAAGTGGACGGCGTGGCGCTCGGACGGGAAGAAGTGGGCCGAGGGGACACTGCTCGCGCAACGTGCGCAGGGCCCCTATTCGGAATGGCACCCGAACGGAGTGCTGGCCGCCCAGGGCAATTACGCGAATGGCGAGAAGGCCGGGGAGTGGAAGTACTGGGACCTCGACGGCATGGCGTCGGTCGAGGCACAGGGTGACTTCTCGCGCGACTGAGCGCTCTTCGCTCGGGCCCGCCGCCATGCTGCTCCTCCTGGTGGCGGGCGCGTGCGGCGTGCCTCCCGCGCCCACGTCCTCGCTCGCCGTGGAGCGGCAATCGGTGCTCGGCGGTGTGTTCGAGCCCGGCTCTCCGGCTGTGGGGGCGCTCGTCCCGGTGTCGCCGCTCTGTGGCGAGCCGGACGAGGCCTCACCCGTCATGTGCACAGGCACGCTGGTGGCGCCCCGGGTCGTCCTGACCGCGGCGCATTGCGTGGAGAGTCCCGATGTCTCGCAGGTGCTCTCGGTGGTGTTCTCGCCCGAGTCGGCACGAGCGCTCCCCGCCGAGCGGGTGCGTGTCATCGAGGGCCGGCTGCACCCCGCCTTCAACGCCGTGGAGAACGACATCGGTGTGCTGATCCTCGCCGAGGACGCGCCCGTCGCGCCGGTGCCGCTGTCCGGGCTGACGCTGCCGGCGGACGTGGTGGGGCGGAGCACGCGGGTGGTGGGCTTCGGCCTCGATGACGAGGGCAGGACGGGCATGCGGCGCAGTGGCACGGCCCGGGTGACGGCGGTCGAGCCGGGGACCTTCTCCATCGAGGCCTCGCCTGGGATGTCCTGCGGCGGCGACAGCGGCGGCCCCCTGTTCCTGGACATCGACGGTGCCGAGCGCCTCGCCGGCATCACCTCGTATGGAGACCCCTCCTGCACGAGGGGCATCAACATGCGCGTCGACGTGCATGCGGCCTTCCTCCAGGCGAGCCTCGATGACGTGGCACGGGCCCCGCCCTCGCGGCCGCCGTTCGAGCCCTCGGTGGATGCGTGCACGGCGCACTGCGAGGGACATGCCGATTGCCCGCTCGGGATGGCGTGCGTCCCCCGGCCCGGTGGGGCGAAGAGCTGCGCGGTGGCGGGCCTCGAGGCGGGCCGCTTCGGCGCGGACTGCACCGGGCCCGAGGGGGAGCGGTTGTGCGTGAAGGCGGGTGGGGCGTGCCGGTTGTGGCTGCCGTGTAACGAGCCCGAGCCCGAGCCCGAGCTGGAACTGGGCGGGGGCGGCTGCGCGGTCACGAGGGACAGCGGTGGCTCGGGCACCGTGTTCGCCGTGCTGCTCGCACTGGTGGCGAGGGCCGCCCGCTCCCGGATGCGTCGCCAGGAGGGGTCGCGCTCACCGCCTCCGGGCGCTCACGCCGCCGGCTGTCACGCGGGGTAGAGTGGTGCTCGTGGCGAATGTCTTCCGAGTCCAGGTGACGGCCTCCAGCTCCCGAGGGGCCGCGCTGGTGTTGGCGCGGGCGCTCCAGCTTCCCTTGGAGGCGGCTCGCCAGCTCCTGGCCGAGCCTCGCGTCCTGCCCAGGGACCTGGAGGAGTCCGAAGCGCGGCAACTGGTGGCGTCTCTCCAGCAGCACGGCGTGGCCAGCGAGCCGGTGCCGGTGGTGGGGCTTGGCAGTGCGTTGTGCGCCACCCATCCCTCCCTGGCCGCGGATGCGCCCTGCGAGGACTGCCGCGCGCTGGTGTGCGTGCTGTGCAGGAGCCCCGAGGGCCAGCCGCTCTGTGCCCGGTGCCGTGCCCAACGGGCTCGCCGCACCCGGGCGAAGTGGTTGCGCGTCTCCGTGCTGCTCGCCGTGCTGGTGCTCATCGTGCACTGGGGCACCTCGCGCCAGCGCACCCGGGAGCGGCGCCTGACGTGGGCGCGGCCGTTGAACGTGGCGGTGGTGCTGCTCGCCCGTGGCGAGGTGAAGCCCGAGGTGCGCGAGGCCTGGCGCGAGGGCGTGGGGCGGTTGGAGGACTGGCTCGAGCGCGAGGCGGGCCGCTACCGCTCGGACCTGGGGCGCCCGGTGCGGTTCGTCCTGGCCGGTCCCCAGTCCGCCGCCGGGTTGGACCTGTCGCCGCCCGAGGACTCGCTGGTGGCGCGGGCCCGCCATGCGTGGACGCTGTCCCGCGCCCTGTCCGCCGTGGATGAGGCCGCCGGGTTGTCCTCACTCGCCTTGGATGCCCGCATCTACGTGATGCTGGAGCCGCCGGGGGCGAACGGCGAGCGCTTCGTGGAGGGCATGGCCGAGGCGGGCGGCTCGGTGGGGCTGGTGCGCGGGTTGTTGGAGGAGACCGGGCTCACCCTGGAGCTGACGGCGGTGGCGCACGAGCTGCTCCACTGTCTGGGCGCCGCGGATGCCTATGACGAGCAGGGTCATGCGCGCGTACCGGAGGGGCTGGTGGAGCCCGGGCGCGAGCCCCTCTACCCCCAGCCCGCCGCCGAGGTCATGGTGGGCGAGGTGCCGCTGGGCGAGGCCCAGGGCCGTCTGCCCGCGTCGCTGGAGGAGGTCCGCGTTGGCCCCGCCACGGCGGAGGCCCTGCGCTGGGGCCCGTGAGTCCGGCGCGAGCCCGGCTCAGCCGTACTCCTCGTTCATGGAGGCGAGCTCGCGGCGGCCGAACTGCGCGAGGACGACCCGGCGGCGGCGCCCGGACTCGTTGCACGCCCCGGCATGCCAGAGGTGCGAGCTGAAGACGATGACGTCTCCCGCTCGGGCCTCGAGCACGCGCTCCCCGGGGTGGTGTCCCTGGGGTTGGGCGCACGGGCCGCGCGGCATGCGGGCCCAGCGGTGACTGCCGGGCACGATGCGCGTGGCGCCATTGTCCCGGGCCATGTCGTCGAGCACCCAGAAGGCATTGGCGAGAATCTGCCGCTCGGGAGGGGTCGGGCTGCTCCAATCCACATGGAGCCCCTGGCGCCCGTGGCCTCGGGGCGGCGAGCGTCCGTGCAACCGGCGCACATGGACGTCGTCATCGAGCAGCACGCCCAGCGCGGCGAGGACACGAGGCTCGGTCCGGCAGATGGAGAAGGCGGGCTCCGTGTCGAGGCCGGGTCCCCAGTTCGTGTTCGCGCCTTCGTTGGGCAAGGCGGCGGTGAGCCGCTCCCAGGCCGCGTGCATCGGCGCGAGCGCTTCGGCCGTCAGCACGCCCGGGAGCAGCAGCCAGCCCTGGAGCTCGAGCTGCCGCCGTTCGGTGGAGGAGAGGGAGTCCATACCGCGAAGGATGCACCCTCACGTCACGTGAGGGTCAAGTCCGCGCCCTGCCGAGTTGAAGGACGCGGCTGATGGCCGCCTGCTGCGTGGCATCGGGAACCCCGGTGAGCACCGCGCCATCCGGCAGGACGACCTTGTATTTGTCGTCGGCGGTGAGGCCGTGGGTCACCTCGGAGGAGGACCAGCGATAGCCCGAACCGATGGGGGTGAGCCGCTCCAGGAGCCGGTCGAACTCCGCCTCGGGCAGCAGCTGGAGCTGTTGCAGCAGCATGCTCAGGGTCAACCCGTAGAGGTCGTCGGGCGCCTGGCCGAGCAGCAGCCGCACGATGTTCCAGAGGTGCTGGTCCTCGAGGAAGATGAGCTGGCCGGGGCGCATCACGAGCACGCCGGATTGAGCAGACCCCCTGAACCGGCCGGACTGCTTGAACCGCAGCGCGGGGAACAGGGCCAGGGCATAGGTGGGCGCGCTCAGGGTCCGTTGGCGCAACAGGGGCAGCTCCCGCAGCGCGAGCACCACTTTCAGGTTCTGAAGGTTCTCCAGCCCCGCCAGGAGCGATCTCGGCCCGTCGTCTCCCTGCCGCACGACCAGCCCGTTCTTGGCGACGAGGGGAAGGGTGGCGGCGTAGCGGAGCGAGTCCAGGGCTAGCTCCTTCACCTGGCCACGGCTCGTGCGCCACACCAGCCTCCGGGGCGTGAGCCAGAACCGGGCCCGCCGCCGCAGCCATCCCACGAGCAGGGGAAGGCCCACGAGGATGAGGGCGCCCGAGACGAAGGTGCCGGTGCGGTCCAGACCCATCCTGGCCGCGGGATATCCCCAGAACATGAAGGTGAGGAACGTGATCAGGCTGCCCGAGCGGTAGTCGGCTCCCCCCGTCATGAGCACGGGCTCGGCCTCACCGGGAACCTGGAGGTGCGAATCGCGCGCCCGTGCCTCCAGGCGCGCCAGTCCCTCCGCGAAGGTCCACTCCCCCTCCGGCTCCCAGAAGGCCAGCCGCTGGCGCACGCGCTTCTCCAGCGGGGCGTGCAGGGCCCGCAGCTGACGGGTGAGGCGGTGCAGGGGATGTGTCTCGGGCCAGGCCTCCTGGCGCAGCCGGTGCTCGACGCGCTCGAGGGCCTGTGCGAGCGGGGCCTCCAGCTCCCGTACCCGCCGCGGCAGCTCGGGGTCTCGCTGGAGGTGGTGTCTCCACCGGAAGGAGCCGAGCCGCTTCAGCAGGGCCGCCTTGTGGGCCTGGGCCTGTTCGAGCACCTCCCAGGCGCCCTCGAGCTGGACTCGCAGCTCCTCCGGCGAGGACAGGGAGGACGTGGCGGCGGGGCGGAGCGAGACACGCGAGGACATGCGGCGGGCGGGAGTCTACCGCAACCCCCTCTGGCCTCCAGGCGCGCCACGCTATGCTTCCCCCTGGCGCACCGCTCCCCGGAAGGCACGTGAGAGGACCGTCATGAAACGACACGGGTGGAAGTGGGGAGCCGTACTGGGCGTGCTGGCCCTGGTGCTGTGGTTCGCCTCGCGGGGTGCACCGGAGGCGGCGTCTCCGGGCGGCCAGGGCTCCTCCCGTGACTTCCACGCGGGCGCGGGCCCAAGGCTCCAGGCCCTCTTCGCGTCCGCGGCTCCCGATGGCGGGGACGCGGCCCTGCGCATCCGCGGCCACGTGCGAGGCGCGGACGGACCCGTGGCGGGCGCGCGGGTGTTCGCCTCGGCGAGCGTGGCGGAGGAGTCGCTCTCGGAGCTGCCGTGCGGGGAGGCGGACACCGGGCCGTCCGCGCTCGACTGTTACGGGGTGGGCCGCCTGGCCGGGCTCGTGACGCAGCGCTCGGGCGAGGCGCCGGTGCTCGCCCGGGCCACCTCCGGGGAGGATGGCTCCTTCTCGCTGGAGGGCCTGAAGGCGGGCCACTACGCGCTCTGGGTGGAGAGCCCCGAGGGCGCGGGCGTGCGGCAGGACGTGGCGGCCGGAGACGAGGGCGTGGAGCTGCTGCTCGGCGCCGGCGTGCGGGTGTCGGGACGCGTCCTCGATGAAGACAAAGCGCCCGTGGCGGGGGCGCTCGTCACCGCCATCTTCAAGGCCCACAGCCGCTTCTTCGAGTCGGTCACCGACGGCACGGGCCACTTCCGCCTGGGCCCTCTGCCCCGGGGCGAGTACGTGCTGCTCGTCTCCAAGGAGGGCCTGCTGCCCCAGAAGGAGGAGTTCACGGGCTATGGCGGGGAAGTGGAGCGGAAGTTCTACCTGTTCCGCCCGCGCCGGGTTTCGGGGCGGGTGGTGAGCGCGGGGGCTCCGGTGGCGGGTGCGAGCGTGCGCACCTGGTCACACGAGGTGGGCGCCGAGCTCGAGGCCCTCACGGATGCGGCGGGGCGTTTCTCCCTGGAGGGGCTGGAGCCCTTGCGGAGCTACGAGCTCATCGCCACGCAGGACACGCTGTGGGCCAACACCCGCGTCGACTTCGACACGGGGGAAGACCCGCCCCGGTTGCTGGCGGAGCGCACGGACATCACCCTGGAGCTGGAGCCCATCGCCGAGGTGAAGGGCGTCGTGCGGGACGCGGCGGGGAAGCCCATCGAGGGGGTGAGCGTCTCGCTCTGCGAGGGGGAGGGCGAGGACGCCGTCTCCGTCTCGGAGGGGTGGACGGACGCGGAGGGGAAGTATCACCTGGGGCCGGCGGCGCCTGGACCGCTGCGACTCGAGTTCGTGGCCGAGAACTACTCGCCCGACAGCCACGAGGCGCGCTTCCCGGCGGGGACGAGCACCGTGGACTTCGTCCTCCAGCGCGTGCCGGACGAGGAGGTGGTGGAGGAGGAGCCCGAGGAGCCATCCGAACCACGGCCCTCGGTGGTGGGCGAGGTGGTGGATGAGCTGGGGGCGCCCGTGCCCCACGCCGAGGTGATCCTCTGGTCCGCGGCCTCCTCCGGCGGGTGGCAGGCGTCCGGCTCCACGACGACGGATGCGAGGGGGCACTTCGCGCTCGAGGCCTCCTCGAACAGCCGCTACCGGGTGACGGCGGAGTTCGCGCAGGACGATGTGACGCATACCGCCTCGCGCGTGGTGGAACTGGACAAGGAGGATGTGCGCGTGCAACTGCGCTTCGAGCAGGGGCATGTGCTCTCGGGCGTCGTGGTGGACTCGCGGGGCCAGCCGCTCGAGGGGGCCTCGGTCGCGCTCCGGTCCTCCGCGCGCAGGCCGTTCTTCCACCATGGGCGGCGGATCCACGCGGTGGGGAGCAGCCAGCAGACGGGGCCCGACGGCCGCTTCCGCTTCCAGAGCGTCTCGGGTGAGCTGCTCGAGCTGTACGTGTGGAAGCTCGACTACGTGCTGCCCTGTGCGCAACAGGCGGACGGCCGCATCGCGCTCGCGGTGAAGCCAGGGGAAAGGGAGCTGCGGGTCGTCCTCGTGCGCATGGCCTTCGCCCAGGGGCGGTTCGCGAGGAAGGATGGCACTCCCGTCACCTCCTTCGTCGTGAATGGCGAGGGGGAGTACCACCCGGACGGCCGCTTCTCCGTGCCCATCCAGTGTACGGGCCCGCTCCAGCTGGAGCTGATCGACGTGAGCGACGACCACGGACGCGGCTCCCTCCGTGTGCGGCACTCCGTGGCGGTCCGCGAGGAGGTGGACGTGGACGTGGGGACGATCTTCCTCGACGGGAAGTGAGCGCCAACGTCCAGAGGCCGGCCCCCTCGCGAGGGCCGGCCCGCCGTCCAGGGGAATGGGGTGGAGGACGAGGCGGGTGGAGCCGGCTTGGCGGGTGGCCGGCCGGCTCCGGGTGGCCTACTTACCCGTCGGGCCCACCAGCATCTGCGCGAAGGTGGCGGAGCCCTTCAGCAGCCCGGAGCCGTGCGCCGTGCACTTCGCGCTCGACAGGGCGAAGTGTCCCCGCTCCAGCGAGACGCCCCAGATGGTCACGATGGAGCCGATCGCCGGGAGCTTGTCCTCCTCGAAGCCGTAGGCGGTGAGCTCCGTTCCCCCGAAGAGGAACGTGATGACGCCCTTCCCGTCCTGCAGCAGGGACTGCCCGTCGCGCGTCACGTTGAGGTCGAACGCGTTGTACCGCGGGATGCCGGCCTCATCCACGGACGGTGCGATGACCTGGAGGAAGGTGGCGGAGCCCTCCAGGACACCCGTCCCATGCGACATGCACTTCGCGTTCGGCAGGAAGTAGGGCCCCTGGTCGTACGAGACGCCCCAGATCTTCATGACGGCACCGACCGCCGGGAGGCTGTCCTTCTTGAAGCCGAAGACGGTGATGCTCGTGGCACCCAGGTTGGACGTGAGGACCGCGCCACCGTCCTTCAGGAGCAGCAGCCCGAACTCCGACGCCACGTTGGCATCCGCATTGGGCTGCGGGATGCCGACCCCCTCCAGCTCCTCCGGGACGACGAGCTGGATGAAGGTGGCGGAGCCCTTCAGGATGCGCTCGCCGTGCGCGCTGCACCGCGCGGACAGCAGGCGGAAGTTCCCATGCTCCTTCGAGACGCCCCAGATCTTCACGACGGCGCCAATCTCCGGAAGCTTGTCGTTGCCGAAGCCGAAGAGGTCGATCTGGGTCGCGCCGTCGAGGAACGTGATGACGCCGCTCCCGTTCTTCAGGATGAGCTGCTCCTGGTACACGACGTTGACGTCGAACGCGTTGAACTGCGGGATGCCCACCTGGGTGTTCGCATCCTGGGTCTTCATCGACGACTGGCTGGTGATGGCGAGGCTCATGGTTCTCTTCCCCCTGTGTTCGCGTTTGGGCCCGAGCCGGTGCTCGAGTGAGGAGGAGAGTGCCCGGAGTGGCGCTCCCGGGATGTGACGGGACACACAGCGAAAGGGTGAGTCCCATCACAGGCGGGCCACACCTCACGCCGCGAGCGCCTCGACGATGCGCTCCTTGTGCGCCTGCTCGAATGTCTTCTCGCGCTGCCAGAGCCGGGCGTCCTCTGGCAGGCGCACGTACATGGCACGCGCGACCCCGAGCGTCTTCCGGGCATCCCTCGCCCAGTCCCGCTGCTGGGAGATGTCCTCCAGGTCTCCCGCCAGGGAGCGCGAGCGCTGCGCCCATCGCTCCACGTGCTCGGCGGCCGCGAGGAAGTCCCGCTTGGCGTTGTTGCACCGGTCGTGCGCCACCACGAGGTTGTCCAGGCCGTTGTCCGGGTGGCGCGACCAGGGGATGAAGTGGTCCACCTCACTGCGCTCACCCAGTTGGCCGTCACAGTAGAAGCAACGGCCGGACTGGAGCTCGCGCAGCGGGGAGCGCACCGCCTCCAGGGAGATGCGGCTGGCTCCGAAGAGGAACTCCTCCAGCCGCAGCTCGGGCAGGCCGTTCATCGCCGCCACCATCCGGGCCCACTCGCGCTGGATGAGTGGCCGCAGCACCCCATTGAGCTGGACGAACCACTGGGCGACCCGGGGGCGCAGCAGCAGCCGGTTGTCGAACGTCGAACGCTCTCTTCGTTGATAGGCGGAGACCTCGGAGCGTTGGATGTCCCGCGTCCAGGCGTACTCGTAGAGGAACCGCTCCTCCTCGCCTCCGAGCACCTGGAGTCTGGGAATGGGCATCTCGATGAGCTTCCACTCCACCAGGCGCACGAGGGCCTCGAATCCCTTCTCATCCCGTGAACGGGCGCGGAAGATCAGCTCCGTGGAGGAGCCGGCATGCCTTCCCCTGAAGCCGGCGATGGCGCGGAGGATTTCAGCCTGGCTCCCCTGGTGCGTGCCGCCCTGCCGGAGGACCGCCTGTCCTTCGAAGGGGATGGCGTGGGGCCAGTACAGCTCGATGGTCTTCTCGGCCAACTGGCGCGTGGTGAGCACGCTGGGAGGCGCGCCTCGCTTGGAGGTCTGCTCGAGGCACAGGTCGAGCAGGGCGATGAAGAGCGCGTACTTGTAGGTGGCGGAGAAGCTGCCCTCCGCCAGCAGGGTGAGGACCTTCTCGGCCAGGGCAATGGCATCCTTGGGTCCGCTCATGAGCGCGGGAGTGTACGGCAAGAGGCTTTTGCCGTTGCGAATCCGTGACAGGTTCATTTCCCATCCGTTAGCGTCTCGATTCACGCTCGCGGCCGGGGGGAACTGCCAGCGTTCAGGATTGATGCGTCCATCACTCCCTCATGACCGGGTGCGCCTCACACGCGCACGAACCTGGAGGGTGGATGGCGCGCGAAATCCTCGTGGACTTCAATGCACTTCCCCGCTCGACGCGCGAGCGGCTCGTCGACAGCACGGGTCCCAGGCCCGGCCTGGCACCGGTCCTCGCCACGCGGAGCTTCATCGGTGGGACCGTCTTACCCTGGGCACGGTCCGCCTTCCCGTGGGCAGTGCTCGGCCTCGTCTGCCTCTTCGTGCTCTTCCTGTCCGTCACGTGGGGTTTCGGCCAGCCCGGTGACGGCCTGGTCCAGCCCTCCGCTCTCGTGCCCCTGTACTCCGGCGCCAGCTTCCTCGCTGTCGCCTCCGGCGTCGGTCTCGTCTTGCGCAAGAGGTGGAATGGAGGCCTGCCCTTCCGCCCCGGGCTCTATCTGTTTCCCCTCGACTTCGTCGACGCCCGTTCCCGGAGGCTTCGCATCCTCCCCCTGAGCGAGCTCTCCGATTTCAACGTGGCCCACCACCGCGAGCCCAACGGTGTCTACAGCCACTCCCTCCTCACGCTCTGGTTCCAGGATGGCTCGACCGAGCGGCTCACGGTTCGTGGCGAGGCTCGGGCCGAGGCCCAACTGAGCGGGTTTCAGCGGGTCCGCGCGGCCATCGCGAGAGCCGTGGCGCAACAGGGCGTGGACTCCTTTCGCGCGAACGACCTTTTCTACGAGGTGCGCCTCCAGCCGGGCGGCTTCGAGTCGCTTCAGGGCCAGTCCCCGGCTGTCGTCGACGGAGGCCCGTGCGTGCATCCGCTGCCGGGACGTTTCCAGAGGTACGGGGGGCTCGCGCTGGCGCTCGTTGCCGGCGTGGTGCTGGGGCCAGGCCTGTGGCACGTCCGCAATGTCCGCAGTGACAACGCCGCCTTCGCGGCGGCCAGGACGGACGGCAGCGCGAGCGCCCTCCACACCTACGCCCTGACGGGTTGGCGTCATGTGGACGAGGCCAGGGCACTTGGCTGGCCGGCGCACTTCAAGGACTGCGAGCAGCAGAGGACCGAGCGGTGCTGGAAGGAGTTCGTGGCGTTCTGGAAGGGGTCGCCCCGGTACCAGGAGGTTCACGATGAGCTCCTGCCGCGAGCCGCTCTCGAGGAATCCCTCCACTCCATCGCCGCGCTGCGCGCGTTCCTCGCCCGCTACCCGGGCTCCGTGGTGGAGGACGAGGTGCGAAACCGGCTCATCCCGGCGCTCGCACTCCAGCAGACGCTCGATACCGTCGCGTCACTCCGCGAGTTCCGCGCGGCGTACCCCGGTTCCGCGGTGGATGCCGAGGCCAGGGGCCGGATCCACGCGCTGTACGCCAATGCCCTGGCCGAGTTCCAGAAGCAGGCCTCCCCCCAGAACCCCCGGCTCGTCCCGTTCATGAGCAAGCTGCTCGCCCATCTCGAGGCCACGGAGAGCGCCACGGTGACCGTGCGCTTCCACCGGCGTAACTCCCCTTCCCTGCGGCGGGCCGACAGACTCATCGCGCAGGCCACGGCCTCTTCCTATGACCTGACTTCGGCGGCCTCGGTGTCTGACCACTTCGACAACGTGAGCACCTACCCGATCGAGGCCGATATCTCCAGGGCCCTGGACAGCGCCTTCCAGCAGGTCTTCCCCACCGACCTGCTCGTGCTCGAGCAGGGGCCGGCTTTCTCCAACGAGCAGGACGCGGCCGGCGCTACCGGACCCGAGCTCCGGATCGGCTATACGATCGGCTGGTCCGGCAGGGTCTACAGCTCCTCCAGCATCATCGGGGACAAGCGCATGTTCGCGGGCATCCAGTTCGACTTCGATGTGAGCATGCGCGTGCCGAACGAGAAACCCTTGCGCTTCGCCCTGAAGGTCAGCCCGCCGGCCCACTTCTCCGTTGAATATGACAGGACGGGCTCGAGCCTGTTCGGCGGCTCCGACGGCTCCAACGACACCTCCATTTACGAGGCCATGACCCGGCGTGCCTTCGACCAGCTGGGCGAGAAGTTCGGACAGGTCCTCTTCCATCGCGACAGCAAGGCCCTCAACGTCAGCAGCCGGGGAGTGCCCTGAGCCGAAGGCGAGGCCCGGGCATCGTTGTGGGTGGCGTCCGGCGCGCGAGCGCGTTAGGGCGGAAGCCTCGCGGCGAGCGCCGCACCACGGAGGGGCATGATGGAATATCGCAAGCTGGGCAACAGCGGCCTGAAGGTGTCGACCCTGTGCTTGGGGACGATGACGTTCGGCGAGCCGTCCGAAGGCTCGATGATGCACGGGGTGGCCTCGGACGAGCAGACGTCCTTCGCCATCATGGACCGGGCGCTGGAGGCGGGCATCAACTTCTGGGACACGGCGGACGTGTACGGCAACGACGGGCTCACCGAGCGCGTGTTGGGCAACTGGTTCACCCAGTCCAAGCGCCGCGACGAGGTGGTGCTGGCCACCAAGTTCCGCTTCCGCATGGGCAAGGGGCCCAATGGCACCGGGGCCTCGCGCTACCACATCCGCTCGGCGGTGGAGGAGAGCCTGCGCCGGCTGAAGACCGACCGCATCGACCTGTACCAGGTGCACATGCAGGACATCGACACGCCGGAGGAGGAGACGCTCCGGGCGCTGGACGACCTGGTGCGCCAGGGCAAGGTGCTCTACATCGGCGCGAGCAACTACGCCGCCTACCGGCTGGTGGACAGCCTGTGGACGAGCAAGTCCCAGCTCCTCACGCGCTTCGTGGCGCTGCAGGCGCAGTACAGCCTGGTGGTGCGAGACCTGGAGCGTGAGCACGTCCCGCTGTGCGAGCAGTTCGGCCTGGGCATCCTCCCGTGGTCGCCGCTGGCGGGCGGGTTCCTGTCGGGCAAGTACCGCAAGGGGCAGCCGCCGCCGGACGCCGGGCGCCTGGCGAAGTGGAAGGACCGGCTGGCGGGCTTCGACACCCCGCGGCACTGGCGCACGCTGGAGGCGGTGGACGCGGTGGCCGCCGAGCTGAAGGCCACCCCCTCGCAGGTGTCGCTGGCGTGGCTGCTGCGCAAGCGCGCGGTGACGGCCGTCATCTTCGGAGCGCGCACCGTGGCGCAGCTGGAGGACAACCTGAAGGCGGCGGAGCTGAAGTTGGACGACGCGCAGCTCAAGCGTCTGGAGGATGCGAGCGCGCTGGAGCTGGGCTACCCGTACGACTTCATGCAACGCCTCCAGGGCCGCTGGTAGCCCTCAGAAGAGCGCGGGAATCGAGTAGGGCGGCCAGCGGTCCTTCCACGGGCGCGCCTGTTCGAGCTGGTACGCGAGGCCGAACAGCAGCGCGTCCGCGCCGGGGGCCGCGGCGAGGTGGGTGCCGATGGGTGGACCGTCCTCCGGGAAGTGCAGGGGGACGGACATGGCCGGGCACCCCGCGATGTTCTGGAGGGGCGTGTACCCGATGGCGTGCGCCGTGCGGCGGGCCAGCTCCTCCCGGGGGAGAACCGGTGAGAGGTGCCCGAGGCGCCACGGCCCGGTGGCGAGCGTCGGCGTGAGCACCACGTCGTACCCCCGGGTCGCCTCCTGATAGGCGTGCACGGCCCGCGCGAAGGTGGCACGTGCTCGCGGCAGTGCGTCGTCCCCGCGCGCGAGGAAGGTGTCCGCCAGGGCCCAGGTGTACGGCTCGAGCTCGTCGCGTTGCACGGGCAGGTCTCGCGTTTGATCGACGCTCTCGACGATGCCCGCCACGGCCGCTCCCGCGACGAGCAAGAACGCATCGCCGAGCGCGGGACTGTCGAAGCTGGGGGGCTCGATCGGCACCACGAGGTGACCGAGCCCAGTGAGCAGTGCCAGTGCCTCGTCGTAGGCGCGGCGCACCGCGGGCTCCGGCTCCGTCCCCTGTGGCGTGCGCGTCCACGCCGCGATGCGCAGCTTGCGGGCGAGCGGCTCCCGCACGAAGCCGACGGGCGCACCACCCGAGCGGTCCTCGGTGAGGGAGAGGAACAGCGCGCTGTCGCGCACCGAGCGGCTGATGCAGTGGTCGCTCGTCATGTCGCCGAAGTCCGAGCCGCCGAAGCCCGCCGGCACCGTGCGGCCGCGGCTCGGCTTGAAGCCGAAGAGACCGCACGCCGACGCGGGGACTCGGAGCGAGCCGCCGCCGTCGTTGGCGTGCGCGAGCGGCACGAGCCCCGCGGCAACGGCCACCGCGCTGCCGCCGGACGAGCCCGTGGCCGAGCGGGCGAGGTCCCACGGGTTGTGTGTCACCCCCTCGAGCAACGTCTCGGTGCTGAAGAGCAGCCCGAACTCCGCCATCGCGCTCTTTCCGGCGCACACCAAGCCCGACTCCTCGAGCCGCCTGCCGTACGGTGTCTGCCGTTGGGCGGCGTTGGCCGCGAACAGCCGGGAGCCCATGGACCAACGAAGGCCCGGCCACGGCGTGGAGTCCTTCACCAGGAAGGGCACCCCGGAGAAGGGCCCGGACTTCGCGGGACCGGGCGGCTCGCGAGCCACCGTGACGACCGCGCGCAACAGCGGATTCAACGCGTCGATGCGCGCCATGCACGCGTCGAACAGCTCGTCCGGCGAGACTTCTCCCCGTGCACACAGCTCCGCCTGCGCCACGCCATCGAGGTGGGCCAGGGGTGCCAGGTCCGTCATCGGACACCTCCACCCTCATGAGCCCTCACTCCGTTCCCTTCCCTCTGTGAGAGGGAAGGGCGGCGGGGAGGATGACGGTGAGGATGGTGCCCACGCCCTCGCGGCTCTCCGCGCGCAGCGTGCCGCCCAGGCTCGTCACGATGGCGTGACTCACCGACAGCCCCAGGCCGGCGCTCGCCGGACGCGTGGTGAAGAAGGGCTCGAAGAGGCGCGCCAGCACCTCCGGCGCCATGCCCATGCCCGTGTCCTGCACCTCCACCACCACCTCGCCCCCAGGCCCCGTGTATGCCGCCACCCGCAGCACGTTGCGCGTCGCGTCCAGCTCGCTCATCGCCTGCACCGCGTTGAGCAGCAGCTTCACGAACACCTGCCCCAGCCGCGCCTCGTCGCCCTCCACCGGCGGCACCGGCCGGAAGTCCTTCTCCAGCCTCGCCCGGTGGCGCAGCTCGCCCCGCACCAGGCTCAGCGCGTGCTCCAGCACCGGCAACACCTCCACCGTCTCCCGGTGCTCCGGCGGCGCGCGCGACAGCAGCCTCAGGTCCTGCACCGTGTCCTTGAGCCGGTCCGCGCCGTCCGTCGCCTCGGTCAGCGCCTCCAGCATGTCGTCCACGTCCCCGGCCAGCGCGTGGCCCTCCTCGCTCAGCGCCGCCTTCAGCCGCGCCAGCTCCTCGCGCGCGAAGCCGAGGTTGGCCACCATGTAGGCCAGCGGGTTGTTCATCTCGTGGCCCACCGCCGCCGCCAGCGAGCCCAGCGCCGCCATGCGGTCCGCCTTGAAGAGCTGCGCCTCCATCTGCTTGCGCGCCGTCACGTTGTTGGCGAAGACGCGCAGGCCCTCCGGGTCCACCAGCGGAGACACCGACAGCTCCCAGTGCCGGCCACCCAGCTGCACGATGGGGGGCGACTCGCCCACCGCCGCGCCGCGCCGCGCCCAGGACTGCGCCGCCGCCACCAGCGGGTGCCTCGCCCCGCGCACCATCAGGTCCGGAAACGCCGTGTGCGCCGCCGGGTTGGCGTAGTGCAGCTCGCCGCCCGGGCCCAGCTCCAGCATCGGCTCCGGGTGCAGCAGCGGGAAGGAGGCCAGCCGGTACAGCTCCTCCTCCAGCGCGCGCAGCTCCGTCACGTCCCGCACCAGCAGCGCCGTGAGGGGGCCCGCCGCGTCCGTGACCGGCCCGCGCACCGTGGCCTGGGCCGCGTACCAGCGCGTCTCGCCCTCCACCTCCAGGCGGTACTCCACCCGGCCCCCCACGCCGCTGTGCCGCGCCGCGCGCGCGAGCGCCACCAGCGCGTCCCCCGCCTCCGCCCCCAGCACCTCTTCCAGCGGCCGCCCCTCCGCCTGGCGCACGTCCCGCCCGAACGCCGTGCCCGTGGGCGTCCACAGCCGCATGCACCGCTCCCGCGCGTCCAGGTCCACCGCCAGGTACTCCGCCCGCCGGGCCGTCCGGAGAGCGGGCGGCCGGGGCGCGGACGAGAGGACGAAGCCCTCGCTGTCGAAGAGGCCCAGCAGCGGCTCCAGCCCCGAGCCCCCGCCCGCCAGCGTGGTGAGCACGGAGACCAGCGCGGCCACGTCCGCCTCCGCCATCCGCGTGGTGAAGATGAGCCCATCGGCGAGCGTGGGCTCGGTGAACTCGAACGGGATGAGCTTGCGCTCGTTGGCGCCCACGTGCTCGGCCAGGTAGGCCCGCACCGTGTTCTCCTCCGGGTGGCTCGAGTAGATGGCGGCCACGTCCGCCTCGCCCGCCAGCACCGCCAGCAGGGCCTTGCGGTAGGTGCCGTGGAAGCGCTGCTCGGAGAAGGTGTCCGCCGGGTTCATCCCCCGGGCCAGCAGGTGGCGCACCGCCATCAGGTGGCCGCCGGTGGAGCGCGGGGCCACCCACGCGGCGCGCGTGCCCTTCAACCTCTCCAGGGTGAGCGGCGCGTCCGCCCGGCACACCAGGGCCGCGTGGTAGTACCAGAGCCCGGAGCGCACGGCGCGCAGCACCGCGCGCGCGCTCGGCTCGAAGGCGGTGCACTGCTCGGCCGTGGCCCACGCCAGGTCCACCCGGCCCTCCGACAGCTCCCGCTCCAGCGCCTCGTACGAGGGCGCGAGCTCCACCACCACCGGGCGGCCCAGCCGCTGGGTGAGGGCCCGGCTGAAGAGCTCGGCGCGGACGTGCTCCTTCACCTCTCCCAACGACGGGGAGAGGAGGAAGCGGATGGGGGCGGCCGGGATCGTCACGTGCTCCCAAGCATGCAGGACGTCCCGGACGTGCGCACGTTTCGGGCGGGGCCATTCAAGGCCCAAGGAGGGCCCGAGGGCCCGGCGCACGCGCCGCGGCTCAGGCGTAGACTTGGTCGCTCTCGACGGACGTACCGAGCCGGTGGTTCAGCTGTTCGAGCCGGCTGTAACGCGCTTGCAGCATCTCGCGGTAGGCGCGGTGGTCGGCGTGAGCGATCTCATCGAGCAGCTTGCGCAGGGTCGAGTCGAGGACTTCCTTGAGCTCGCGGGCCTCGACGGCGGACATTTCCAGGAGCATGGCGGCCTCCTCCTCTCTCTTGGGGGAACGTTAGGCACGCGCGCTCCGCGAGCCCCGGCGGCCCGGGGCTTCCGCACGTGTGCCGGGGAGAGGAGCCACCCCCTGGCTCCAGGGCCGCCCTTCCTTCCAGCCGTCAGCGGTTGCCGCGGCCCCGGGTGTTCCCCACTCAGAAGGGATGTGCCGCGGGGCGGGAGGGCCCGGGTGCTCGCCGAGGAGGACGCCATGGTGGTGCAGGACGACGTACGCGAGGGCATGGTGGTGCGCGACATGGACGGGCGCAGGGTGGGCCGGGTGCGCGCGGTGGGGGAGACGCACTTCGAGCTGGAGCCGCGCCTGTTGTCGCGCGAGGAGTTCCTCGTGGAATACGCGGACGTGCGCTACGCGCGCGACGGCGAGCTGTACCTGGAGCGCACCCCGCACCTGTTGAAGCTGGAGGACGACGAGGGCGGGGCCCTGCCGCCGCGCCACCACAACGGCATGGACGCGGAGCCGGTGAACGTGGAGGACGTGGAAGGGCTGTCCCACCCCGGCGCATGACGGGGCCATGACAGGCCCATGACGGCGTGCGGCACGAGCCGCGCACAACCTGACAGGTCTGTCACACAGCGGACGATAACCCCTTGGAATAACGGGGGAATTCGAACCGGGAGATGTCAGACCCGGCGTGTAGACCCGTCCCTCTTCGGAACGGAGTGGGAAGGGTCATGAAAAGGGTTTCGACGTCCTGCGCCATGCTGGCGCTCTTCACGATGGTGTTCTCCTGCAGCTCGGCGCCTCCGGCGGACGCGCTGTCGCAGGAGCTGGTGGCCCGGGAGCTGGGCACGCCGCGCAAGCTGCTGCCGCTGGTGGCGCTGGCGGACGGACGGGTGTTGGCGGCCGGTGGGCACGATGGCAGCCGCACGCTGCTGAGCAGCGAGGTGTTCGAGCCGGAGACGGGCGAGTGGCGCGCCACGGGAGCGATGCGCACGGCGCGGCGCAACCACGCGGCGGTGCGGCTGTCGGACGGGCGCGTGCTGGTGGTGGGTGGCACGTTCTCCGCGTCCTTTGGCGCGCTGGCGAGCGCGGAGGTGTACGAGCCGGGCACTGGCCGGTGGACGGCGGTGCAGGACATGAGCGAGGCGCGGAACGATCCGGCGGCGGTGGTGCTGGCGGACGGGCGCGTGCTGGTGGCGGGCGGCTTCGACGTGGACCGGCACCCGGTGCGCTCGGCGGAGCTGTTCGATCCGGCGACGGGCCGGTGGACGCGCATGGGAGCGCCGTCGGCGGCGCGCTCGGGGGCGCGGACGGGCGTGGTGCTGGGCAACGGCCAGGTGCTCTTCGTGAGCGGGCTGCAGGCGGAGCTGTACGACCCCGCCAGTGGCCAGTGGAGGAAGACGGGCCAGGTGGGCGGCGTGGTGGGCACGCACCGCTCGGGACACACGGTGACGCTGCTGCCGGACGGGCGGGTGCTGGTGGTGGGTGGCACGACGTCGCGCGCGGCGGCCACGGCGGAGCTGTACGACCCCGCGTGTGACGAGGCGTACGGCCGGGAGTGCGCCGCGTGGACGGAGGCGGCGGCACCGGGAACGCCGCGCGAGGCGCACGGGGCGCTGGTGACGCACGAGGGGCGGGTGCTGGTGGTGGGCGGCTTCCACGTGATGTCGGGCGCGCTCGCGTCGGTGGAGAGCTATGACCCGGCGGCGAACACGTGGAGCGCGGAGCCGGCGTTGCTGTCGGCGCGGCGCGGCGCGGGGCTGGTGCGGCTGGAGGACGGCGCGGTGCTGGTGGTGGGCGGCTCCAACGAGCTGGAGGGCACGCTGGCCACGAGCGAGCGGTATGACCCGGGCGTGTGCATGCCGCTGACGTGCGAGGCGGCGTGCGGCGTGGTGCCGGACGGGTGCGGTGGGACGCTGGAGTGCGGCCCGTGCGCGGCGGAGCCGCCGTGTGTCGCGGACGGCTGCGGCGTGGAGCGGGCCGAGTACGACGCGGAGTTGCGGGCGCCCCGGTGCGGTGAGGCCGGGGCGGAGTGCAACTCGGGCACGCTGCTGGTGGGGCGTGGCCAGCTCGGCCCGGAGCCGCACCTGCCCAACGCGCTGTGGGACTCGTGCGAGGACGGCGCGGGGGGCTCGCGCGAGCGTGACGAGGCGCTCGACGCGCTGCGGGTGGTGACGGTGGAGGGCGGGCCCCTGGCGTCGGGGAAGACGGTGCGGGTGGAGGCCACGGTGTGGGCGCACGCGGAGCCGGAGGCGAACCGGCTGGACGTGTACTACGCGGCGGACGCGCGCAACCCGGCGTGGACGTACCTGGGGACGCTCACGCCGGGCCGGGCCGGGGCGCAGGTGTTGTCGGCCACGTACGTGCTGCCGGTGGGCCGGTTGCAGGCGGTGCGGGGAGTGTTCCGCTTCGCCGGCAGCGCCGAGCCCTGCCCCGGCGGCGTGTTCGACGACGTGGACGATCTCGTCTTCACCACGCGGTGAGGTGAGGGAAAAGATGCGCCCGAGTGGTGGGGCCGTGGATGTGGTTGACTGCCAGGGTTGAGCCTGGTGCCTTGAGCCACTCGGCCACCTCCCCACCGAGTGGGGAGGGCTGGATTCGAACCAGCGAAGTCCATCGGTGCGTGTAGGACCCCACCGGACGGTCGCTGAGGGAGCGGATGCCGGTGCCCCCGGTTTCCTGACACGCGGCCCGTGAGGTGGGAACCGGCTACCATGGGGGTGTTGCCCCCTCGCGAGGAGCCACCCATGCGCATCACCGAGCAGGCCGGGCCCCGGTGGGGCCCCCGCCGGAAGATGCTGCTCGTGCTGGCTCCAGCGCTCCTGTCCCAATACATGTTGGATGTCCTCGCCGTGGGGCCTGGCGTCTGGACGTTCGTCGTCCGCCTCGTGTGGGCCCTGTCCGTGGCCCTCTCCGCATTGCGCATGGACGAGCACTCCCCGCCGTCGATGCGCCTGCACACCGCCTTCCAGAGCACGGCCGGCAGCCTCTGCTTCATCGCCCTGGTGCTCGTGACGGGGGGCGGTGACAGCGTGTACTTCCACCTCTTTCCCTGCCTGCCGCTCGTCCTGTGCCTGCTCTATCCGCAGGACTCGCTCTCGGTCGCGCTCTCGGGGGCGCTGTGTGCCGCGGGCGCCGCGGGCCTGCTGTGGGGGGCGGGCCGCCCGCTGTCCCAGGCCCTGCTGTGGGCCGGCATGGTGGTGACGTTGACGCTCGTCGGCGCGTACGGGGCCAGCGAGTTCCGCAAGGCCCAGCGGGCGGAGAACGAGGGCCGGCTGGAGCGAGCGCGCCGCGAGGCCCTCGAGACGCTCGCCATCAGCGAGCACCGCCGGGCCCACTCCGAGAAGCTGGCCACCATCGGCCAGCTCGCGGCGGGGGTGATGCATGAAATCAACAACCCGGTGGCCTTCATCGGCGCCAACCTCGACTTCCTGGAGCGCGAGGTGCTGTCGGAGCAACTGGCCTCGCGGGAGGAGCTGGCGGAGGTGTTCCGCGAGACGCGCATCGGCGTCGAGCGTGTGCGGCAGATCATCGGAGACCTGAAGGGTTTCTCGCGCATGGACGCCGAGGAGCCCACCGAGTGCGCGCTGGCGGACGTGGTGAGCGACGCGGTCCGGATTGCCCGGCTGCGGCTCCAGCACGTGGCGCGGCTGGCGGTGGACATCCCGGAGGACCTGCCCCCGGTGCTCGCCGTCCGCCGGAGGCTGGCGCAGGTGCTGCTCAACCTGCTGGTGAACGCGGGGGATGCGCTGGAGGCGCGAGGCCGCGCGGGCTCCGAGGTGCGCATCATCGGCGGGTGCGAGGGCTCACGCGTCGTCCTGCGGGTGGAGGACAACGGGCCGGGCTTTCCTCCGCACGTGCTGCCCCGGCTCTTCGAGACCTTCTTCACGACGAAGGGCCCGGAGAAGGGGACGGGGCTGGGGCTGGCCCTGTCGCGGGAGCTGGTGGAGCAGTCCGGGGGCACCCTGGTGGCCGAGAACCGGGCGGAGGGGGGCGCGCGCCTGCGCCTGGAGTTCCCGGTGGGGGGCTCCGTCAAGGCCGCGTCCTGAGCCCCGGCGGAGCCCGTCCGTGCGATGCTGCGCCGCCATGAAGAACACCTGGAGTCGTCTCCTCGTCCCCCTGTTCCTCTTCACGTCCGCCTGTGCCACCACCGCTCCGGCCTCCCGCGCGCCCCAGGCCTCCTCCGGGCCCGAGCGCCCCTTCGGCACGCTGCGCGAGCAGGCCACGCGGCAGCAGGCCTGGCTGCGCGAGCGCATGGACAAGGCCCTGCCCGCGCTGATGCGCCAGTACGGCATCGAGATGTGGGTGGTGCCGATGCGCGAGTACAACGAGGACCCCGTGTTTCCGGCGCTGGTGGCGCCCACCACGTTCGCGGCGCGGCGGCGCACCATCTACGTGTTTCACGACCGGGGCCCGGAGAAGGGCGTGGAGCGGCTCGCGCTGGGCGGAGGCACGCAGGGCGGCGTGTACGAGGCGCGGCGGGCGCAGATGCAGGTGGACGGAGGCGGCGTCACCCGGCAGGCCGAGCTGTGGGGCCCGGACCAGTGGAAGGTGCTGAAGGCGGTGCTGGAGGAGCGCCAGCCGAAGGTCATCGGCATCAACGTGTCGCGCACGTTCGCCTTCGCGGACGGGCTGACGCATGGCGAGTACGAGGGGATGACGGAGGCGCTCGGGCCCGAGTGGACGGCCCGGCTCAAGCCGTCCGGGGGCCTGCCGGTGGACGTCATCGCCTGGCGCGGCGCGGACGAGGAGCGCTTCTACGAGGACTTGACGAAGCTCGCGTGGAACATCATCGAGACGGGGTTCTCCAGCCAGGTGATTACGCCGGGCAAGACGCGCACCAGTGACGTGGTGTGGTGGATGCGCCAGCGGGTGAACGACCTGGGGCTGGGGACATGGTTCCAGCCGTCGGTGAGCGTGCAGCGGCAGGGGAAGACGGAGGCGGACGTGGGCGAGGACCCCGTCATCGAGCGGGGGGACGTGCTGCACTGCGACTTCGGGGTGACGGCGCTGCGGTTGAACACGGACACGCAGCACATGGGCTACGTGCTGCGCGAGGGCGAGACGGACGTGCCCGCGGGGCTGAAGGCGGCGCTGGCGCGCTCCAACCGCTTGCAGGACATCGTCTTCGAGGAGCTGCGGCCGGGGCGCTCGGGCAACGAGATTCTCAAGGCCTCGCGGGAGCGGATGAAGGCCGAGGGGATCGACGGGACGGTGTACTCGCACCCCATCGGGCTGAACGGACACGGGGCGGGGCCGATGATCGGCCTGTGGGACCGGCAGGAGGGCGTGCCGGGCAACGGCGACCACAAGGTGATTGCCAACCAGTGGTTCTCCATCGAGCTGCAGGCGACGAGCCCGGTGGCGGAGTGGGGCGGGCAGAAGGTGCGCTCGGCGCAGGAGGAGGACGTCGTCATCGACGCGAGCGGCAAGGTGCGCTGGGCCTTCCAGCGGCAGACGGCGTTCCACCTGGTGCGGTAGTCCTTCCGGCCCGCGGGTGATGAGGACGGGAAGAGGATGCCGTGAGGGCGGGCTGCCCTGCACGGGCCTGGCTCCTGGCCCTGTTGGCGAGCGAGCAGGCGGCCGCCTCCAGCGGGCGGACCAGTCCCCCAGGACGGTGGCCGTCTTCCCCAGGGCTCCTCACCTTTTCCGCCATGGAAACCCACCTGGCAAGGCATCACGTGGTCATCGTGGGAGGAGGCTTTGGCGGGCTCCAGGCCGCGCTTGGCCTCAAGCGTGCCCCCGTGGATGTGACGGTGCTCGACCGCTACAACCACCACCTGTTCCAGCCGCTGCTCTACCAGGTGGCCACCGCCGTGCTCAGCCCGGGTGACATCTCCGCGCCCATCCGCCAGGTGTTGCGCGGCCGCAACACCACCGTGCTGCTCGCCGAGGTCCAATCTGTCGATCTCGCGCGCAAGGTGGTCATCTCCGATGGCGGGGAGATTCCCTACGACACGCTGGTGCTCGCCATGGGCGCCACGCACTCGTACTTCGGCCACCCGGAGTGGGCCGAGTTCGCCCCCGGGCTCAAGACGATCGACGATGCGAGGGACATCCGCGAGCGGGTGCTGCTGGCCCTCGAGGCCGCCGAGCGCGAGCCCGACCCCGAGCGCCAGCGCGAGTGGCTCACCTTCGTCATCATCGGCGCGGGGCCCACCGGCGTGGAGATGGCCGGGGCGCTCGCGTACATGACCCGGTACTCGCTGCCCCGGGACTACCGCCGCGTCGACACCTCGCAGGCCCGCGTCCTCCTGCTCGAGGGCCTCCCCCGGGTGCTCAATACCTATCCCGAGGAGCTGTCGGCGAAGGCGCGCGAGGATTTGGAGAAGCTCGGCGTGGAGGTGCGCACCGGCGCGATGGTGACCGGCGTGGACGACCGGGGCGTCACCGTGGGCGACACCCGCATCCAGGCGCGCACGGTGCTCTGGGGCGCCGGAGTGGCCGCTTCCCCCGTGGCCCGCACGCTCGGCGTGCCGCTCGACAAGGCGGGCCGGGTGAAGGTGACGCCCACCTTGAACGTCCCCGGCCACGAGGACGTCTTCGTCATTGGAGACCTCGCCTCGCTGGTGCAGGACGGCAAGCCGGTGCCGGGCATCGCCCCGGCGGCCATGCAGATGGGCCGGTACGTGGCGAAGAACATCCGCCACCGGCTCGCCGGCCGCCTGCTGGAGCCGTTCCGCTACCACGACAAGGGCTCCTTCGCCGTCATCGGCCGCGGCTCGGCCATTGGCATGCTCTATGACAAGGTGCGTGTGAGCGGAAGGCTCGCCTGGGGGATGTGGCTCGGCATCCACATCACCTTCCTGGTGGGCTTCCGCAACAAGGTGGCGGTGATGCTCGACTGGGCCTACACGTACCTCACCAAGCGGAGGGACGTGCGCCTCATCACGGGCCTGCACGCGAACCGGCTCCCGCGCATCGAGCCCGAGCGCCTGCCGGGCGTCTCCGAGGAGCGTGTCGAGGAGTCCGGTGCCGGTCTGGCGCACTGAGGGTGTGCTGCTCCCTCTCCCTCTGGGAGAGGGCCGGGGTGAGGGATTACAGGGTGGCCCCAGGTCTCTCTGCGTGTGACGTATCCGCACGCAGAGGACGGAACACCCTCACCCCGGCCCTCTCCGAGGGGGAGAGGAGACATGCACGGAGCCCGAAAGGCGCTACATTCGCCCGCCCGTAGCGGCCGCGAATGATTCGACTCCATGCCGTCAGCCATCACTTCGGTGAGCGCCCCGTCCTCGAGGGGCTCGAGCTCACCCTCACCGAGCGCCGGATCGCCGTGGTGGGCGGCAATGGCTCCGGGAAGAGCACCTTCGCGCGCCTGCTCAATGGGCTGCTCGTGCCCGAGCGCGGCCAGGTGCTGGTGGAGGGGCTCGACACCCGGAAGGACGCCCGCGCCATCCGCCGCAAGGTGGGCTTCGTCTTCCAGAACCCGGACCATCAGATCGTCCTGCCCACCGTGGAGGAGGACCTCGCCTTCGGGCTGAAGAACCTCAAGCTCCCGCCGGCCGACATCTCCGCGCGCGTCACCGCCGTGCTGCGCCGCTATGGCCTGGAGGACTTCCGCCACCACCCGGCCCACCTGCTCAGCGGCGGGCAGAAGCAGCTGCTCGCGCTCTCCTCCGTGCTCGTCATGGAGCCGCGCTACATCGTCTTCGACGAGCCCACCACGCTGTTGGATCTGCGCAACAAGCGCCGCCTGGCCCAGGCCATCCACGAGCTGCCCCAGACGGCCATCGTCGTCTCGCACGACCTGGATCTGCTGCGCGACTTCGACCGCGTGCTCGTCTTCGAGGCGGGCCGTGTCGTCGTCGATGACGTCCCCTCCGTCGCCCTCGACGCCTACGTCCGGAGGATGGCGTGAGCCTCGGCCTCTACCTCCACCGCGACTCGCCCGTGCACGCCGTCCCCGCGGGCGCCAAGATGCTGGGGCTGCTCGCCACCGGCACGGGGCTGCTGCTCTTCTCCTCGCTGCCCGTGCTCTCCTGCGCGCTCGGGGCCACGCTCGGCCTCTACGCGCTCGCGCGCCTGCGCCCGCGCGAGGTGGCGCCCGTCCTCCGCCTCTCCGCCTTCGTGCTCGTCCCGCTGTTCGCCCTGCATACGCTGGTGTCCGGCTGGGAGCCCGCGCTGGTGGCCGTGCTGCGGCTCGCCGTCCTGCTGCTGCTCGCCACGCTCGTCTCGCTGACGACGCGGGCCTCGGACATGCTCGACACGCTGGAGCGCGCCCTGCGTCCCCTCGCGCGCTTCGGGCTCCACCCCGCGCGGCTGGGCCTGCTGCTCTCCCTCACCCTGCGCTTCATCCCCCTGCTGGCCACGTGGCTGCGGGAAATCCAGGAGGCCCAGCGCGTGCGCGGGCTCGACCGGAATCCGCTCGCCGTGCTCGTCCCGCTGCTGGTGAAGACGCTCCGCACCGCCGACACGCTCGCCGACGCTATCGACGCGCGCTGCTTCGACCCCGAGGAACCCTCGTGAAGACCCGAGATCTCGTCCACGTCGCCCTGTTCGCCGCCCTGATGGCCGTGCTCGGGCTGCTGCCGCCCCTCGCGCTGCCCTTCATCCCCGTGCCCATCACCGCGCAGACGCTCGGGGTGATGCTCGCCGGCTCCATCCTCGGGGCGCGCAAGGCCTTGCTGTCCCTGCTGCTCTTCCACGTGCTCGTGGCCGCGGGGCTGCCCCTGCTCGCCGGGGGCAACGGCGGGCTCGCCGTGTACGTGGGGCCCACCGGAGGCTTCTTCGTGGGCTTCCTGCCCGCGGCCTTCCTCATCGGCTGGCTCACCGAGCGCGCCTGGACGCGGCTGTCCGTGCCGCTCGCCTTCCTCATCAACGTGCTCGGCGGCATCTGCGTCCTCTATGCCGTGGGCATCCCCTGGCTCGCCGTGGCCGCGAAGCTGCCGCTGGCGAAGGCCGCGCTGGGCTCGCTCGTCTTCGTGCCCGGGGACTGCGTGAAGGCCGCCATCGCCGCCTCCGCCGCCGTCACCCTCAAGCGCGCCTGGCCCCTCATCCAGCCGCCTCGCTCCGCCCTCCCCACGGCGCCGCCTCCGTCCTCGACCTGAGCGGCGCCAGCGGGAAAGCGTGCCGGTCCGGGAAGACAAGCCAATGCCATGCAGCGGTGAGTTCCACGTCCCGCGCGCGAGAGCGGCGCTGCTAACGTGCCCGCGGTGCGCTCGTCCTGGGCACGCTCATTCCATTCCAGGGGAACTCTTCATGAACACCATCACGCGAAGCTCGGCCGTCCTGGCCGTGGTCCTGTCGTTCTGTCTTGCTTCCTCCGTCCAGGCGCAGGCGGCCCGGGGCCAGGCCCGCGACGAGGCGAGCCTGCGCAAGCTGGTGGCCGAGCAGACCGAGGCCTGGAACCGTCACGACGCGGCGGCGTGGAGCAAGGACTTCGCGCCGGAGGCCGAGTTCATCAACATCGTGGGGACGGTCTTCAGTGGCCGCGAGGAGATTCAGAAGCGGCACGCCGCGGTCTTCGCCAGCCTCTTCAAGGACAGCAAGTCGGAGGTGACGGTGCGGAAGATCGTCTTCGTCACGCCCGGGGTGGCGGTGGTGGACACCGAGCACGTGGTGACGGGGTACACGGGGCTGCCTCCGGGAGTGCAGGCCACCGAGCCGGGCGTGCTGCGCACCCGCATGCGCTACGTGCTGAAGCAGACGGGCGGCAAGTGGTCCATCGTCGCGGGCCAGAACACGGACGTGAAGCCGGCCCCGGCCGCGCCCGCGCAGCCGGCCCCCGCGCCCACCGGCCGCTGAGCCCTCGGCGTCCGCTGCCGCCCGCCTTCCGGGCGCGCCGTTCACCAACTGGTCCAACAGTCGGACCAGTTGCTCGCGGTCGCGCCCGGCGGGGGGCTACTTCGCCGCGCCCGTCATGGACTCGAGCAGCTTGAGCAGCGCCTTCTTCTCCTCGGCGGTGAGCTCCAGCGGCTTGATGGTGACCGAGACCACGCCCGCGTAGTTGCCCGCGGGCTCGCCGCCCTGGTTGTACAGCTCGATGACGTCCTCGAGCGTCTTCACCTCGCCGGTGTGCATGTACGGCGCCGTGAGCTTCACGTTTCGCAGCGTGGGCGTCTTGTAGGCGCCCTCCAGCTCGGAGGCCTTCTCGCGCAGGTCGCTGCGCAGCCGCTGCAGCCGCGACGACTCGAGGCCGGCGGGCGCGTCGCTGTAGGGCCCCGCCGAGTTGAAGGTCCACTCGAGCATCGGGGTGGCCGCCACCGCCACGCCCCGCTGGCTGTCGCTCAGGTCCTTCACGCCGATGTTGTGGAACTGGTCGTCGCTGAGCATGGGGCCCTTGTGGCACGCGCTGCACTGGCCCTTGCGCACGAAGGTCTTCAGTCCCAGGTAGGCGGGATCCTCCTCCGCCTTGCCGGCCGCCACCGCCTCCAGGAAGCGGCGGACGTCCTGGTCGAAGGGGGCGTTGTGGCGGGTGACGGTGCGCTCGTACGCGGCAATGGCCTTGCCGAAGTTGGCCAGCAGCCGGTTGTCATCGGCCTCGGCCGTGACGTCCTTGCCGAAGACGGCGCGGTAGTCCGCCGCGTACTCCGCCTCCAGCCGTGCGCGCAGCAGCTCGGGGGTGGAGTTCATCTCGATGGGGCTGAGCAGCGGCAGCAGCGCCTGGTTCCACAGCCGGTCCGCGCGCCCGTCCCACATGAACCAGGTGCTGTAGGCCGCGTTCAACACCGTGGGGGGATTGCGTCCGGTGAGCTTGCCGTCACAGCCCTGGGCCACCGCCGTGTCCACCGAGCGGCCCTCGCCATCGTGGCAGCTCTTGCACGACACGGTGCCGCAGCTCGACAGGCCCGGATCGTTGAAGAGCCGCAGGCCCAGCGCGGCCGCCGCCGGGTTGTCCCCGTACGTGTTGGTGGGATCCTTCGGAGGCTGGGCCGAGGGGGTGTGCAGGCTCTGCAGGACCTCGAGCTCATCCTGGTTGGGGAACGGCTCCTCCGGGGGCGTGCAGGACAGTCCCAGGGTGCCCAGCAGGGCGCTCGCCAGCATCCAGGTGCGCGGGGCGTGACGGCTCATCGGCATGTCTTCCTTCTCGGGTCCAGTGCATCCGGGACCCTTCACGGGCCCACTCGGGACAGCACTGTAACCCTCGAATAGTCCGTGGAGCCATCAGCCTCGGGTGAGGGCACGGCGCTCTCAATGTATGAGAATGCCGTAGGAGAACGCCGGGCCCCCGCGTCCGTCAGTCGGCCTCGCCGGTGGCGAAGGAGGCGCCCGCCAGCAGCCGCACGGACGGCATGTCGATGGCGGTGCCCAGGCCGGGGCCTCCCAGGAAGTACAAGTCCAGGCCCCCCACCAGGTGCTTGCGCACGCCCACCAGCAGCTCGCCGCTGGGCCGGCCGCCCTGCAGGGGCATGTTGAGCAGCACGCTCAACTCGGGCCGGGTGGAGGTCTTGTTCTTGCCGCGCGAGGTGACGGTGGCGCCCAGGCGCAGCTCGTTGCCCAGCACGTCCTGCTCGCGCCCGGACAGGGGCGACAGGTCATGGCGGGGGCGCAGCAGCGCTCCCACCTCGAGGCCCGCCTGGTAGTCCTCTCCCATCACACCCAGCTGCAGCTTGGGGTTCACCGCGTACGTCTCGCGCCCGAGAATCTCCGGCCGGCCCACGGGCAGGGCGGCCGCGAGCTCCGCGGCGAGGTTGAGCCCGGCCCCGTCCTTCATCCGCAGCGGCGCCACGCGCACCGACACCCATGGCGCGTCCAGGCCCTGGCCATTGGGCGGGGCGGTCGTCCTGTAGTTCTGGCCCTGCTGGCTGATGATGTAGGGCAGCTGCGCGCCGAGCTGGAGCCAGGGCAGCACGCCCACGGCGGCGGTGAGGTGCCCGGTGAGCTTGTGCTCCACCAGGCCGAACACGTTGACGTTCGGGTCCCAGGTGCGCGCGAAGTTGAGCGGCAGCAGCTCGTAGTGCGCCTGCATCGACACCCGGACGATGCCCGGGTCCAGCGTCCGGCCCGTGCCCACCACCAGCGAGCCCAGCCCGGAGGGTTCGAACTGGAGGCGCTGGAGCCCGAAGCTGGGCAGGGAGTCGGGGAGTTGCGCCACGGCCAGGCCGGGCGTCAGCAATGCACAGAGAAGGGGGAGAAGTCGGTGGACCAAGGCGGCACGCTCGGTAGCAAGGAGAGGGACACGCAACCCGGCCTGCTGAATGTCCCCCCCACGTGGCGGCTATGTATCGGAGAAGTCCGTCCGCCTCGCAAGATTCCTCTCTGGCGTCGTGCCCACCCGCACGCCGGGTGTCTGTTGATTGAGGAGGAAGGAGGCGCCTGTTAGCGTACAGGGCTCCGAATGAGTCTGCCTGTCCGAAGAGCCGCCCAGGCCACCTGGGTGCTGGCCGTGTTGGTGCTCCTGGGGAGCATTGGCGCGTGGCTGTACCAGAATCCCATCCGGGACGTGGAGACCGCGCAGCGCTTCGGGCTCCGCCTGGTGGACCTGTCCGGCACACCGGTCCTCCTGGGCTGCGTGGGGCTGTGCATCGCGCTGGGCGTGGCGGGCTCCTCGCTGGAGGCCCGGGCCCGCCGCTCGCGCCAGGGCCTCTCGCACCGGCTCTCGCTCTCGCCGCTCGCGGTGGTGGACGCGGACGTGGCGTTCGCCGTGCGCGAGATGCTCGTGGAGCTGCAGGGCGTGCTGCGCGGCTACATCTCGCGCCCCGAGCCGGACATGATCGCCTTCGTGGACACCCTGTTGGATGGGGCCGTGCGCGTGGGCGCCAGTGACGTCCACATGCACCCGCTGGAGACGGGCACGCGCCTGGCCTTCCGCGTCCACGGCGTGCTCGAGGAGGTGATGATGATGCCGCGCGAGCACCACCCGCGCCTCATCAACCGCCTCAAGGTGCTGGCCAAGGTCGTGCTGTTCCGCTCGGACCGGCCGCAGGACGGCCACTTCTCCTTCGGGACGCCCGAGGGCCCCGCGGACATCCGCCTGTCGCTGCTGCCCACCAACCACGGCGAGTCCGTGGCGCTGCGCATCGCCCGCAGCACCGTGCGGCTGCCGGAGCTGCCCCGGTTGGGCTTCGCGCAGGAGACGCTCGCCGCCTACCAGCGCCTGCTGGACGCGCCCCAGGGCATCATCTTCGTGGCGGGCGCCACCGGCAGCGGCAAGACGACGACGCTGTATGCCTCGCTCGGCTACATCAAGCAGACGCGTGGGGATCTGACGCGCATCGCCACCATCGAGGATCCGGTGGAGTACGACGTGCCGCTCTTCTCCCAGACGCAGGTGAACGCCGAGCAGGGCTTCACCTTCGCCCAGGGCCTGCGGAGTGTGCTGCGCCAGGACCCCAACGTCATCATGGTGGGCGAGATTCGCGACGCGGAGACGGCGCGCACCGCCATCCAGGCCGGCCTCAGCGGCCACCTGCTGCTCACGACGGTGCACGCGAGCTCCTCGGCGGGTGTCTTCAACCGCCTCATCGAGATGGGGGTGGAGCCCTTCCTGCTCGCCTCCGCCTCGGTGGCCAGCATCTCGCAGCGCCTGGTGCGCGCGCTGTGCCCGCACTGCCGCATGGCCGCTCCCGCCGAAATCGACGAGCTGGCGCGGCTGGAGGCGGCGGGCCTGCCCACCACGGGCCCCTTCTACATCCCGGTGGGCTGCGAGCGCTGCGGGGGCTCCGGCTACCTGGGCCGCGCCGCCCTCTATGAAGTGCTGAAGGTCACCCCGGGCATCCGCGAGTGCGTCAACACCAAGTCGCCCACGTCGCGCGCGCACGACATCGCGGTGTCCGAGGGCATGGTGCCGCTGCTCTCCGCCGGCCTGGCGAAGGTGAACGCCGGAACCACGACTCTGAAGGAGGTCTTCCGTGTGGTCGGTTGAGCGCGGTGAGTCGTGGGAGGTGGCGTCGTGAGTGGCAATGCACCCCAGCCGAAGCCGGCCACGTCCGGGAACGCGAGCGCTGGGAGTGCCGCGGCCCCGGCATCGCCCGCGCGCCCGGTGGCGCCCGTGGCTCCCCCGGCGGGTACGGCCTCGCGGGACGAGCGGCTGGCCGCGGGGCTGAAGCTGGCCTCGGCCCTGTGCGCGCTGGTGGCGGTGGGGCTCTTCGTCCGCCCGCTGCTCCTGGGTGAGCTGTCCACCCAGCCGCGGATGATTACGCTCCAGCCCACCTTCTCCCCGGAGCCCGTGGAGCGCCCCGCCGAGAGCCCGCCGGGCACGCCGGCCCCGGCCGAGCCCCCACCGGAGACGGTGACGCGCGAGGAGCGGGCCGACTTCGACGGAGCCATCCTGATGGTCGAGTCGGAGCCGTCCGGTGCCACCATCCGGGTGGACGGGAAGGACCAGGGCCAGACGCCGGTGTCGGTGGGGCTCGAGTGCCTGCCGGGCACGCCGGTGCTCGTGGAGTTCTCCCTGCGCGGCTACGAGAAGGCGAAGCACCGGACCGTCTGCCCGCACGACGCGCTGGTGAAGGTGACGGCCCGGATGCGCAAGGGCTCCGGGAAGGCTTCCGGCAAGAAGTGAGTCCCCGGCCCCCGGGCGGTCCTGGTAACCTCGCACGTCGCGTCCGGGGAGTGGACGCGTGCGTGGTTATGGGTGAGCTGGCCTGGGAGCTGACGGGCCGTGGGAGGCCCCTCTGTTGAAGCTGTTGCTGGTGGAGGACTCGCGTTCCGTCGTCGCCTTCCTCGAGCAGCTCCTGCGCCGGGAGCCGGACATCGAGCTGCTGCCGCCCGTGGCCAATGGCCGCGACGCGGTGGTGGCGGTGCAACGGTGGAACCCCCAGCTGGTGCTGATGGACCTGGTGCTGCCCGGAGGCATGGACGGGGTGGAGGCCATCACGGAGATCATGGCCACGGCGCCGTGCCCCATCGTGGTGCTCAGCGGGCAGCTGGAGACGCCGGGGCGGGACAGGACGTTCGAGTCCTTGAGGGCGGGGGCGGTGGATGTGCTGGCCAAGCCCACGGCGGGGGGGCTGGAGGCGGTGAAGGACTTCCGGGAGCGGCTGCTGCGCACGGTGCGGGTGATGGCGCATGCGCGGGTGGTGGGCCGCAGGAGGACGTCGCAGCGCCCGTCGTTGACGCTGTCCGCGGTGCCCCTGACCCCAGTGGCCATTCCACTGCCCGAGCCGAGGGCGTGCTCGCTGCTGGCGATTGGAGGCTCCACGGGAGCGCCGCCGCTGGTGTACGAGCTGTTGCGCGCGCTGCCGTCGCCGGCGCCCTTTCCGGTGGTGGTGGCGCAGCACATCGTCCGGGGGTTCGAGCCGGGCTTCGCGCGGTGGCTGGCGGGGACGGGGCACCGGACGGTGGCGGCGCGGGGAGGGGAGTGGCTGGAGCCGGGCGTGGTGTACGTGTCGCCGGCGGACAGCGATCTGGCGGTGCGGGGGGGCAAGCTGCAGACGCTGCCCTCGAGGGGCGTGGCGGTGCCGTCGGTGGACGTGCTCTTCGAGAGCGTGGCGGGCTTCTACGGCGCGAGGGCGGTGGGGTTGTTGCTGACGGGGATGGGGGAGGACGGGGCGAGGGGGCTGTTGACGCTGCGCCAGACGGGAGCGCTGACGGTGGCGCAGGACGGGGCGAGCTGCGTGGTGGACGGGATGCCGGGAGCGGCGAGAGCGATGGGCGCGGCGAGCCAGACACTCACGCCGGGAGAGATGGCCATGCTGATGGCGGCGCTCGGAAGACCCACTCCTCCCTCGCCCTCCGGGAGAGGGCCGGGGTGAGGGTGCCGGGGCTCCCGGGTTGAGCCCGTGTGCCCCTACTCCGAGCCAGGAGGATATTTCTTCATCAGTTCCTCCGGGAGGGGCGTGCGAAGGAACCTGAACCCCTTCCCGCTTCGCTCGGGGATGACCTGGAAGCCCTCGCCAGCGATTCGCACGAGCTCCCCATCACGGGTCTTTCCGCTGGCAAGCCACGCGTCTGCCTCTTCGCGCGTCGCGAACGTGTGGGCGACGACGATGTACTCAATGGCAGGGGTGTAGAACGCGCGAAAGAATTCGCGGTAGTCCCCCAGCTTCTGGGTCTCACGGACGTAGAGCAATGCCACCGCGGCGACGCGGAGCGCCTCGTCCTCTGGCGAGCCTTCTGGGTACTTCTCGTTCACGGTGCGCAGGCGGTCGAGAACGGAGTCGACATCGAAGTCCGGGTTGTATTTCATCGCCGTATCCAGATTAGAGGGCGAGAGGCGCCAGAATCAGCGCGCCAGAACCGCCCGTCGTCAGGACGAAGGCAACGCCAGCGACGATGCCGACGGTTCCAAGCGCGACCTCGGCCTTGTGCTTCCTGAGCCAGTCAACTGCCTCATGCATGCGGGAGAACTTCAGCTTCTTTTCCCGCTCTCGTGCCGCTTGTTCCTGTTCCTCGACGCACTGATTGAATTGCTCGCGGCAGCTCGTGATGCAGCGTTCGTAGTACCAGCCGCCCTGCTCCTTGGTGTGTGGCCACGGGTAGCGGTTCTTCCATCACCTGTCGATGCACTCCTCGTGCTCCTTCTGACAGTCATGGCCACCCGCGCCGCCACTTCCGAGCGCTGTACCGACTCCCTCCGTGTCTTCGGAAATGACATGGATGCGGGCCTCGGCCGGTCGCGCGTGGGCGCATCCAGCGCCTGCCATGGCGAGCGCCGTCATCAGGATGAGCACTTTCATCGGGGCGGTTCCTGGGGACCTCGCGTCCAGGGCGGGTGAGCCCACCTGCCGACTGCCGGGTAGCATAGCACCCGGCCCGCTCTGGCCCGGGCGCGGTCAGTGCCGCCCGCCACTGCCCCGCCGCGCACCTGACATTCCAGGTCATATTTTCGTGCCAACTTTTCCGGTCATGTCTACACTGGCCGGGTATGGGGAACGAACGGCCGGATGAGGAGGCACTGAGGGAGCCACTGGAGGAGGCGGGCCTGCCGCTGACCTTCTACGAGCGCCTGCATGCGGCCTCCGTGGACGAGAAGCTGGTGCTGGCGCGCGAGGCGGCGGGCCACCCGGGTTTCGACGAGGAGGACGCCTTCGAGGTGGGCAGCCACGTCGAGGAGGCCCTGAATCAGGCGGGCCGGTACGCGGAGCTCGAGGGGGTGCTGGACGTCTGGAAGGAGCGGGCCCCGCGCGTGTACGAGAGCGAGCCGGCGGTGCGCACCTGGCGCGTGGAGCTGGCGTTGCGGCTGCCGGGGCGGGACGTGAAGGGGGCGCTCGTGTCACTGGCGAGGCGGACGGGGGATGCCGCGCTGGTGTCGCGCCTGGCCGAGTGGTGTCTCTACCGGGGACGGCTCCACGAGGCGCGCGCGGGCCTGCTGGAGGCCTGGCCGCAGGTGCGCGAGGACGAGACGCTCGCCGAGTGGACGCGCGTGGACTACGTGACGCGCGCGGTGCTCACCTGCATGGACGCGGGGCTGCGCGAGGAGCCGGGCCTGTCGCTGGAGCGGTTGAACGAGCAGCTCTCGCTCTTCGACCGGGCGGTGCCCCACTGGGTGGCCCAGGGGCTGGAGCTGCGCACCGGCCGGCGGCCCTGGGTGCGCCGCGAGGGCAGCGCGCTGTTCGACCTGGCGCCGGAGGCGTTCTTCGACGAGCAGCGCGCGCTGGTGATGACCTTCGAGACCGAGCTGCGGGTGCGGCAGGGGTGGCCCTGGGGGCGCACGCAGTTGCTCTACCCCGAGCTCTTCCACCTGCTGCCCGGGCCCATGGGGCATGGCGGGGTGGTGAAGCGGCCCCTGCACCTGCTGCTGCCCGGGCTCACCGACCTGGAGCACTGGGTGCGCGGCCTGGGCGATGAGCGCGCCCTTCACCCGCACGTGCATGCCGCCACGGCGCTCGCGCTGCGCCCGTGGGGCGAGTACCTGCACCGGCTCGGGCTGGTGGACGACTCGGAGCTGGCGGAGTGGTGGGAGCGGGCGTGGGAGCTGCTCTCGGCCCTGCCCGAGCAGCTCGCGGCGGCGAATGATCCGCTGCTCGTGGAGGAGGCCCACCGCTTCCTCCGGGCAGGGTGGCCCCATGGCTGACGGTGACGCCCGGGCCCTGGTGCGCCGGATGGTGGAGCACTCGGAGCGGCTTCCCGCGTCCCTGCGCTCGGACATCCTCGCGCGTGGCCCCGAAGCGGTGGTGCCCCTGGTGGAGGTGTTGCTCGACGAGGCGGGCCATGCGCCCATCCACGCGGCGGAGCTCCTGACGCAACTCAAGGCCCCCGAGGCCATCGCCCCCATGGTGCGCCGCCTCATGCGCACCGAGCCGGGCGAGGTGCTCTACGACACGCTCCTGTATGCCTTGGAGGAATTCGGGCCCGCGGTGGTGCCCTCGGCGCTGGAGGCCCTGGCCCAGGCACGCACCGCGGACGAGCGCTTCGGGTTGCTCTCCGCGCTGTCGCACTGTGGCGTGAAGGATGAGCGCATCTACGTGGCGCTCCTCGCGCAGCTCCAGGAGGACTCCGTCGCGGCGGCGATGAACCTGTCCACCTACGGCGACGCGCGCGCCATCGAGCCCCTCACGCGCGCCCTCGCCGCCCATGAGGTGGACGAGGAGGCGGAGGACCTGTTCGCCAACCAGACCATCATCGAGCTGCAGCACGCCATCGAGCAGCTGGGGGGCACGCTCGACGCGGCGCAGCGGGACAAGGCCGCCCGGGCCCGGGGCTCGCGTCACCGGTTGAGCGCGCTGTTCCAGAACGTGCTCGACACGCTGCCGCCGCCGCCCGCGCAGCGGCTCCCGCGTCCTGGGCGCAACGAGCCCTGCTGGTGCGGCAGCGGGGTGAAGTACAAGAAGTGCCACCTGGGCGAGGACCCCCGGTAGCCGAGGGGCCCCGGCACGTGGACCGGGGCCCGGTGCGGGGGGCCTACCTCACGGACTGGGGGCGGCCGACGGCGTCGTGCAGCTCGCCTGGAAGTCGCGCGTCGCCGTCTGGTAGTCCTTCAGTTGGAGCGGCTGCGCCTCCGGGGTGAGGGTGAGCGTGGCGCCGTTGCCGCACTGCCACGCCGGCGGCGGCGTCACGGAGAGCTGCAACTGCTCGCCTCCGCTGGGCAGGTTGCTGACCTGATAGCTGCAGCGGCCGCGGCTGACGCGCACCGTGCGGTTGCCCAGCACGTCCTCGGGCGCGCCCGCGGGCGTCACCTTCACGGCCAGCCCCGCGCAGAAGTCCCCCTCCTTGGGGCCCACCTCGTCGGCCAGGGTGATGATGCCCGTCACGGTGCCGCTGCCCTCACGGGCTCCCCCGGTCGCGCTGCGGCTCGTGCCGCACCCGGCGGCGGTGGAGAGCAACAGGACGGCGATGGCGATGCGCTTCATGGATGTCGAACTCCTCATGCAATGGGTGAACGCCTGGCGTGCAGGCGGCCTGCGAGGCGCGACTCCGACAACTGCACTGGGCCTTCATTCCAGACGCGTGCGTGTGTGGATTTCACGAGGGCTTCCTGGCTATTCCGGGTACGGGACGCCGGATTCCGCACGCCCGGTGTGAGCCATCAGGTGGGATTAATGGAAGGAAAATGCAAGGCAGCCAGGGGGGGCGGCGGCCCCCTGCCGGGTAGCGCACGGGCGGGCGGCGGAGCGGTTGCCGGAGAGCCTCCGGGTGGAGCAGGGTGGAGCCCGAGCGGGAGGCACGAGAGGCGATGAGCGACGAGCAGAGCTGGAGGCCCGTGGAGGAGGGGCGCACGCTGGGGTTGGGCGGGGCGGAAGGGG
The DNA here is from genome assembly GCF_042230915.1 of Archangium gephyra. Lineage (GTDB taxonomy): Bacteria > Myxococcota > Myxococcia > Myxococcales > Myxococcaceae > Archangium > Archangium gephyra_B. The sequence goes on along the minus strand of NZ_CP102578.1, from coordinate 11,394,598 downwards.
GCACCATCGTCCGGGACGAGGAGCACCCGGCGGGGTTGCGCCTCACCCTGGAGGAGGACCCGGCGCGCTCGTTCTACGCGGTGACGTGCGGGGTGGCGGGGTGGCTGGTGCACAGCCGCTTCTTCGACAACGAGGCCTCGGCCCTCGCGGCGTGGGACGAGATGAAGCCGGCGCTGTTGGAGCTGGTGGTGCAGTTGCCCGCGGCGGGGGCGAAGGCGTTGGACCCGGCGACGCGGGCGGCGGGGGCGAAGCTGGGGGCCTTCATGGCGCGCTTCCCCTGAGCCCGGAAACACGCACGGGAAGGCCCGGGGGCGCGAGGGCCCACGGGTCTTCCCGGTCCATGCTCGAGGCTCGAGTGTCCGACGGGCTCGCGCCGTCCGCCTAGTAGGTCCCGCCGAGCTGCAGCAGCGCCTGGTAGCGCCCGTTCCAGATGTCGTTGTCGACCGGAGCGAAGTTCTGGGCGAACGGGATGTTGTAGCTCACGCGGGCGTCCGCGGTGAGCAGCGAGCCGATGTTGTAGCGCAGGCCCACGCCGGCGGGCACGTACCCGCTGGTGTCATCCTCGAAGCCAGCGAGCGGGGCGAGGCCGCGCACGTTGTGGTTCTCGATGCCGATGCCGCCCATGAGGTACGGCTGGAGCTTCGTCGGAACGAGGCCGACGGTGACGGCCGCCTGGCCGCCGTTGCGGATGATGTCCGCGCCGTTCGCCGCGCCGCCCGGCCCGAACGTGTCGATGTCCGACAGGCCGCCGCTGTAGGCCAGCTCGAGGCCCAGGCCGCGGGTGGGCTTGAAGCCAACCGTGGCGCCATAGGCGAAGCCCGCGTTGATGTCGGGGGCGAGCTCACCGGTGTAGCCCTCGGTGCCGCCGCCCAGGAGCACGTAGAGTCCCGTGTCGGAGCCCCGCTCCTCGGCGCGCATCGTCGACTTCTCATGGTGGATGCCGGAGCCGCCGTAACCCGGCTCCTTCCACTCATCGCCTGCCAGGGCCGCGCCCCCCCACAGCGCCGCCACGCACAACCCCAAACGGATGACGGACTTCATGTGTCGGACTCCTTTCAAGTGTCCGCTGGCAAGCTGTGGTCGGGTGGAAGGGGACTGCAACGGTGCGTGAAGAGCCGGCTCGCCCCCCTGGTTGGTGGAGCGCCGGGCGGGGCAGGGGTGTCCAGCCGGCGTTCATCGCCCCTCCCGGAGAGGTCATTTCGTGCCGTCTTCGGGCGGGACGCGGAGTGGGGCGTGGCGCAAGGCGTCATCCCGCGCGGGGGGCGCGACGGCGGCTTCCACGAAGCAGCGGCATCGGCCCGCACGGGTGGGCGGGGGGAGGGGTCGCTCGTGGATCGCGACGGCCGCGTTCCGCCGGGGACGAGGGTCGTGCTCTTTTGAGCCCTCGGGGGGTCTGTTGTTCCACCGAGGGAGATTTCCATGAATTTCGTGAAGAGTGGGTTGGCATTGCTGGCGGGTGTGTCGTGTCTGTTCGCCGTGGAGGCGCGAGCGCAGTGCGCCAACGCGTGCTCCACCGTCACCCCGAAGCAGCCGGTCATCCTCGTCCACGGCCGCAACGACGACGCGACGCGTTGGGACACGCTGGTGTCCGCCTGGAGCGCGCGGGGCTACACCGAGGGCGTCAACCTCTTCCGCTTCGACATGGCGCGCGACTGCGGCGCCAAGGACTTCTGCTCGGTGCTGCCCGGGTACGCGGCCACCTACGTCAACGAGAGCTACGCGAAGTGCCTGGCGGCCTTCATCGACAAGAAGGTGCCGTGCGTGAACGGGGTCTGCCCCGCGGTGGACCTGGTGGCCCACTCGCAGGGCACGGTGACGGCGCGCTACTACACCCGCTTCCTGGCCAACCGGGTGGTGAATGACCTGGTGGTGATGTCCTCGCCGCACAACGGCATCACCAACTGCGGGCTCGTCTCGGGCTGCGGAGGGGTGAACCCGGAGGACTGCTCCAACAGCGCCTTCCTGCGCAAGCTCAACGGGGTGGCGCCCGAGGGCGATGGCTCCAACGACGAGACGCCCGGGGCCACCTTCCTGGGCCCGGTGCACTACGCCTCGGTGGTGAGCGACGGGGACACGGTGGTGCCGCCCTGGTGCGGCGGGTACTTCCTGGTGGACCCGGCGACGAAGAACGGGGGCATGCTGGACTGCCGCCGGCCCAACTACACGGTGGACCCGGACTCCAGCGCCTGCTTCGTGGCGAAGATTCAGCACCTGGTGGTGCCGCGCGACACCAACGCCATCAACTTCGCCTACTGCGAGGTCAACCGGGATTGAGCCACGTGGGGAGTCAGCTGACCGGACATGTCAGACCCGGAGGGGATACTGCGTCAGGTGCGGCGTTCCTTCGAGGGGGGTTCTCCATGTTCCGCCAGACCGGGCAGCATTTGATGACCGAGCCGGACACGGTGTGCCTGGGCTTCGCGCGAGCGGGCAACGAGGGGCACCTGGTCCGGTCCGAGAGCCGGGGGCTGCCGACCTTCGTGTCGGCGGAGCCGCCGCGCTCCGAGGGGGAGGCGCTGCTGCGGCGCATCTTCTCCAAGGGCGAGCGGTAACCCGTTTCCCTACACCCTGGCCCACTCCCTGCGCTCCTTTCCCTCTCCCCCCGGGAGAGGGGCGGGGTGAGGGTATCGCGGGCCTTGGGCCGTGCCCGCCGTTGCGAGGCCGCCCCGGGACTGCGACGGTTCCGTGCATGGAACGAGCACTCGAGCGCGTCATCGAGCACCTGTCCCGGGCCCGGAGTGTGCTGTTCGTCACGGGGGCGGGGATCTCCGCGGAGTCGGGCATCCCCACGTACCGGGGCATCGGCGGGCTCTACAACGGGAAGACGACGGAGGGGGGCGTGCCCATCGAGGTGGCGCTCTCGGGGAGCATGTTCCGGAGCCGGCCCGCGCTGACGTGGAAGCACCTGCACGAGATTGAGAGCGCCTGCCGGGGGGCGAAGTTCAACCGGGCCCACGAAATCCTGGCGCGGATGGAGGGCTGCTTCGAGCGCTGCTGGGTGCTCACGCAGAACGTGGATGGCTTCCACAAGGCGGCGGGCTCGAGGAACGTCATCGACATCCACGGGGACATCCACGAGCTGCGCTGCACGCAGTGCGATTTCACGGAGCGGGTGGAGGACTACGCGCACCTGGCGCCCTGTCCGTCCTGCCCCCAATGTGGCTCGGTGGTGCGCCCCGAGGTGGTGCTCTTCGAGGAGCTGCTGCCGCCGGAGAAGGTGGCGGTGATGGAGCGGGAGTTCGCCCGGGGCTTCGATCTGGTGTTCTCCATCGGGACGTCGAGCCTGTTCCCATACATCACCGCGCCGGTGGTGGAGGCCGTGGCGCGCCAGCGTCCCACGGTGGAGATCAACCCGGGGCGCACCCAGCTCTCGGACGTGGTGGACGTCCACGTGCAGACGGGCGCGGTGGCCGCGTGCGAGGCGCTGTGGGCCGCGCGGGACCAGTGGACACGGCGGTAGGGCACCCCGGAACACCTCCGGCTTCTTTGGCCTATGCTCCCCTGGCGGTGCACCCGCGGGGAGGCTTGCGCCATGGACGAGCAGGAGCCTGGAGGGAAGGCCCAGCCGGGAGTGGATGGGGCGCAGGAGACGAGCACCGTGGAGCCGCTGCGGCTCGTCCCGCCCGTGCCCATTCCGGGTGGAGCTCCTGGCCTGCTCCCCTCCCGGGAGGAAGGCCCTGGCGCCCTGTCCTCCGGGAGCACCCTGGCGGGCCGGTATACCGTGCTGCACCGGCTCGGCCAGGGCGGCATGGGCGTGGTGCTGGCCGCCTATGACGCACGGCTGGACAGACGCGTGGCCCTCAAGCTGCTGCGCTACGAGCGGGACTCGCAGGGGGACGGCGCTGGCGAACAGAACGCCCGCCAGGTGCGCGAGGCCATGGCCATGGCGCGCCTCTCCCATCCCAACGTGGTGGCCGTCTATGACGCGGGTCCCCTCGAGGACGGCTCCCTCTTCATCGCCATGGAATACGTGCGGGGACGGACGTTGCGGCAGTGGTGCGCGCAACAGGCTCGCTCCTGGCGAGAGGTCCTGGACGCGTACCTGGCTGCCGGCAGGGGGCTGGCGGCGGCGCATGCGGCCGGGTTGGTGCACCGCGACTTCAAGCCGGACAACGTGCTGGTGGATGAGGCGGGCCGGGTCCGGGTGACCGACTTCGGTCTGGCGCGCCGGAGTGAAGGACTGGCCGGGACGTCCACCGGGGAGCACCCGTCCGAAGCGCCCGAGCCCGCCGGTTCCACCCACCCGCTGGAGCTGCCGCTGACCCGGGAGGGGGCCGTGCTGGGCACGCCGGCCTATATGGCTCCCGAGCAGTTCCGGGGCATCCCCGTGGACGCCCGCTGCGACCAGTTCTCCTTTGCGGTGGCCCTCTGGGAAGCCTTCCATGGCGAGCGGCCCTTCGAGGGGGATACCTTCACCGAGCGCAAGGTGAACGTGCTGAGGGGGCGCATCCGGCCCCCACCGCCCCACTCCAAGGTGCCGCCGTGGATCTCCCACGCCCTCCAGCGCGCCCTCGCGCCCGAGCCCGGAGCCCGCTACCCCTCGCTGGACGCCCTGCTGGCCACCCTGGAGCGTGACCCCGCCCGGCTCCGCCGCCGGTGGTTGTCCGCCGCGGCCCTGTTCCTCCTCGTCACCGGGTCCGGCCTGCTCGCCTACGGTCTCTGGCACCAGCGGCACGCCCAGCTGTGCACCGGCGGCGCGGCGAAGCTGGTGGGCATCTGGGACGCACCGCGCCAGGCGGCCATCGAGAAGGCCTTCCTCGCCACGGGCCGGGACTATGCCCGCGACACCTGGGGGCGCGTGCGCGAGGCGCTCGATGCGCATACCGCGGCGTGGCTGGACATGCACCAGGACACTTGCGAGGCCACCCGCCTGCGCGGCGAGCAGTCCGAGGCCGTCATGTCGCTGCGCATGGCGTGCCTGGAGGGCCGCCGGCAGGAACTGGCCGCGCTCACCGAGGTCTTCACCGGCGCGGACGAGACGGTGGTGGAGAAGGCCCTCTCGGCCACCAGCTCGCTGCGGCGGCTCCGGGGCTGCGCGGACGTGGAGGCGCTCCTGTCCGAGGTGAAGCCGCCCGAGGATGCCACCACCCGTGAGGCCGTGCAGAACGCGCGGGTGCAGCTCGCCCGCGTCAAGGCGTTCACCGAGGCCGGCAAGTTCAAGGATGCCGTGGAGCAGGCGACGGAGGTGGCCCGGAAGACGTCGACGCTCGGCTATCCGCCCGTGCACGCCGAGGCCCTCTTCACGCAGGCGTGGGTGCAGCTCATCTCCGGGGAGAACAAGGGCGTGGCCCCGCTGCTCACCGAGGCGCTGTGGCTGGCGCATGACTCGCGGCACGACACCCTCGTCGCGGCGGCCAGCACGCGGCTGATGGGCTACTACAGCCAGCACGACTCCCCGGAGGAGACCGCGCGGTGGGAGCGCTTCGCCAGGTCCTGGTTGGATCGGCTGGGAGAGAACGGCGAGCTGCGGGCCATCTTCCACAACAACCGGGGCCTGGCCTTCTACCAGCAGGGCCAGTTCGCCGAGGCGTACGAGTCCTTCGACAAGGCCTTCACCCTGTCGGGGCAGACGCTCGGCCCCGCGCACGCGACGACGCTGCGCTACGCGAGCAACTCGCTGGCAGCACTGAGCAACCTGGACCGCATGGACGAGTCCCTGCGAGCCCTGGAGACGCTCGTCTCCGTGGGGAAGCGCAACCTGGGGCCGCTGCACCCGTTCCTCGCCCAGCCGATGCTGAACCTGTCGAGCCTGTACGTCGCGCAGGCGCGGTTCGCGGATGCGCGCAGCCTCCTCGAGCGGATCCGGGAGATCGGCGAGCAGGCCTTCCGGCCCAACTCCGATGCGTGGGCGTCCTACCATCTCTCGGTGGGAGAGCTCGACAGCGAGCAGGGCCGGGATGCCGAGGCGCTCGGGCACTACGAAGAAGCCGCGCGCCTGTTCCAGGAGCTCACGGGCCCGGAGAGCCCGGACGCGCTGCAATCGCTCCTGCGGATGGCCGAGTGCCAGCTGGCGCTGGGGAGGCTCCCCCAGGCGCAGCAGAACTTCCAGCGGGTGTTCGAGCTGACGAAGAAGGACCCGCGGCAGGAGTACCTCCACGCGCTGGGGCTGAGCGGACTGGCGGACCTGCACGCCATCCGGGGCCAGCATGACAAGGCCCTCCGGCTGCGCCAGGAAGGGCTGGCGTTGCGCGAGCGGCTCCTGGGCGCCGAGCACTTCAACACGTCGCTGAGCCGGATGGACGTCGCGAACAGCTACCTGTCGCTGGGTCAGCCCGCGCGCGCTCTGGCCCCCTTGGAGCGGGTGCAGGCCCTCTACGAGAAGACGGCGGCCCTGGACTCGACGGCTGGCGCCATGCTGGCGGCGAACAAGGGCGAGGCCCTGTTGAAGCTGGGGAGGCCCTCCGAGGCCATTGCGATGCTCGAGCGCGCGCTGCGGAACGTCGAGGCCCACCGGGGGCGCCCCGAGTACCTGGCCTCCGTCCAGTCCGTCCTGGCCCGGGCCCTGTGGCGCACGGGGCAGCAGCCGGAGCGCGCCCTGCAACTCGCCCAACTGGCGCACGCCACCTACCTCCTAGCTCCCATCCCCAACACGGCCGAGCTGGCCGCGCTCGAGGAGATGCTGAAGCAACAGGCCGCATACGTCGCCACACTGCCGGCCTCCGAGTAGTGCGCTCGGCGGTACTGAACTACCGCCCCGGGTCGAGGCTAAATGAAGCTCACCTGATTGCCGCCCCTGAACCACACGAAGTGCGGGAGAACCACAAAACTGGGGCAGGCTCAGACGGGCCATGGCGCGAGAGGTGGACGTGAAGCAGTGGCGGGACGAGTTGGTCTCGGCATGCAGGTCCGGCGAGGAGGTACGAGCCCGCGCCTTGGTTCGGCAACCTGGGCCGCGGAAGGGCGCGCGGGCGAGCCTGGTCCGCAGACTCGAGCGGCTGGCCGCCGGAAAGCCGGACCTGGGTGATGTGAACACGATCGCCCGGGCGCTCTGGCACAAACGCCACCCGGAGCTGCTCCCCGTCGTCCGGCGGAGCCTGCAGAAGCTGGCTCTTCCGGGGCTGAGCTCTCTCGGTGGCCTGCTCGTCGCCCGGAAGCGGGTGGAAGCCTTCTCCCTTCACGAGGGCTCCCTACGCGCCGCCGTCCTGCTGCAATACGTGGGGCGGCCCGAGGATGCCGAGCTCCTCCTGGCCCACCGTCCGGCGGAGCCCATCCTCGCCAAGGTCTTCGATGACGCGGTGGCGGCTCTGCACAAACAGGGCACGTGAGCTGGATGCCGGGAAGCCTCCGCCCTACCGCCCCGGCTCCCACAGGCGCGCGAGCGAGGCCACGCGCTCGCCCCGGCCGGCGACCAACAGCACATCGCCCGCGTGGAGCATGGCCTCGGGGATGGGCTCGTTCACCACGCCCCGGTGCTGGATGGCGATGACGTTGAGCCCGTGCGTCTGCCGCAGCCGCAGCTCCTGCAGGCTCTTGCCCGAGGCGTGCTCGGGCACCCGCAGCTCGGCCAGCGCGTAACCGTTGGGCAGCTCCGTGCTCGACTGCATGCTCGTGTGCAGCAGCAGGCGCGCGAGCTGGTCTCCCATCTCCGCCTCCGGGTACACCACGCGCGTGGCCCCCGCGAGCGCCAGAATCTTCCCTCGCTGCCGGTTGGACGAGCGCGCCACCACCGTCTTCACCCCGAGCCCCTTGAGCACGGACGTGCCCAGCACGGCCGCCTCGAAGTCCTCCTCGCCCAGGGCGATGACGGCCGTCTCCGCCTTGCCCACCCCGAGCGCCCGCATGGCCTCCTCCGAGGTGCAGTCCGCCTTCACTGCCTGCACCACGTCGTCCTTGATGGCCTCCACGCGCTCCAGCGACAGGTCCACCGCGAGCACCTCGCCACCGGCCTCGCTGAGGCGCCGGGCCACGTGCTCGCCGAACTGTCCCAGGCCCACCACCACGTACGTCCTGCGCATCCTCGCTCCTCAGCCCACGACAATCTTCGTCGAGGGGTAGCTGTAGCTCGCCCGCGCCTTGGACAGGCCCACCGCGAGCGCCAGGGTGAAGGGCCCCAGCCGCCCCACGAACATCAGCGCGCACACCACCCACCGGCCCGCCGTCGACAGCTGCGGCGTCACCCCCGTCGTCACCCCCACCGTGCCGAAGGCGCTCACCGCCTCGAAGAGCACGTCCCGGAAGGGCAGGTGCGGCTCGGCGGCGAAGAGCAGGAAGGCCAGCGTGAACAGCAGCCCGAAGGAGATGAGCGCCACGGCGCACGCCCGGTACACCGTGGCCGGCGGCACGCTGCGTCCCAGGATGTCCACCTCGGAGCGGTTGCGCAGCAGGGCCCGCAAGGTGAAGGCGAGCACCGCCACCGTCGTCGTCTTCACGCCGCCCGCGGTGCCTCCCGGCGAGCCGCCGATGAACATCAGCACCAGGCTCAGCAGCAGCATGGGCGTGCCCAGCTTCGCCAGGTCCACCGAGTTGAAGCCCGCGGTGCGCAGCGAGACGCTCTGGAAGAAGCTGGCCCACAGCCGCTCGCCCAGCGGCAGCCCCGCCAGCGAGTGGTTCCACTCCAGCACCAGCCACGCGAGCGCCCCGCCCACCGCGAGCGCGGCGCTGGTGAGCAGCACCACGCGCGTGTGCACCGGCAGGAAGCGCCAGCCCCGGCGCGCGCCCCGCTCCCGCCACAGCTCCCAGTCCAGCAGCGAGGTGACGACGGGGAAGCCCAGGCCGCCCAGGGTGATGAGCGCCATGACGGTGAGGTTGACGCCGGGGTTGCCGGCGAAGCGCACGAAGTTGTCCGGGTACAGGCCGAAGCCCGCGTTGCAGAAGGCGCTCACCGAGTGGAACAGCGCGGAGAAGGCGCGCTCGGAGGTGGACAGCACCCGCCCGTCCGGGGCCAGCCCCAGCGACGGGTAGAGGGCCAGCGCGCCCAGCACCTCCAGCGTCACGGTGATGAGCGACATGGAGTAGAGCAGCCCCTGGAAGCCCTGGACCGTCTCCTCCTCGAGAATCTCCTGCATGGCGCCGCGGGTGCGCGCCGACAGCTGGCTGCGGAACGCCAGGGCCAGCGTGGTGGTGAGCGTCATGATGCCCAGGCCGCCCACCTGGATGAGCCCCAGAATCACCCAGTGGCCGAAGGTGCTGAAGTAGCTGCCCGGGTCCACCACCGACAGCCCCGTCACGCACGAGGCGCTGGTGGCGGTGAAGAGGGCCACCATGAAGGGCGCGCCCAGCCCGTCACGCGTGGCGGCGGGGAACATCAGCGCCAGCGTGCCCAGGGCGATGGTGAACAGGAAGGAGAGGCACAGCAGCGGCAGCGGGCGGCGCAGCAGCGCCTGGAGCACGGGCCGCGCGGGGCGCCATGCCACCAGATCGATCGACTCCCGTGCCAGCAGGCGCAGCGACAGCAGGGTCGCCGCTCCCCGGGGGCCGGCCGCGCCCAGGGACAGCGCCGCCGGCAGGGCGAAGAGCAGATCCGGCCACCGGTGGCGCCACAGCCGCAGGCGGAAGGCCCAGGCGTCTCGCAGCAGCTCTCCGGCGAAGGTGGCCACCACCGCCCCGGCCAGCACCGCGGCCACGGCCTCGCGCCAGGGCGCGTCCGTTCTACTCCCGGTGAAGAACTCGAAGACAATCAGCGCGGCCACCGACACGAAGCTCAGCCGGCGCAGTCCATCTCCCCGGTGCCGGGGACGGCGGCGGGGCTCCACGGGAGGGACGGGCGTGAGCGGAGGGGGCTCGGGGAGGGGGTCGGGCGGCGCCTGGAGGCTCGGGGAGTTCATCGCTGGCGGAGGGCCGACCCTATCGCACCTGCCTCCGGCTCCGAGGACCCATTGGAGCAACCGCTCGCCCGGCTCCTCGCTCTTCCCTCCTGGGCGGGGGGGGCGAGCGGGCGGCCCGGCCTTCGTTCCTTCCCGGGAAGGGGGTTTGCTCCGGGGCTGTCGGGCATGGCACAAGTTACCGGGAATGTTGTGGCGAGACGGCATGCACGGCCTGGGGGCGTTGGCCCTGGCGATGGTGATGGGCCTGGGTGCCTCCGCGCTCGCGCTCGATCCCGCGCGCCGTGTCACGCAGTACAGCCACGACGCCTGGAAGGACCTGGACGGGCTGCCGCAGAACTCCGTCTACGCGCTCGCGCAGACGCGGGATGGCTACCTGTGGGTGGCCACCTGGGAGGGCCTGGTCCGCTTCGACGGCGTGCACTTCACCGTCTACGACAAGCGCAACACGCCGGAGCTGCGCGAGGAGTTCATCCAGGCGCTCGCCGAGGACGTGGCCGGTACGCTCTGGGTGGGCACGGCGCGCGGGCTGCTCTCCTACCGCGAGGGCCGCTTCCAGGCGGTGGAGCTGGAGCCGGGGCCGGGCGAGGTGGAGGTGCTCGCGCTCGCGCCCGGTGGGGACGGGGGCGTGTGGGTGGGCACGACGCGAGGCCTCTTCCACGTGCGGGACGGGCGGACGCAGCACTTCGGCACCTCGGAGGGGTTGCCCTCCACGCGGGTGGCGGCGCTGCTGAGGGACCAGCGCGGCGTCCTGTGGGTGGGGACGGACAGGGGACTGGCGCGCCTGTCCGAGGGCCAGGGGGAGCCGGTGCGCGTGCCGGGAGGCTCGGGCCGGGGCTCGGTGCGGGCGCTGCTGGAGGGCCAGGAGGGCTCCCTGTGGGTGGGGACGGACTCGGGTCTGGTGCGCCTGCAGGAGGGCCGGGCCCGGCTCTACACCACGCGCGACGGACTGCCGGGCGACAAGGTGCGGGCCCTGGCCGAGGACCGGGACGGCAACCTGTGGGTGGGCGCCGAGGAGGGCGGACTGGCGCGCCTGTCGGAGGGTGGCTTCGCGGTGCTCGGCTCCAAGCAGGGCCTGTCCGGCGCGGGCGTCATCTCGCTGCTGGAGGACCACGAGGGCTCGCTCTGGGTGGGCACCGCGTCGGGTGGGCTGCACCGGCTGCGGGACGCGCCCTTCGTCGCCTTCGGCCAGCCCGAGGGCCTGCGCGACGAGCTCGTCTCCGTGGTGCTGGAGGACAGGCAGGGCGCGCTCTGGGTGGGCTCCTACTCGGGTGGGCTGACGCGCATGAAGGATGGCGAGCTCACCCACTTCGGCCAGGAGGAGGGGCTGCCCGTCGGCAACCTGCGTGCGCTCACCGAGGATCGGGACGGCAAGCTGTGGGTGGGCACCAGCGGCGGCGCCTTCCGCTACGACGGCCGGAGCTTCACCCGGGTGGGCCGCGAGCAGGGGCTGCCGGACGAGCTGCTCTTCTCCCTCTTCGCCGACTCGCGCGGGGACGTGTGGTTCGGCACGCTCGGCGGGCTGAGCCGGCTGCACGAGGGCACCTTCACGCACTTCGGCCCGGAGCGGGGCGGCCCGGAGCAGCCCGTCGTCTCCATCGCCGAGGACTCGGAGGGGACGCTCTGGTTCGGCTCCTTCGGGGGGCTGTACCGGCGGACGGCGGACGGCGCCTTCACGCGCTACACGACGGCGGAGGGGCTGGCGGGCAACCGGGTGGTGGACGTGTACGCGGACCCTCGGGGCGGTGTGTGGGCGGGCTCGAGCACGGGCCTCACGCTGGTGCGCGGCGGGCGCTTCACCCGCTTCACCACCGCGCAGGGCTTGGTGGACGACGCCGTCTTCCGCATCCTCGAGGACGCCGAGGGCCACCTGTGGATGAGCTGCAACCGGGGCATCTCCCGGGTGTCGCGGCGCGAGCTGGAGGAGGTGGCCGAGGGCCAGCGCACCACGGTGCGGCCGCTGCTCTTCGACCGGCGCGACGGCATGCGCAGCGCCGAGTGCAACGGGGGCATGTTCCCCTCGGGCTGGCGCACGCGGGACGGGAAGCTGTGGTTCCCCACGCTGCGGGGCCTGGTGTCGGTGGACCCGGAGAAGGTGGTGGTGCGCCGGCCGCTGGCCCAGCCGCGCCTGGAGGAGGTGCGGGTGCAGGGCCGGCCGGTGCCCTTCGCCGGCAAGCTGGTGCTGGAGCCGGGGCAGCGGGACGTGGAGTTCCGCTTCACCGCGCTGTCGCTGGGGGACTCGACGCGCCCGCCGCTGCGCTACCGGCTGGTGGGCCACGACGAGGACTGGGTGGATGGCGAGGACCGGCGCTCCGTCTCGTACACGCACCTGCCCCCGGGCGACTACCGCTTCATGGTGACGGCGGCCAACCGGGACGCGGTGTGGACGGACCCGGGCCCGGTGGTGGAGCTGACCGTCGTGCCGCGCTACTACCAGACGGGGTGGTTCTTCACGCTGTGCGCGCTGGGCGTGGGGGCGCTGGCCATGGGCGGCTACGCGCTGCGGGTGGGCCGGCTCAAGCGGCGCGAGCGCTGGCTGGAGGCGCGCGTGGATGAGCGCACGCGCGAGCTGGCCCGGGCCAACCGCGAGCTGGACGAGAACCTGCGCGCCCTGCGTCAGGCCCAGTCGCAGCTGGTGCAGGCGGGGAAGATGGTGGCGGTGGGCACGCTGGCCGCGGGCGTGGGCCACGAAATCAACAACCCGCTGGCCTATATCGTCTCCAACCTGGACCACGTCAGCGCGGAGACGGGGGCGCTCAAGCGGGAGCTGCCCGTGGGCGTGCCGGGCCGCAGGCGGCTGGAGGACATGGAGCGGGCGCTGAGCGAGGCGCGGCACGGCGCGGACCGGGTGCGGCGCATCGTGCAGGATTTGAAGACGTTCTCCCGCGGCGACGAGGACGTGAGCGGGCCGGTGGACCTGCACGCGGTGCTGGACTCGGCGGCGAAGCTGGCCAGCAACGAGCTGACGCCCCGGGCCCGGCTGGTGAAGGACTACGGCGAGTCCGGCTGGGTGGACGGCAACGAGTCCCGCCTGGCCCAGGTCTTCCTCAACCTCATCATCAACTCCGCCCAGGCGCTGCCCGAGGGCCAGTCGGCCACCCACGAGGTGCGGCTGGTGACGCGGCTCGACGGCGAGCGCGTGGTGGCCGAGGTCCGCGACTCGGGGTGTGGGATTCCCCCGGACGTGATAGGTCGCATCTTCGACCCCTTCTTCACCACAAAGCCGGTGGGTGTGGGCACGGGTCTGGGACTGGCCCTGTGTCACCGATTCATCACGGCCATGGGGGGGGAGATCGCCGTGGAGAGCGAGCCGGGCAAGGGAACCGTGGTTCGTGTGACACTACGGGCCGCGGCGGCGCCCGTGAGCGAGATCCAGGGAGTGCGTGCCATGCAACAAGAGCAGGAGGGTTCGCGAGTGCGCGGCCGGGTAATGATTGTCGATGACGATGTGATGGTGAGCTCGGCGCTCAGGCGGACGCTGGCGCGCGAGCACGACGTCGAGGTGGTGACGAGCTCGCGTCAGGCGCTGGAGCTGCTCAAGGGTCCCAAGGGCACGGAGGTGGACGTCGTCCTCTGTGACTTGATGATGCCGGACCTGACGGGCATGGAGCTGCACGCGGACCTGGAGACGTCGGCGCCGGCGGTGGCGCGGCGGATGGTGTTCGTCACCGGAGGGGCCTTCACTCCGGCGGCGCGCACCTTCATGGACACGGTGAAGAACGCGCGCGTGGACAAGCCCTTCGATCCGCAGCTGCTGCGCGAGCAGGTGCGGGAGTGGGTGGTCAAGGCCCGCAGCGGAGTGCCTGGCCAGGCGGCGTGAGCCGGCGGGCCTACAGGTCCAGGATGAGCTGACGGGAGCGGGCGCGCGACACGCAGACGAGCATGTTGCAGCGCGCGGAGCGCTGGGCCTCGGGCAGATAGGTGTCGCGGTGATCCGGGTCACCGTCGAGGACGCGGGTGAGGCAGGTGCCACAGGTACCGGCCTCGCAGTCGCTTTGGACGCGCAGCCCGTTCTTGCGCAGCACGTTGAGGACCGTCTGCCCGGGAGGCACGGGGTAGGAGGCGCCGGTGCTGCGGATGACCACCTGGAACTCGGTGTCGGCGCGGTCGCTGATGGCGCCGGTGGCCTCGGCGGAGAAGGCCTCGAAGTGGACCTTCTCGCGGGGCCAGGCGTGGAGGATGGTGGCGTCGCGCACGGCGCGCATGAGGGGCGCGGGGCCGCAGCAGTAGACGCGGGTGCCGCCGGTGCGCGTGGCGAGCAGGGCCTGCACGTCGAGCCCGCGCGCGGCGTCTCCCCCGTCATGGTGGAAGGTGACGTGGCCGGCGAAGGCGGGCGAGGCGAGCAGCTCGCGGAAGGCGGTGCGCTCGGGTGAGCGGGTGCAGTAGTGCAGGTGCCAGGGGCTGCCCTGGCGCTGGAGCTGCCACGCCATGGAGAGCATCGGGGTGATGCCGATGCCACCGGCGATGAGCACGTAGTTGCGCGCGTACAGCAGGGGGAAGTCGCAGAGGGGGAGGCTGGTGGTGAGCACGTCGCCCACGCGCACCTGGTCGTGCATGGCCTGGGAGCCGCCGCGGCCCTTGGCGTCGCGCTGCACGGCGATGAGGTAGCGGTGCGTCTCGCTGGAGTCGTTGCACAGCGAGTACTGGCGCCTGAAGCCGCCCGGGACGTGGACATCCAGGTGGGAGCCGGCCTCGAAGGCAGGCAGCGAGCCGCCGTCAGCGGGGACGAGCTCGTAGGAGCGGATGCCTTCGGCTTCGGGCGAGATGCGCTGGACGCGCAGGCTCAGGCTGTCTTGGGCCACGGTGTTGTTCCTCCCAGGACTTCAGGCCGCGCCGGGTGTGTGCGAGGACCCGAGCCGGCCGCCGGGAGGATGGGCAGTAAACCCCCCGGGGGCAACGGACCGGGGGACACACCGTTCGATGGATGCTGGACAGCGCGGGCCGCCGAGGGGGCTCAGCCCTCGTTGGCGTCGGGATTGAAGGCGATCTCCCGTCGGCCCAACAACACATTGGCGGCCGCCTGGAGCTCCTCGCGCTGCTGGTGGATCTTCTGGCGGAGGCTGGGGTCATGCCCGCCGAGCTGCGAGGGATCCTTCTCGGCGAGCTGGGCCTGGAGGGCGGCCTCGACGACGGCGCGGGGCGCATCGGGGCGCACGCCGAGGAGCGCCGCGGCCCGGTTGCGGTCCATCTGGCGAGAGCCGCTCTCGGACGGCGCGCCGTAGGCCTCCTCCTCCTGCTGCGAGCCCTTGCGGCGTCCGCCCACGAGCGTGAGGACGAGCGCGCCCAGGAAGGAGAGGCCCGCGACACCGGCGGCCACCTGCACCTTGAAGGGGCGCTCGCGCTCCTCGCGGAGGATGGAGAGGGAGACGAGGTGCTCGTCGCGCGCGTCGCCGGAGGTCTTGTCGACTTGGCGGGTCAGCTCGGCCTCGAGCTGATCGAGCTGGGCGGGCGAATAGGACGAATAGGACGTCTTGGCGGCGGTGGACAGGTAACCGGCGTATCCGCCGGAGAGCAGCGCGACCAGGAACAACAGAATCCGCATGAAAGATCCCCTCAGTGGGCGCGAGAATACCGTTCCCCGTGCGGTGAGGCAGGTTCTCTGAGCAGGAGGGGATTTCACCCGGTGTCCCTCCTCCCCCTCGCCCTCCGGGAGAGGGTCGGGGTGAGGGTCTCGAGGGCCTCGGGTTGCCCTCTGTGCGGCCAGCCTGGCAGCTCCTTCCGCCGTGCGATGCCACCCCCTTGCCACGGACGCACCTTGAGGCGGAGCCCGCCGCACGAGGAGGCCCACCGATGCCCATTGCGCGCACAGCCCCGCTGCTCGTCCTGCTGATGAGTGGCACCCTTGCCTTCGGGGGCGAGGCCCCGTCCCGCGTCCCCCCACCCCCCGGCCCCCCGCCCGCGCCGCTGGTGAGTCCCCTGGAGCGCACCATCCGGGTGGAGGGGATGGGCGAGGTGAAGGTGGCACCGGACGAGGCCTTCCTCGACGTGGCGGTGGAGACGCTGGCGCCCACGGCGAAGGCGGCGGCGGAGGAGAACGCGCGGAAGATGGACAAGGTGATCGCCGCGCTGGTGCAGGCGGGGATTCCGCGCAAGGAGATCGAGACGCGCAACTTCGCGGTGTTCCCCGAGTTCCAGCCGCAGCCGAGGCCGGACGAGGCGCCGAAGCTGAAGGGCTACCGGGTGAGCAACCAGGTGGAGGTGCACGTGCGCGAGCTGGCGCGGGTGGGGGCGCTGCTGGACACGGCGTTGGGGGCGGGGGCCAACCGGGTGGACTCGGTGCGCTTCGGGCTGAGCAAGCCGGAGACGGTGCAGGGCGAGGCGCTGCGCAACGCGGTGGAGCGGGCGAGGCAATCCGCGCAGGTGCTGGCGTCGGCGTTGGGGGTGAAGCTGGGAGCGGTGCTGGACGCGAGCACGGTGACGGAGCCGCAGCGTCCCTTCCCGGTGGCGGCGCGCTTCGAGCTGGCGCGGGCGGGCAACGCGGCGGACGTGACGACGCCCATCCAACCGGAGGAGCAGACGGTGACGGCGCGGGTGACGCTCATCTTCGCCATCGAGCCGGGCCCGGGTCCGGGCAGGTAGCAAACGAGGGGAGGACCCCGGGGAGCGATGGGCTCTCCGGGGTCTCCACGTGAAGCCCTAGCGAGGCAGATCCGCGTCGCGGCGGGCGGCGTCGAAGGTACCGGCGATGTTGGGAGGCATCTCCGCGCGGATCTTCTGTGCCAGCTTCTCGGTGATCTGCGAGTGGAGGGAGCCGAAGACGACATGGAGCACGAGGCGGACGTTCTCGGGCTCGATCTGCAGCCGCTCGGCGATGTCCAGGTAGAAGTCGTCCTTGTCGAACTTCTGAGCGTTGGCGCTGCGCTCCTTCCAGCTGCGCTCGAAGAGCCTGCGCAGGCCTTCGGGGAACTGCTCCCGGAGCTCCTGCACCAGCCCACCGGGGAGCCGCTCGCACAGCGCGCTCATCACCGCGTCCGCCACCTCTGTCGGGGAGTACTCGGGGACCTCTCGGTTGATATGCGCCAGGAACGACTCCACGCTCGTCCCTACGCCCTCTCCCGACCAGGACTCCGTCTCCAGATTTTGCATCATGGCCATGGGTGTGTCCGCCTCCTTTCCCTGTCAGGTTGGCGACGTACAACCCGGGCGGCAGCAGGCAGGGGACGGAGGCCCTGCCCGCCGGGGTCTCGGCTCCCGGACCCGAGGGACCCGCCTCAGGGGGCCGGCCGGGGCGCCTTGCCGCTCCGAGGCCCTGCGTACAGGTCGATGACCTCGGTGAGGGCGTGCTGGCACACGGCGCAGAAGGGCACCCGGTCGCGGGTGAACATCACGCAATCGGCCTGGGGCCGGTAGTAGCCGCGGGCCTCGTACATGGCGCCCTCGAAGGCCCCCACCTTGCCGGCGTACTGCTGCTGGCCGAGGAACTTCTCCTCCCAATCGCGCTGGGCGGTGAAGAGCGCATCCATCTCCGACTCGGGGCGGCGCTCGGCGCGGATGCGGCGGCGCTGCTGCTGCACCTCGAGCGCGTGCTTCTCGTACTCGTCCTTCTGCCAGGGCGTGGGCAGCGGCGTGCCGGGCGCCACCAGGTGCTTCCACTTGAGCTGGGCGGGGTCCTTGAGCGCGGTGACGTTCTTCTCCCACGGCTCCACGCGCTCCTCGGCGGGGGCGTAGGCGGACTCGGAGGTGTAGTACTCGTCCGCGAGGCCCGCGAAGTGGTGGCCGAACTCGTGGACGAAGACATAGGGGGCCCAGAGGCTGTCGGCGGCCACGGTGCCGTAGAGGCCGAAGATGCCTCCGCCGCCGTAGGTGTTGCCGTTGACGAGGATTTCGACGAACTCGTAGGGCGCGAAGGAGGCGATGTCGCGGAAGCGGCGGTTCTCGAAGGTGAGGACGTAGCGCTCGCTGCCGAAGGCGTCATAGGTGGCGCCCACGGGCGAGTCGCGGTGGATGCCGGTGGAGGGGCGGGAGATGCCGGACTCGCGGGCGGCGGGCATGAGGCCCCACACGTTGAAGTCCTGCTTGCGCTCCTTGAAGGGCGAGAAGCTGAAGAGGATGTCCACCAGCCGCCGCGCGTCCTTCTCGAACTTGGCGCGCTCCTTCTCGGTGTAGCCATCCCCGAGGATGAGGAAGTCCACCTTGTCCGCGGACGGGCCGTTGTCCACCAGCTTCAGCAGCGGGCCGGGCGAGGCGGGCGCGGACGGGTCGACGAACATGTCCTGGGGGTCCACGGTGAAGCTCCACACCTCGCGCAGGGAGTTGTCCTTCGCGCGCTTCTTGAGCATCACCTGCACGGGCTTCTCCGGGGAGGGGAAGCGCAGGGACTCATGGAAGGTGCGGTTCATCTCGCGGGCCTCGGGAGTGCTCTCCCACTCGCCGTAGATGGAGGCGAAGCCGCGCGAGTACAGCAGGCGGTTGGTGGCGCGGTCGCGCACCTCGAAGAGGTACTTGCCGAGGTTGGTCTCGTCGACGGCGCGAGCGGGGCTGCCGGGCCAGGGCAGCGGCTCCACCACGAGCCGGTCGAGACTGAAGCGCTCCTCGGTGGCGTTGCCGGTGTGGAAGTAGTCGACGCGGAAGGTGCGGGGGGCCGGAGCGCCGGTAGCGCTCGCGGCCAGCAGCAGGGCCAGGAGTACGTTCATGCGCGGGAACGTACCCGAGACCGCGTCAGAACGTCCCCGACAGCGTGGCGCCCGCGCCGTCCGGACCCGCCGTGACGCCCACCGACACCGGAGGTGCCTCGTTGGGGGAGAGGAAGTAGAGCACGGTGCCGGTGGCGAGCGCCGCGCCCGAGCCCACGAGCAGCCCCATCATGGTGTTCTGCTTCCGCGCCACGTTGCGCAGCAGCTCCACGCCCCGGGTGTCGCTGGCCTGAATCTTCCCGCCGGCCAGGTGCCCGTTCTTCGGATCCGTCAGCTCCTCCCACTCCGGCTGCACGGAGAGCCGCACGATGCCCGCGCCCACCAGCGCCGCCACCCCCGCGCCCAGCGTCACGTAGGACACCACGCGCAGCGGCCGCACGGCGCCGGACTCCGCCGTCACCTCCGGGGTGAGCACCGCCACCGAGGGCTCATCCCAGGGCGGCTGGTGGTTGGGCGACGCGACCACGAGGCTCGGCTGATCCTTGCCCGTGGTGACGAAGTCCACCAGCGCGGAGAGCGACTCGGACGGGGCGTCGAGCCCCTGCGTCTTGACGCCTCCCTCGCGCAGCTTCTGGCCTCCCTCCACGTTGAGCACGGTGGCGGCCAGCCACTTCGGCCCGCTGCTCGTCCCCTCGAGCTTCACCACGATGACCTCTTCCACGCCCAGCGTGCCGCCCAGGCGCACGGCGTGGGACAGCTCCGACTCGCCCTCTCCGTCCGACGCGAGGCACGGGAAGGGACTGGCCGAGATGGAGCCCTCGTAGGCCAGGTCCACCAGCACCGGCGTCTCCGCGCCCTGCACCGGCAGCTGCCGCGGGAAGCTGAGCGCCTCGCCCTTCTTCACGCTCAAATCGTAGGTCCCCGCGGGCACCGCCAGCACCAGCGGCGTCTGCCCCACGCTCCGGCCATCGAGGAAGACCTCGGAGGGGGACAGGTTGGACTTCACCGAGAGCTTCACCTTCTTGCCCCGGGCCAGGTCGCCGCGCAGCTTGTCGAACGCCTGGCGCGTGGAGGCCGTGTAGTAGTCCGGATCCAACGTGTACGCCGGCTCCAGCCGCAGCACGTTGCGGAAGGCGTCGTCGCTCTCCTTCACCTTGCCCAGCGCGCGCTGGTTCATGGCCAGCAGCAGCTGCGTGTCCACGTACAGCTTCCAGCGGGCCTCGCCCGGCGGCAGCCGCGTCACCTGCCGCAGCACCTCGTCGATGGCCTGGGCCGCCTTGGCGTGGCGCGCCTCGTAGAACTGGCCCTGGGCGGCCTCGAGCTGCCGCTTGATGTCCTCGAAGCTGCCGGAGGGGGGCGGGAACAGCCGCTCGGCGAAGTCCGCCGCGCCCAGGACGTTCTCCCCCGGGCGGGTCGCCAGGTTGTCGTAGAGCGCCTTGGCGTGGCCGCTGAGCTCCGCGTTCTTGCAGTCGCCGCTGGCCACCACCACGCGGCGCGGGGCCGCTCCCGCCACGCCACCGAGCGCCAGCGCGAGCACCACCACCATTGAGTACGAGTCTTTGAGGAAGGTCATGATCGGAGACGGATTGCAGGGCCCGTTCCGCCGGCTGCCGGGCATCCGGGCCCGGAGATACCAGCCGTCACGCCACGCCCACAACCCACCCTCCGGGCGCCAGAACGCAGTCATTCCGCGGCCTTGGGCGGGCCTCCGGCTCCCTACCCGTCACGGTGGCCCGGCCCTCCGCTCCAGGATTCCAGCGCGGGGGGACCCCCCGTTGCGTCCCGATCATGGACGGACCGTCCCCGTGCCCGGAGCGCCACCTCGCCTGCCCACCGGGGGACCCACCCCCGTCTTCCGTGCGCCGCCGTGTGTCATCTCCATCTTGGCAACGGGGATGTGACGGCCAGGACAAGCACGGAGGGACGATGCGGCGCGCGTGTGGCGCAACAGTCTTCTGGGCCCGAGGAGCCATCCGTTCAGGCTTCGAACACTGGAACTTGCGCCCGTCTCGGGCGTGCCACAGCCTGGGAGCACATGGCACGCGCCCTCGGCGGGTGAGGGGAATCCCTCATGTGTCCGCCACCCGAAGATGACCGCCAGGCAGTGCCGCCATGACGAAACCATGACATGGCTTGGGGAGAGTGACGCCGCCATGAACATCGCCGTAATGGTCAATCTGCGCGCACGCCGGGGCTCCGAGAGAATCGGCGGCATGGTGCAGCGCTTCTTCCCCCGGGCCCGCCTGGCCCTCACCCGCTCGCTGGAGGAGGCCCGGACGTGGATCTCCGAGCAGCTGCGGCCCAACCCGCCCACGCTGCTGCTGGCCGGAGGCGGTGACGGCACCATCACCGGGCTGCTCAACGAGCTGCGCGAGCAGGGGGTGGCGCTGCCGGCCATCGGCGTGCTGCCGCTGGGCACGGGCAACGCGTGGGCGCGTGTCACCGGAGCGCCCAAGCCCTCGGTGGCCCTGCGCCAGCTCGCCGCGTGTGGCGAGCGCCTGCCGCCCCTGCGTCCCTTCTCGTTGGTGCGGCTGGAGAACCGGGTGGCGCCCTTCGCCGGGACGGGCTGGGACTCGGAGACGCTGCAGGACTTCAAGGATCATCTCTCGAAGTTCCCGGCCGGGCCCCTGCGCGAGGCGAACGCGGGCCTGCGCGGGTACATGAGCGCCTTGTTCACGCGCACCATTCCCCGGCACCTGTTCGGCAAGACCCAGCTGCAGGTGAAGGTGTACAACCTGGGGGCGCCGGCGCTCACCGTGGACGAGCGCGGCATCATCATGCCGCTGCCCCACGGCGAGACGGGCGCGCTGCTCTACGAGGGCCCCGCGGGAGTCGCCGGAGCGGCCACCACGACGGAGTGGGGCTTCGGCTTCAAGGCCTTCCCCTTCGCCCAGGCGGTGCCGCACCGGCTGTCCGTGCGCGTCTATGGCGCGGGCGTGACGGAGGCCACGCTCAACATGCGCAAGCTGTGGCGCGGCCATCACCCGATGCCCAAGATGCACGACTTCTTCGTCGAGCGCTTGCGCATGGACTTCGATCGCGACGTGCCCTTCCAGATGGGTGGTGACATCATGGGCATGCGCCGCTCGCTGGAGTTCGACCTGGCCGAGGAGTCCGTGCAGTTGGTGGACTGGCGGCAGCTCCAGCGCCTCGTGGCCTGAAGAGGAGGGCCATGGAGGAGAAGAAGGCGAGTGGCATCCGCCGGTTCGAGATCGTCTCGGTGGTGGCCGAGGGCCCCAGCTGCAGGGAGTTCGCCGGGCAGCCCGGCACGGTCATCTGGTGCGACCCTCCCGTGCGCAGGCGGGGGGAGTGGACCGAGTGGGGTTACTGCGTCTACTTCCCCGGGCTGGAGCGCTACGCCTCGTTCCTGGAGTCCAGCCTGCAGCCGACGGGCAGGCTCGACGCCGAGGAGGCCCACCTGGGCCAGCGGTACGAGCTGAGCTTCGACACCGTCCTGGGCGCGGACGCGGACGTCGTCGAGGGCAGCTATCGCGTGCCGGGCCGCCTCTGGGAGATCTTCCTCTTCACCAAGAAGGACGTCCCCGAGCCCCGGCACGTCTCCAGCACCTGGCAGAGCGGCATCACGGGCCTCGAGTTCGTCCTCCCGAAGGGGACGGTGCTCGATCGGAAGGCCGTGCTGCGAGGGATGGCGGAGGCGTTCGGCACGGAGGGCTGGGTCGAGGTCCGTGGCCCGGACTCCCTGCTGCTGAAGTGAGGACAGGGGTGACGGCGTTCGTCCCCGCCGCTTGACGGAGTGTCCATTCGACACTATGCGGTGGTGGGAACGGAACGAAAGGAGCCCCTGTGAGCTACACCTACGAGTACCCGCGCCCGTCGTTGACGGTGGACTGCGTGGTGTTCGGCCTGGACGATGAGGACCTGAAGGTGCTGCTCATCAAGCGCGGCGTGGAGCCCTTCCAGGGCCGGTGGGCCATGCCCGGGGGCTTCGTCCGCATGGACGAGTCGCTCGAGGACGCCGCGCGCCGCGAGCTGCAGGAGGAGGCCGGCATCCGCCCCAACCTGATGGAGCAGCTCTACACCTTCGGCGCGCCGGACCGCGACCCGCGCGGCCGGGTGGTGAGCGTGGCCTACTTCGCCCTGGTGAAGCTCTCGGACCACCGCGTGCACGCCGCCACCGACGCCCGCGAGGCCGCCTGGTTCTCCGTCTATGACGTGCCCAAGCTGGCCTTCGACCACGCGGACATCCTCGCCACCGCCCACCAGCGGCTGAAGGGCAAGGTGCGCTACCAGCCCATCGGCTTCGAGCTGCTGCCGCCCAAGTTCACCCTCACCCAGCTGCAGCGCATGTACGAGAAGATCCTCGAGCGCGAGCTCGACAAGCGCAACTTCCGCAAGAAGCTGCTCGCCATGGATCTGCTCGAGGAGCTCGACGAGGTGGAGCAGGACGTCTCCCACCGCGCCGCGCGCCTCTACCGCTTCGACCACAAGAAGTACAAGCAGCTGGAGAAGGCCGGCTTCAACTTCGAGCTGTAGGCCTCCTCACCCCACGGGCCATTGGCTTGACTTCGTGTTTTATCGACACTAACTTGGTGTCCGTAGAACACGACGTCTACCCAGGCCCACCTGGGAGAGGAGAGCCATGTCCGCGCTGCCCTTCGAGCTCGCCGCCGCCACCGTGCAGGGCCGGGAGCACGCCCGAGCCGGACGCAACAACCAGGACGCCTTCTGGGCCCGGGCGAGCGAGCACGGCCTGGCCGCCGTCGTCACGGACGGGTGCGGCAGTGGCGCCCAGAGCGAGCTGGGCGCGCAGCTCGGCGCCCGCCGCGTCGTCGAGGGCGCGCTCTCGCTGCTGGGCCGGCAGGTGCCCGTGGGCTCGCCCGAGTTCCTCCAGCAACTGGGCGCGGACGTCCTGTGCTTCCTCCAGGCCATCTCCGGAGAGCTTGGCGAGCGGGCCATCGGCGAGGCGCTCCTCTTCACCGTCGTGGGTGCCGTCGTCACCCCGGAGCACACGCTCGTCTTCTCGGCGGGCGATGGGCTCTGGGCCCTCAATGGCGAGGTGAACCGGCTCGGGCCCTTTGCCAACAACGCGCCGCCATACCTCGCCTATGGGCTGCTGAAGCCGGGCGCCGTGTCCCTCAAGGCCAACAGCCTCCGGCCCACCGCCGAGGTGGACTCGCTGCTGCTCGGCACGGATGGGGTGTCGGACCTGGCGGGGCTCGCCGAGGCCCGGGTGCCCGAGCGCGAGGAGCCCGTGGGCCCCCTCTCCCAGTTCTGGAGTGAGGGCCGGTACTTCTCCAATCCGGACGCGCTGCGCCGCCGCCTCTCGCTCCTCAACCGCGAGTCCGTCCGCGCCGACTTCCCCGCCCGGCGCCTCGAGCGCGTCCCCGGGCTGCTCTCCGATGACACCACCCTCGTCGTCCTGCGCCGCCGGCAGGGGAGGGCTTGAGCCATGGACGTGTACCTCGAGGGAAAGAAGCGCCGGTTGAACCCGACGAAGGCGCTCGGCAAGGGCGGCGAGGCGGATGTCTTCGACCTCGGGGACGGGCGCGTCCTCAAGCTCTTCAAGCCTCCCGAGCACCCCGACTACGACAACCTCCCCCATGAGCAGGCCGCCGCCCGGACGCGCATCGCCGAGCACCAGCGCAAGCTGCCCGCCTTCCCCCGGCCCCTGCCCGCGCGGGTGGTGTCGCCCGAGACGCTCGCCACCGACAAGCAGGGCAGGACGCTGCTCGGCTATGCCATGCGCAAGCTCGAGGGCGCCGAGCCCCTGCGCCGCTTCGGAGATCCGTCCTTCCGCCGCGCCGGGGTGCCGTCCTCCCGCGTCGCCGAGCTCTTCCGCGGCCTGCACCGCACGCTCTCCGCGCTCCACGGCAGCGGCGTGGTGGTGGGCGACTTCAACGATCTCAACATCCTCGTCACCGGCAACGATGCCTGGCTCATCGACGCGGACAGCTTCCAGTTCGGGCCCTACCTCTCCACCGTCTTCACCGAGAAGTTCCTGGATCCGTTGCGCTTGGGGGGCGCGGCCCAGGGGCTGATGCCCTCGCGCCCGGCGTCCGCGGACAGCGACTGGTATGCCTTCGCCATCGCGCTGATGCAGAGCCTGTTGTGCGTGGGGCCCTATGGCGGCATCCACCGCCCGAAGGCTCCCGCGCCCAAGGCCACGCCCACCGCGCGCGTCCTCCAGCGCCTCACCGTCTTCCACCCGGACGTCCAGTACCCCAAGCCCGCCACGCCTTTCGGTGTCCTCCCGGATGACCTGCTGCACTGCCTCCACCGGGTGTTCGTCGAGGACGCCCGGGGGCCGTTTCCGCTGCCGCTGCTGGACTCGCTGCGCTTCACCGTGTGCGCCTCGTGCGGCGTGGAGCATGCGCGGGTCTCGTGCCCCACGTGCCGCCCGAGCGCGCCGCTGGCCACCACGCCCGTCACAACGGTGCGCGGCCAGGTGGTGGCCACCCGGCTCTTCACCACCGAGGGCGTCATCCTCCACGCCTGCGTCGAGGACGGGACGCTGCGCTGGCTCTTCCACGCGGAGGGGGCCTACCGGCGCGAGGAGGGCTCGGCCGTGCTGCAGGGCGGGTTGGACCCCACGCTGCACTGGGCGATGCAGGGCGCCGTCACGCTGGTAGGGAAGGGCGGGGAGTACGCGGTGCTCGCCCCCGGCCAGCGCCCCGAGCGGCTGGGGGTGGACGCGCCCGAGCAGCGCCCGGCCTTCGCGGCCAATGCGCGCCACCGCTACTGGGCCCACGCGGGAGCCCTGTGGCGTGATGGAGCGTTCGGTCCCGAGCGGCTGGGTGAGGTGCTCGATGGGCAGACGCGCCTCTTCATGGGGCCGCGCTTCGGGCTTGGCTTCCACCGCGCGGGCTCGTTGCGCGGCGCCTTCGTCTTCGACGCCGAGCGTCCGGGCCTCCGGGATGGCCTGGCGCTGCCGTGGCCCTCGGGCCGGCTGGTGGACGCGGAGGCCGTGTTCGAGGGCGCCCACTGCTGGCTCTTCCTCGCGGAGGAGACCGGCGGCCGGACGGTGAACCACTGTGTCGTGGTGGGCGCGGATGGCGCGGTGAAGGCCAGCGCGAAGGGCGAGGCGGGGGATGGCTCGTGGCTCGGCTCGCTGAGGGGCAAGTGCGCCTCGGGGGAGGCCTTGTTCGCCGCCACCGACGCGGGGCTCGTCCGCGTGGAGCTGCGCCAGGGCCGGCTCGAAGTGGTTCGCGAGTTCCCCGACACCGAGCATTTCGTCGACGCCGACAGCCGCCTCTTCCTCTCGCGGCACGGGCTCACCGTCGTCCGCCGCCAGGACATCACCGCCCTGCGGATGACGTGAATCTCCGAGGCTCGGCGCTGCTACTGGGGGTGTATGGCAGTAGCAGGTCTCCGGGCCACCGGTGGGTCGCCTGACGGGCGGACCAGCCCTTCCATGTCAGGCTGCCCACCATCCAGGCGTCCATCAGCGGAATGGGTGCGGTGTGCTGCGCCGCGTCCCACTCCGCTCGCGAGTCCCCGCCGCGCTGGCGCCTGTCAGATCCGGCGCGGCCCGGACGTCTTTTCGCGGGGGGGATGTCGTGTCAGGGCCCCCGGATAGAACCCAAGACATCCAAAGACACAGGACGGTTTACCGTGAGCGATGAGGCCAGAACCCTCTTCATCAGCCCTGCCCAGCAGGATGACGCAGAGCTCCAGGTGTTGAAGAACATCCTTGAAAGGAATGGGTACGAGATCCGGGACTCGCCCATCGACAACTCCAGGCCCAACGCGGCCACGAACGAGCAGCACATCAAGTCCAAGATCCTGGCGCCGTGCATCGACCAGGTGGACGCGGTGCTCGTGGTGATCTCCTCCGCCACCCGCACGCGGCCCTGGGTCGACTGGGCGATTGAATGCGCGCAGCAGCAGGACAAGCGCATCGTGGGCGTGTACGTCCAGGGGGGCCAGGTCTCGGACCTCCCCGCCAACTTCCAGATGTACGGGGATGCCCTGGTGGGCTGCTGGCAGGCCGACCGTGTGATGGATGCCATCGAGGGCAGGAGCAACACCCTGTTCATGCCCGATGGCGAGACGGAGTTCCCGGAGCGGGACATCGACCGCTTCACCTGCGGGGAGCCGAAGCCCGAATGAAGCTCTATACCTATGTGGTTGCCCGGGACTACGGTTTCGCCCCGAACCCCTTCTTCGGCCTGTGCACCCTCGCCACCTGCAAGCCCCGGATTCGCGAGGGCGCCCAGGTCGGCGACTGGGTGGCCGGGACCGGCTCGAAGAAACATGGCCTGGGCGACCATCTCGTCTATGCCATGCGGGTGGGCGAGACGCTCACGTTCGATGAGTACTGGGCGAATCCACGCTTCCGTTCGAAGCGCCCCAACCTGCGCGGGAGCCTCAAGCAGGCGTTCGGCGACAACATCTACCACCGCGACCCTTCCAGCGGGCTCTGGCGCCAGGAGAAGTCCCACCACAGCCACGGCAATGGCCAGACCAACAGTGCCAATGTGAAGAATGACACCCAGACCAACCGCGTGCTGGTGAGCGACTGGTTCGTCTACTTCGGTAGGGATGCTGTCGAGATCCCCGCGCGGTTCCGGCAGGGCAAGGAGGAGACCGTTACCCGCCATGGGCGGAACCACCTGGTCAACTTCCGTCCCGGGTTCGAAGAGGAGTTCATCGCCTGGGTCCTCTCCCTGGGTCAGAAGGGCTTCAGGGGAGAGCCGATAGCGTTCCGCAGGCAGCTGGCCAAGACGGGGACGGGCATCCGGAAGCAGGTTCGGAGGTCGGCATGAGCTGGCTCATCGAGTTCGCGGCAGCGGCTGAGAAGACCGACACCCTGGCCGGGAAGCCCGACCACAAGGAGATCCTGGCAGCCGGCCTGCTGGGCGAGGTCGGTGGTGTCCTGGCCGAGTTCAAGAAGAACAAGCGGGAAGGTCCCGCCTATCCGCTCTACAAGGAGCGGCTGGTGGACGAGGTTGGCGACACGCTGTGGTACTTCGTGCGGCTCGCCGACGTCGACGCGCCTGGCCTGCTCTCGACGCTGCCCCTCGGTGCTTGGGGCGACGCGGGAGATGGGTCGGCCCGGAATCTGTCCCTGGGCGCTGCAGCCGGCCGCGTGCTCGAAGCCGTCCAGCGCTCCAGTCAAGACGGCTTGCGCACCGCACTCCTGGACACCTGGCAGTGTTTGCGTGCGGTCGCGGCCGTCGCCGGCGTCGAGCTGGAAGCGGCGTCCAGGCTCAACCGCGACAAGATCGCGAGCCGCTGGCAGACCGAGAAGAAGCCGCATGCGCTCTTCGATGAGGCGAGTCCCGAGCAGGAACAGCTCCCCCGCCTCTTCACTATCGACTTCATCGAGCGAGGCACCCCGGAGAGGCCGCAGATCCTGCTGCGGTACAAGGACATCAACATCGGGGACCGCATCACCGACAACATCGCCGACCCGGACGGCTACCGCTACCACGATATCTTCCACTTCGCCTACGCGGTCTACCTGGGCTGGTCCCCGGTGCTCCGCTCCCTTCTCCGCTCCAAGCGCAAGAGCGACCGCTTGGCCGACGAGAACCAGGACGGTGCGAGGGCCGCCATCATCGAGGAGGCGATCTCCGCCATCGTCTTCAGCCGTGCGAAGCGGGTGGGTTTCTTCGAGAAGCTCCAGCAGGTGGACTATGACCTGCTGAAAAGCATCCAGGAGTTCACGAAGGGGTACGAGGTCGCTGTCGTTCCCGTGTGGCAGTGGGAGGAGGCCATCCTCGAGGGGTTCCGTGCCTTCCGCCAGCTCAAGGAACTGAAGGGGGGCCGAGTGACGCTCCATCTGAATGCGCGCCAGCTCATCGTGGAGCGGCTAAGGTAGGCCGCCTCATGCGAGGCTTCCCCCGGCAAGTCACACTCTTCTCTCCCGAGCCGAGGCCCTCCTCGGCCCGTGACATCCGCCTGCCGGGAGGGAAGGTTCTCCGCACCACGCCCGTGTTCGACACGTACTGGCGCTTCGCGGCGGAGCGGCAGGAGGTGTTCTTCCGGCGGCTGTCCGGCAGCGCCCCGCCGTGGACCGAGGACCCCGTCCTGCGATCGTTCCGGTTCACCAACGTCTACCGGGCCTCGGACCGGGTGAGCCAGTACCTCATCCGGCGCGTCATCTACGAGGGCCCGCAGGAAGAGGAGGAGGTCTTCTTCAGGACCCTGCTCTTCAAGCTCTTCAACCGCATCGAAACCTGGGAGATGCTCGAGGCCCGGCTGGGCCCCATCACGTGGAAGTCCTTCGACTACGAGCGGGCCGACGCGGTGCTCGGCGCCGCGCTCCAGGAGGGCAGCCGCTTGTACTCCGCAGCGTACATCATGCCCTCGCCGCTCTTTGGCGCGGCCCGCAAACACACCAACCACCTGGAGCTGCTGCGCCGGATGATGGTGGACCACGCTCCCCGCAAGGTCGCTTCCGCTCGCTCGCTGCGCGAGGTCTTCCAGCTGTTGCGCTCCTATCCCTCTCTGGGGGACTTCCTGGCGTTCCAGTTCACCATCGACTTGAACTACAGCGAGCTGATCCGTTTCGAGGAGGCCGAGTTCGTGGTCGCGGGTCCTGGCGCGCGCAGCGGGATTGGTAAGTGCTTCAGCGACACCGGCGGGCTGGGCGAGGACGAGGTCATCCACGCAGTGACGAGGATGGCCGGACAAGAGTTCAACCGGCTGGGGCTTGGCTTCCGGACCCTTTGGGGCAGGGAACTCCAGCCCATCGATTGTCAGAACCTATTCTGCGAAGTCGACAAGTACTCGCGGGTGATGCACCCGGAAGCCACACCGGAGGGTGGGCGCACTCGCATAAAGCAGCGGTATGAGGCTCGCCCGGTCCCTGTCCCCCACTGGTACCCTCCCAAGTGGAAGTTGTCTCCCAGCGCATCAGAAAAATAGGGATCCTGTTGAGGGGGTGGGCTGGTGCGGAGGGGACGAGGAGACCGGCGGCCGGACGGTGAATCACTGCGTCGTGGTGGGCGCGGATGGCTCGCTCGTGGCTCGGCTCGCTGAGGAGCAAGTGCGCCTCGGACACACCGCCCTGCGGATGACCTGAGTCACCGCCTGGCTCAACCTCCAGCGCCGAGCGCCAGGGTGGAGAGGCTCGCGAGCAGGGGTGCCAGCACGGAGAGCGCCTGCTGGAAGTCCTGGAGCGCGGTGCTCCGCAGGCCGAGCCAGGTGCGGACGGCCTCTTGCTCCTGGGTCCAGTCCTTCCAACTCGTGCCCTCGGCGGGGGACGACGGCACGAGCCGGGCCGCGAGCGCCTCGCCCACCGCTGTCAGCGTCTTGCGCGTGGGCACGTACACGCTGGCGAGAATCCCCGTGTAGTAGACGCCGTAGCTCATGATGCGCCACGGCTCGAGGAGCTCGCCCAGGGAGGGGGCTAACTCGGTGAGCAGGTCGCGGAACGCGCCGAAGCTCAGGGTCGCCGTCCCGATGGTGGCGGCGGAGAAGACGAGGAAGCGTTCCAGGCGCGACCGGAGCCGCTGATAGCGCAGCACCTCGTCATCGACGCCCGCCGCTTTGGGCCCTCCTCGCCGGGCGGCCGGCTCCTGCGGGTAGGCGAGCAGTTGGACGTGCACGTTCAACATGCCAGCGGTGTGCAACGTCGCGAAAGCCGCCGAGAGCAGGCCCAGGATGGAGAACCTCGCGCGCAAGTGCGGCAACTGGAGCATCGCCTCCAGCTCCACCGGCAGGGTCTCCCATTGCTGGGTGATGATTTGACCCAGGAAGGGGAATGCGCTCATTCCCCCGGCGATGAGCGTACAGAGCGCCACCGCCGTCCATTCGCTCCTGCCGCCCGGCCGATCCAGGCGGTGGCTCTTGTAGTCATCGAGGACGACGAACACGGAGACCACCCAAAGCGCGGTCTGGACTCCCATGAGCAGGTGCCAGAGCCGCACCCGGTTCGGTTCCCAGAGGACGCCCAGGAAAAGGCCCGTTGCCGCCAGGCTCAGGGGGCAGAGAACGGAGATGCCGAGCGGCGATCGGAAGAGGAGCGAGAGAGTCGAACGGCCTGCATCACGCGGCTCCGGCATGAACCCCCCAGGGCGGCGAGGGAGACGGGGCGGTCCCCTCGTGTGTGGCGGGCAGGATGCCCGAAGGCGGTGTCCCGGGCACGAGCAGGCCAATGGACCCTGTTGGCGGGCCAGCATGAGCGCCAGCCCCGAACCGGGCCACCTCGGCTTGACACTGTGTCCTTTGGACACTATGTTGGTGTCATTGAAACACGAAGGGGGATGCACATGAAGACGCAGTCGAGCCTCAAGGAGCTGCCGCTTCCGTCGTTCTACAAGTCCGCCAATGCCGCCGCTTACGCCTACGGCCCCAACGCCATGGCCCTCCAGGCCGAGGCCCAGACCTGGCGCGGCGCCCACGGCCTCGCGGCCTCCGCCACTGACTCCTTCAACCTCCACCTGCTCCTCATCGACGTCCAGAAGGACTTCTGCTTCCCCGAGGGCTCCCTCTACGTCGCCGGCCGCAGCGGCCGCGGCGCCATCGACGACAGCCGCCGCATCGCCGAGTTCATCTACAAGAACCTCGGTGCCCTCACCAACGTCACCACCACGCTCGATACCCACTTCGCCTACCAGATCTTCTTCCCGTCCTTCTGGGTCGACCAGAATGACCAGCCCCTCACCGCCTACCGCGAAATCACCCGCGAGCAGATCGAGCGCGGCCAGGTCCGCCCCAATCCCGCCATGGCCAAATGGCTCTGCGGCGGCAACTACCCCTGGCTCCTCAAGCAGGTGAAGTACTACTGCGAGGAGCTCGAGCGCGCCGGGAAGTACACCCTCTACCTCTGGCCCCCTCACTGCCTCCTCGGCGGCGATGGGCATGCGATCGCCGGGGTCGTCCAGGAGGCTCGGCTCTTCCACTCGTTCGCCCGCGGCGCCCAGTCCTGGGCCGAGGTCAAGGGCGGCAATCCGCTCACCGAGAACTACTCCGTCCTCCGGCCCGAGGTCCTCTCCCGCCACGACGGCCAGCCGCTCGCCCAGCGCAATACCCAGTTCTTGAAGACTCTCCTCACCGCCGATGCCGTCGTCATCGCAGGCCAGGCCGCCAGCCACTGCGTGAAGAGCTCCATCGATGACCTGCTCGGGGAGATCCTCGCCCAGGACGCCGCGCTCGCTCGCAAGGTGTACCTGCTCACCGACTGCATGTCCGCTGTGACTGTCCCCGATGGCAAGGGCGGGTTCGCCGCCGACTTCACTCCGCAGGCCGATGCCGCCCTCAAGCGCTTCGCCGATGCCGGCATGCACCTCGTGAAGTCCACGGATCCGCTCGCTTCGTGGCCGGATCTCCGGATCTCGTAGTCAGCACGGTTCCTCGACACCCTCACCCCGACCCTCTCCCGATGGGAGAGGGAGTGGGACTTCTATTCCCTCACCCTGACCCTCTCCCAGAGGGAGAGGGGACTTCCTTCCACGGAGGCTCAGATGAGCTCCCAGTCCAGCAATGGCAACAGCTCCAGCGCCAATGTCTCTCAACTCTTCCAGGCCGCTCACGCCGAAGGCGTCCTCAGCCCCCAGGCCCTCCAGGCCCTCACCGTCGTGGACCTCGGTGCCCAGATTCAGGCCGGCCTCGGCATCAGCGTCGATGACGTCCAGGCCTCCGAGGTCGTCCTCGTCACCGTCATGCCCGACGACTCCGGCTCCATCCAGCACTCCGGCCACGCCCGCACCGTCTGCGATGGCCACAACCTCGTCCTCGATGCCCTCCTCTCCTCGCAGCAGAAGGACGGCATCCTCTTCCACACCCGCTACCTCAACGGCTTCGTCCTCAACCCCTTCCGGCCCCTCGAGGACGTCGTCCGCATGCACTCCAAGAACTACGACCCCGACAAGGGCACGCCCCTCTATGACCAGGCCGTCGTCCTGCTCGGCACCGTGCTCGCCAAGGCCCAGGAGTTCACCCGCAACGGCGTCTCCGCCCGCACCGTCACCCTCCTCATCACCGATGGTGCCGACTGCCACTCGCAGTCCTCCCGCGCCCGCGAGGTCGCCGCGCTCGTGAACGACCTGCGCCGCGCCGAGAACCACATCGTCGCCGCCATGGGCATCGACGACGGCAGCACCGACTTCCGCAAGGTCTTCCGCGAGATGGGCATCGAGGACAAGTGGATCCTCACCCCCGGTCAGAGCGCCCAGGACATCCGCAAGGCCTTCCAGGTCTTCAGCCAGTCCGCCGTCCGCGTCAGCCAGGGCGCCGCCAGCTTCAGCCGCACCGCCCTCGGCGGCTTCGGCGCCTGACGCCCCGCCCCCCCTCCAGCCGGGCATGGGGGACCCGCTTCTTCCGGACACATCTTCGTGTTGCTGAGTAGGGAGGGCGCCGGAGGACCGGCTTCCTCCATCTCTCCGGGAGGAATCGCGTGGTCCCTCGCAGCCCTCGCCACGTTCCGTCTCGCAGCCGCTCCCTCCGCCCGGAGGCGCCATGAGCCTCAATCGCGTCATGACCGCGGCCGTCGCCATGCTCGCCGCCCTGTCCGTGGCTGGCGCCGCCTCGCTCATCCTCCTGACGACCTTCCTCCACCGCACCACCGAGAGCATGGGCAGCTCCGTGGAGGGCGTCCGCCTCGCCGAGGCGCTCCAGGTGGATCTGCTCTCCCTCTTCCGGTTGTCGGATTCGCTCCTGCGCATCCCCGCCGACTCCTCCCGCTCGTTCGAGGCCATCGAGTCCAACCTCCGGCTCCACCTCGACGAGGCCCGGCACAACGCCTGGTCGCCCGAGGAGCAGGCGCTGCTCGCCGAGGCCGAGCGCACCATCTCTGGCTACCTGCTCGCCCGGGAGAGTGTCGCCCAGCTGCCTCCCGAGCAGGCCGCCCGGCAGCTCGGCCCCCGCTTGGAGGTGGCGCTCGCCGCGTTGGATCGGCTCGTTGCCTTCAACGTCAACGAGGCCCGCACCATCCAGCTCCAGGCGGACCGGTGGGACCAGCTCGCCAACATCGGCGGCATCTGCGTGGCCGCGCTCCTGGTCCTGGGCGGGGGCGCGCTGCTGTGGTGGCTGCGCCACTCCGTCTTCCGCCCCCTGCTCGACATGAGCCGCGCCATGCGCCGCTTCGGGGCCGGCCGCAAGCGCACCCGCGCCCCCGAGGCGGGCCCCCTCGAGCTGCGCGACATGGCCCGTACCTTCAACGAGATGGCCAACTCCCTGGCGCGCCAGCAGGAGGAGCAGCTCACCTTCCTCGCCGGGGTGGCGCATGATCTGCGCAACCCCCTCTCCGCGCTGAAGATGTCCGCCGCCCTCGTCACCTCCGGCCGGCCCATCCCCGAGGAGCGCATGCAGAAGACGATGGCCCTCGTGCGCCGCCAGGTGGCGCGCCTGGACCGGATGGTGGGGGACCTGCTCGACGCCACAAGCATCGAGGCCGGCCGCTTCGAGCTGAGCCTGGAGGAGCGCGATGCCCGCGAGCTGGCCACCTCCGTGGTGGAGCTGTACCAGGCCGGGGGCTCCTCCCATGACCTGCGGCTCCAGGTCCCCGAGGAGCCCGTCCTCCTGAGCTGCGACGCCATGCGCGTGGAGCAGGTGCTGCACAACCTGGTGAGCAACGCGCTGAAGTACTCGCAGGGCAGCAGCCGCGTGGACGTCATCGTCGCGCGCGAGGGCGAGGAGGCGGTGCTGAGCGTGGTGGACCGGGGCATCGGCATCTCCAACGAGGAGCTGCGCACCCTCTTCACGCCCTTCCGGCGCACGGGGCCGGCCCGCGACAAGGCACCGGGCGTGGGCCTGGGCCTGTCGGTGGCCCGGCGCATCGTCGAGGCCCACGGGGGCCGCATCGAGGTGGAGAGCCGCCCCGGCGTGGGCTCCACCTTCCGCGTCCGGCTGCCCCGCGCCCACGCCGCCGTCCAGCCGGCCCGGCCCGGGGACGCCACCCCGAGCCCGGCCGATACCGTGCACTGAGCGACGGCCGCTGCTGCAAGGCCGCGTGCTTCACGGAGGGGCGGCGTGGGTGCGGAAGATGTCACAGAGCATCCGGGTGCCCGCCGGCGTCCCATCCGTCACCCAGGGCTCCATTCCATGGATGCCCTCATCGGCCCAGAACACCACGAAGTCCCCGTGCCGCGTCAGGCCATCGCTTCGAACGAAGCCCCGCGCCTCGGACGGCTGGAGCGGCGTGGTGCCGGCGCTGGTCCCATCCGTCACCCAGAGCGAGGGTGCGCCGGAGTCCTCCCAGGTGGTGATGAGCCACCGGCCGTCCGGCAACCGGGCGCTCTCCTCCGAGCGGAGGCGCAGGGAGAGGCCGTCGAGGCGGACGGTGCTCTCGGGCGTTCCGTTGCTCCGGTAGACGCCGTCTCCCGCCGAGAAGAGCAGGGTGTCTCCCAGGGACACGAGCCCGGGCGGCGGGCCCGAGGGGAGCTCGGTGAGCATCCGGGTTCCCGCCGCGGTGCCGTCGCTCGTCCATAACCCCAGCCGGTCCAGGCCGTTGGAGGCGATGAAGTAGAGCATGTCTCCCACGAGGAGGGGCGTCGTGGCGAAGCGCAGGGGCTCGGGCGAGCCTTCGCCGTGGAGGAGCGTGGTGCCCTCGGGGGTTCCGTCGCTCGTCCAGACTCCATAGGCGGCGGGGATGAACACGCGCGAGCCGACGGCGAAGAGGGCGGGCGTGTCGCCATGGGGAATCATGACGTGGCTGAGCGCCGCGACGCGCATCGTGCCCCCGGCGGTGCCATCGCTCTTCCACAGCTCGAGGTTCCAGGCGTCATCGAAGGCCACGAAGAACAGCGTTCCGCCCGCACACGTGAAGGAAGTCGACGTGTGGAGCTGCGGGAAGTCCCACGGGCGCGAGGCGAGCTGGACGGTGCCCTCGGGAGTGCCGTCGCTCTTCCAGAGGCCCCGGAAGGTCGCCGCGCCCGCATGCTCCTGGAAGAACAGCTGGCCGTTACAGGTGGTGAGGTGGCCGGGATTCTTCCAGCCCTCCCGAGGCCCGAAGTGGACGGTGCCCTCGGGAGTGCCGTCGCTCTTCCAGAGGGTGTTGCCGGAGAGGGCGGTTTCCGTGTTGATGAACAGGGAGCCGCCCACGGCGGCCAGTCCGGTGATGAGCCCGCCGGTGTTTCCGGGAAGGAGCTCCCGGACGAGCCGTGTCCCCTCCGGCGTCCCATCCGTCCGCCAGGGCTCCTGGCCCGTGCTCTCCCCGATGGCCGTGAAATAGAGCGTCGAGCCGAGGGTGACGGGCGCGGGTGCTCCGTCCATATACACCCAGGAGCCCTGGTTCCAGGAGTCGAGCCGTGGAGCTCGGCCCACCTGGAGGTCCTTCACCAGCGAGAGCGGGAGGCCGGGCGTGGAGATGCACGAGAGGGCCTGCTGCGGTGAGTCCTGCTCTGGCGCGGGGCCGGCGCACCCGAGGGCGGCCGAGAGCAACAGGCATGACAGCGGAGGGCGGTGATGGCTGGGGTTGAGAGGCATGCGCGCGGCCCTGTGCAACGGCCATGCTCGCCCGCCCGCCCCCCGGCCGGGCGCCTCGGTTTCAGAGGAGAGCACCCCTCGGAGCGGGGTGGGCCCGCGCCGCTTCCGGGCACCGGGCTGACGTTTTTCGTCCGGCCCGGTGCCGTTCTTCGTCAACCGCGCTTAGCGCGCCTGCGTCACCTTGTTGTTGCTGCCGGTGCGGTTCACCTTGGGCTTCTTGGCGCCCACGGCCCGCTTCCAGGTGACCTGGTTGTCGGAGCCCGTCACGTCGATGGTGGCCACCGCCTCCACCTTCACCTTGTTGGTGGAGCCGTTCACGCTCACGCGCTTGCACTCCCCCGTCAGGGTGATGTCGTTGTCGCTGCCCGAGATGTTCACCTCGGTCTTCGGCGAGCAGCGGTGCGACTCCTGGCTGCCCGAGCCCGAGATCTCCAGCTCCGTGCCGGCCGCCTCCCCGGTGCTCTCGTCCTCCGCCTCCACGTCCGCGCCGCCCAACTCCTCCGTCCCCTCCGCCTGGGTGTTCACCGACGTGTTGCCCGTGCGCACCTGGACGCTGCCATCCTTGCCCACCTTCACGGAGGTGCGGCCCTGCGCCAGGCCCGTGGCGGGAACCAGCACCAGGCTCGCGAGCACGCCAGACAGCACCGTTCCACGAATGAAGCTCGACATTGCGTTCCTCCTGACGGAAGCCGAAGGGCCTCCGTTGGGAGGCGCAATCAACACGCCTCGGCCCTGGGGCGCAATGACAACCGGCGCATCAGTTTGGAAAGCTCCAACACCGTCACCGGGACGAAGCCCAGCGCCAACGCCAGTCCCAGCTCCCACGGGCGCAGCGCCCCCAGCCCGAACAGCTCCCGCGCCGCCGGCAGCTCGTAGAGCCCCCACTGCAGCCCCACCGAGAAGAGGACGATGCCCAGCAGCAGCCGGTTGGTGAAGGGCCCCACCTCCCAGAAGAGCCGCGTGGTGCTGCGCGCCGCGAACGCCCTCAGCAGCTCGGAGAACACCAGCGTGGAGAAGGCCAGCGCCCTCGCCCGGTCCACGTCGTGCGCCGGGTCCGCCCAGATGAACACCCCCAGCACCATCAGCGCCTCCAGCGTCCCCACCAGCAGGATGGCGCGCCACTGCGCCGCGCCCAGCATCGGCTCGTCCGGACGTCGGGGCGGGCGGTTGAGCAGCTCCGCGCGCGCCGGGTCCATCACCAGCGCCAGCGCCGGCAGGCTGTCCGTCACCAGGTTGATCCACAACAGCTGCAGCGGCACCAGCGGCAGCGGCAGACCCACCAGCGAGGCCGCCAGCATCAGCATCAGCTCGCCCACGTTGCCCACCAGCAGGTACACCAGCGTCTTGCGGATGTTCTCGTAGATGGCCCGGCCCTCGCGGATGGCCGTGACGATGGTGGCGAAGTTGTCGTCGGTGAGCACCAGGTCCGCCGCCTCGCGCGTCACCTCCGTGCCCGTGCGCCCCATGGCGATGCCGATGTGCGCCTCGCGCAGCGCCGGCGCGTCGTTCACCCCGTCCCCCGTCATCGCCACCACCTCGCCCCGCTCCTTCCAGCGCCGGACGATGCGCAGCTTGTCCTCCGCCGTCACCCGCGCGTGGATGCGCTCGGCGGCGTCCTCCCCCGGCAGCAGGATGCCCAGCTCGCGCCCGATGGCCTGGGCCGTCTCCGCGCTGTCGCCGGTAATCATGACCGTGCGCACCCCCGCGGCGCGCGCCGCCGCCACCGCCGTCACCGCCTCGGGCCTCGGCGGGTCCGCCATGCCCACCAGCCCCAGCAACTCCAGGTTCTCCTCCTCGGGCCCTTCGCCCCGGGCGATCGCCAGCACCCGCAGGCCCCGGTTCGCCAGCTCACTCGCCGCCCGCGAGGCGCTCACCGTGGCGTTGCGGCAGCGCGGCAGCAGCACCTCCAGCGCTCCCTTCACGTAGAGCGCCCCGTCCGCCCGGAGGATGGACATGCGCTTCGTCTCCGAGTCGAAGGGCCGCACCGCCACGCGCGGCCTGTCCCGCTCGAGCTCCTCGCGGCGGATGCCCCGGGTGAGCGCCGCGCGCAGCAGCGCCAGCTCCGTGGGGTCTCCCGTGCCCTCCTTGCCGTCCGGCCCCAGCGAGGCGTCACAGCACGCCGCCGCGGCGAAGAGGATGGCGTGGGAGTTGTCGCCCCACACCTCGCGCACCTCCATGGTGCCCGTGGTGAGCGTGCCCGTCTTGTCCGTGCACACCACCGTCGCCGAGCCCAGCGTCTCCACCGCCTGGAGCCGCCGCACCAGCGCGTGCCTCGCCGCCATGCGCCGCACGCCCATCGCCAGGGCGATGGTCACCACCGCGGGCAGGCCCTCGGGCACGGCCGCCACCGCCAGCGAGATGGAGGAGAGCAGCATCGTCATCCACCCGTGGCCCCGCCACAGGCCCAGCGCCGCCACCAGCACCACGATGGCCAGGCACGCCACCAGCAGCGTCTTCGTCACCTGCTCCAGCCGCTCCTCCAGCGGCGTCTTCGTGTCCTGTGTCGAGGCCAGCAGGTGGGCGATCTTCCCCAGCTCCGTGCGCATGCCGGTGGCCCGCACCTCGGCCAGCCCCGTGCCCCGCGTCACCGCCGTGCCCAGGAATACCGTGTCCGTGCGCTGCGCCAGCGGCGTGCCCTCGGCCACCGGCCGCGCGGCCTTGTCCACCGGCGCGCTCTCGCCCGTCAGCGCCGCCTCGTTGGTGGCCAGGGCGTGCGCCTCCAGCAGGTGCGCGTCCGCGGCCACCACATCCCCCGCCTCCAGCAGCAGCACGTCCCCGGGCACCACCTCCGCCGAGGGCAGCTGCACCGCGTAGCCGTCCCGCATCACCCGCGCCCGCGGCGCCGTCATCGAGCGCAGCGCCAGCAGCGCCTGCTCCGCCTTGAACTCCTGCAGGAAGCCGATGAGCGCGTTGAGCACCACGATGGCGCCAATGGCGATGGCGTCCGCGTGCTCGCCCAGCAGCGCCGACACCCCGCCCGCCCCCAGCAGCAGGGCGATCATGGGCGAGCGGAACTGCCCGAGCAGCACCACCCAGGGCGAGCGCGTCTCCTCGCGTTGGATTTCATTGCGCCCGTGCTCGGCCAGGCGCCGCGTGGCCTCGGCCCGGCTCAGTCCCAGGACGGTGTTCGCGGGCCCCGGCGGGGCAGGGGGGACGGGGACGGACTGCTCCCGGGACATGGGCGGGAGCGGGCCGTTCATCCCGGGACTCCGCCCTGCTTCGTGAAGGCGAGGGCCTCGGCGAGCTCCCGCTCCGGGTCCTCCTGGCGGGAGCGCAGCTTGCGGCCCGTTTCGGGCACCACCATCACCGGCTTGGGGCAGGCGCGCAGCAGCGTGTCCGCGACGCTCCCCAGCAGCGTGCGCGCCAGCGTCCCGCGCGTCCGGGTGCCCACGATGACCAGGTCCACGTCCTCGGCCTCGGCCGCCTTGGAGATGGCCTCCGCCGGCTCGCCGTGCAGCACCGCGATGCTGGTGGACGGGCCGCTGCGGCCGGTGTGCTGGCGCAGCTCCTCCAGCAGGCCGCGCGCGTAGTCCTCGCAGGCGCGCTCGAAGGCGGCGAAGTCCGCCATCTCGCCCTCGGCCACCGAGTCCGGCAGCACGTGCACCAGGGTCACCTGCGCGCCCACTCGCCCGCCCAGGTCCAGGGCCACGCGGGTCGCCTCGCGCGCCACATCGGTGCTGTCCACCGCCACGAGTATCCGCCGCATCGCGCTTCCTCCGGGCCCGCTCATCGCACCACCACCACGGGCTTGGTGGCCGTGTGCACCACCTCGGTGGCCACGCTGCCGAGCAGCAGCCGTGCCACCGTTCCCTGCCCCCGGCTCCCCATCACCACCAGCTGGATGTCCTCCGCCTCCGAGCGATCGGCGATGGCGATGGCCGCGTTCCCCACGCCCAGCTCCGTCTCCACCGCCACCCCGTGCGAGCGGGCCTTGTCCGCCAGGGCGGCGAGCAGCCGGGTACCCTCGGCCTGGAGCGAGTGCTGCAACTCGGAGAGCGCCCCCGGGCCCATGCCTCCCACCGGGAGCACCACCTGCGGCATCACGTGCAGCAGGTGGAGCCCCACTCCCAGCTTCGCGGCCAGGGAGGCGCCGAACTCCAGGGCGCGCAAGGAGGCAGGTGAGCCATCGAGCGCGATGAGGATGCGAGCCATACCCCTCTCCCTTCCATGTCCCGTGCCAGCCCTCTTCCGAGGGAAGGACGCGGGCGGAACGCCGAGCGCGCGCAAGCGCTGCGTGGAACAGACGCAATCGTTGCGCGAGGCCCGCGCCTTCCTTTCAAAGTTGCACACCGCGTGCCCGGGCCACCCGGGCCGGCTCGCGGGCGGGCGCCCGGAAGCCCGGGAGGGCCTTGGCGCGCAGCTGACAGCCCCTCTCGAAATCTGGGAATTGCGGGGTGTTCCGGGACCCGTTTCCGCCGGGGTGCCTCCTCTGAGAGAGTGCGCGGCCCCATCCCCCCTGACAGGAGTAGAGAGAGATGAAGCACGAAGGTATGCCGCGTTCGCGTTGGCTCGCCGTGGCCCTGATGTCGCTGGTGGCCTGTGGTCCCGAGGAGGAGCAGCCGCCGCCGCCCGCGCAGCCCGCGGCCTGCACGCAGGAGACGTACGACGAGGCCATCCGCGATGCCTTCGAGTCCACCCCGGAGGAGGTGACCAACGGCCTGTGGGCCATCACCCCGTCCAACACGCGCCTGTCGTGGAACGAGGACCAGAGCATGGTGCGCATGGTCGCGTGGACCACGTTCACCGGTTACGCGCAGGGCGACAACACGCTGTCGCGGGAGATCTGGGTCACCGCGGTGCCGCAGCTCAAGGAGCTGTGCAAGACGGTGACGGACGACGCGGCCCGCATCGTGCGCGTCAACCAGTACCTCGGCCTGCCCCCGGCCACCGAGGCGGACAACAAGCGGCAGTTCGTCGAGATGTGGGTGAAGCCGGGCGACATGTTCCGGCCCTGCCCGGATTCGGAGATCACCGACACCACGTGCGGCCTGACGTTCCCCGCCGGTGTGTCCAGCGAGCACCGGACGTGGATCTCCAACAACTACGCCTCCAGCTACGGCTTCTGGCAGTCCACGCAGTACCCGTGGACGGGCCTGGGCTACACGTATGACTGGTGCGGCCAGGACACGCACGTGGGCGCCAGCGAGTTCGTCGTGCGCCCCGGCTCGGTCGTCAACGTGACGGCCATCATCGACCGCAACACCTACTGCGCGCAGTAGGCACGGGCGCGGGGTGACCGCCAAGGTCACCCCTGTGTTGATTACTGTAGAAGTAGGGAAGGGCTCATGCTACCTGTTGAGCAATGGAGCCCTTCATGTCCCATGAGGACGCTTCCCCTTGCGGGTGGGGGCGTGGTCTTCTCTTGCCGGAACCCATGACGGTCTCGGTCAAGAAACCCGCGACGTACCAGGACCTCTGTGCCCTGCCGGAGACGGTGGTGGGAGAGCTCGTCGAGGGTGAGCTCCTCGCCTCGCCCCGGCCCGCCAGCCGCCATACGCTCGTGACCTCCGCGCTCGGCGGTGAGCTGAGCGGACCCTTCCAACGGGGGCGGGGAGGACCGGGGGGCTGGTGGATCCTCGACGAGCCGGAGTTGCACTTCGGCGGTGATGTGCTCGTCCCGGATCTGGCTGGTTGGAAGCGCACGCGGATGCCGGTCTACCCGGACGAGCCCTTCTTCACCCTTTCGCCGGACTGGGTCTGCGAGACGCTCTCTCCGTCGACCTCGAGCTTCGACCGGATGAAGAAGATGCCCGTCTACATGCGCGAGCAGGTGGACCATGTCTGGCTCATCGATCCGTTCAACCGGGCGCTCGAGGTCTTCCGGCGCGAGGGGAAGCGCTGGGTGCTCGCGGGCAACTACGCCGGGGACGCGCGCATCCGCGCCGAGCCCTTCGAGGCCGTGGAGCTGGAGCTCGAAGCACTCTGGCTCCCTCCCAGGTGAGCGTCCGGTCTACCTCCAGCGTTCTGAGAAGGTAGGAGCCGCCTGGCCGGGGTGTTGCCAGGCCCGAGCACCCGGTGGCCAGAGCGGTGTAGACTCCCGGGGGCGTTGACGCCCCGCTCAGGCCCCATGCAGAAGAAGCTCACCGAAGACCTCTCGACGACCGCCGTGCACTCGCGTGGCAGGGCCGCGGTGGCCCCGCGCACCGTGCCGGCCCTGACCATCGTCTCCCACCCGCAGCCCCAGCGCATCGGCGAGCGGCGGCTGCTCAGCGAGATGATCGCCGCGGCGGGCCGGACGGCCTCCCTGTCGCGCAATGCCCCGGACTTCTCCCGTCCCGGCAGCGTCCTGGCCCTCCCCCTCGGGGACCCCTTCATCAGCCGCAAGCCCGTGCAGTTCGAGCCCGGGGCGCGTGGCGGAGTGCGGCTGCTCGTGCCGGAGGATGGGACGGGCGTGCGCGTGGCCGGGCAGCCCGTCGTGGGCTGCCGCGAGTTCTCTCCCGAGGAGCTGGCCGCGGGCGTGCCGCTGGAGCTCGCCGAGCGCGTGGTGCTGCTGCTCCACCACGCGTCCTCCTCTCCCGAGTCCGGCCCGGGGGAGCTGGGCATGGTGGGCCAGGGCGAGGGCGTGCGCCGGGTGCGCGAGGATGTCTCCCGCGTGGCGGACCTGAACGTGCCGGTGCTCATCCGGGGCGAGACGGGCTCGGGCAAGGAGTTGGTGGCCCGCGCCATCCACCAGCACAGCACGCGCCGGGACGGGCCCTTCATCAGCGTCAACCTGGGCGCCCTCTCCAAGGAGCTGGTCTCCGCCGAGCTGTTCGGCGCGCGCAAGGGCGCGTACACGGGCGCCACCGGGGACCGCGAGGGCTTCTTCCGCGCCGCGCACGGGGGCACGCTCTTCCTCGACGAGGTGGGCGAGGCGCCGCCCGAGGTGCAGGTGGCGCTGCTGCGCGTGCTGGAGACGGGCGAGGTGTTCCCCGTGGGCGGCAGTGCCCCGGTGCGCGTGGACGTGCGGCTCATCACCGCCACCGACGCCAACCTGGAGGAGCGCATCCGCCAGGGGCACTTCAAGGCGCCGCTGTTGCACCGGCTGGCGGGCTACGAAATCCAGGTGCCCCCGCTGCGCGAGCGCCGCGAGGACATCGGCACCCTCTTCATGCACTTCGCCCGCCAGGAGCTGGAGACCACGGGCGAGGCCCAGCGGCTGACGTCCGCGGAC
This sequence comes from Archangium gephyra, assembly GCF_042230915.1. Lineage (GTDB taxonomy): Bacteria > Myxococcota > Myxococcia > Myxococcales > Myxococcaceae > Archangium > Archangium gephyra_B. Next base: position 11,351,777 of record NZ_CP102578.1, on the reverse strand, counting down.
CCGCGCGCCGAGCCGTGGCTGCCCACGTCGCTGGCCATGCGCCTGGTGCGCTACGCGTGGCCCGGCAACATCCGCCAGCTGCGCAACGTCGCCCGGCAGCTCGTCATCGGCAGCCGGGGCCTGCCCCACCTGCGCGTGGACGCGCGGCTCGAGCAGGAGCTGGACTCCGCCGCCGCCCCCATCCCCGGACAGGCCGTGTCCGCGCCGGCCCCGTCCTCCTCCGCCGAGGAGCCGGACTCCGCCGACGACAAGGCCGCCCGGCGCAAGCCCTCGGACGTGGGCGAGCAGGAGCTGCTGGAGGCCCTGCGCGCCAGCTCGTGGGATCTCAAGGCCGCCGCAGACCGGCTGGGCATTCCCCGCTCCTCCGTCTACGTGCTCATCGACAAGAGCTCCCTCATCCGCACCGCCCGGGACTTGAGCCCGGAGGAGATCACCCGCTGCTTCCAGGAGTGCCAGGGCGACCTGGACCAGATGGTGCGGCGGCTCGAGGTCTCCAAGCGCGCCCTGCAGCGCCGCGTGCGCGAGCTGGGCCTCGGCGGCGACTGACACGTCAGTCCCGGGCCTGACGTGTCCGTGACGTGCCAGCCGGGCTCCGGCGCGGCCGGGGCGGCGTGCTCCCGAGGGAGGAGGCGTGTCCGAGGGGCTGGTACGGTGCCTGCAACCTCCCGCTGGCAACGTTCTTCCAACGTCCCCGCGCGGGACACCAGGAGCCCCAGAGCATGTCCCTCGTCGTCGTCGAAATCCTCGCGGATGGCACCATCCGCTATTCGCCCAGCAATCAGATCCACGCGAACGACTCGGTGACCTTCCAGGTGGATGGCATCCCCGTCGACGTCGAGGTGGACTTCGACACCCCCTGCTGCTTCACCTCGTCGGATCCCCTCACGCTCAATTCGAGCAACCAGGCGACGGCCTCGGCCCCGGAGACGGTCTCCACCAGCGTCACCCCCGGGAGCAAGTACGGTTTCACCGCGACCATCCCCGACGCGCACCGCAAGAAGTTCCCCAACTGGGAGGTGAAGCGGGGCGAGCTGGAGGTGCCGGTGGATCCCCCGGAGGACAAGAAGCGGCGTTAGGGCACGGGCGGACCGGCCACCGGCTCGCGCGAGCCGAGGAGCCGGTGACGCCACTCGGGCCCGAGGTGGGGATTGTGGGCCAGGGCCTGCTCTCCTTCCTCCCGGGCCTGCTGCCGCCACGTGTGTTGCTGCTCCGGGGTGGCGGCGGTCCCGGCCATCGCCAGGAGCACGCTGGCGTGCAGGACGCGGGCTCGGGCCCACCGGGGCCGGGCGGCGAGTGTCTGCCCGGCCAGCTCCAGGGCCCGCTTCAGCTCCGGGGCACCGTCGCCGCCCTGGAGCGTCTTCCACCCGGCCTGCTCGCGCAGGAAGTGGCCGGCGCCGAGCCGGTATTCCCACTGCCGGGGCTCCAGCTCCAGCGCTTGGTTCCAGGCCTTCGCCGCCCGCTCGAAGTCCTCCTCCCGGGCCTGCCCCCGGCGGGCCAGCCAGCGGGCCCGAATACCGAGCGCCTCTCCCTGGTACCGCCACGCGTTGCCCAGCCGGGGGTTGAGCGCGCGCGCCTTCTCCAGGGCCTGCTCGGCCCCGCCGAGCTCCGGCCGTGGATCTTCCCCCTGCTCCAGCCTCCAGGTGGCCATCAACACGTGCGCCCGGGCCTGGTTGGCCCAGAGGTCGGCGTCTCCGGGCAGCAGCGCGAGCGCCTGGCGATAGGACTCCACGGCCGCGCGCAGCTCCGGGCCGGGGTCTTCCCGCCGCGCGAGCTGGAAGAGGGCCCGCGTCACCCGCACCTCGCCGAGGTTGTTGTGGGAGAAGGCCTGCTGGGGCGCCACGTCCCGGGCCTGCTCGAAGGCCTTCCCGGCCTCGGCGAGCAGGGGCTCGGGAGCGCCACCGTCCTCCCAGAGCTGCTCGGCCTGCCACAGGAGCGCCGCGCCCAGGCCGTAGTGGAGCTGTTGCAGCTTGGGGCTGACGGCCAGGCCCTGGCGGTAGAGGGCCACCGCCTTCTCCAGGTGGGGCACGTACTCCTCGTCCCGGTCCCGGTGATGGCGGGCGAGCAGCTCGGAGACATAGGCCCCCTGGAAGCAGGCCGCGGCCTGGGCGGGGTTGAGGGCCAGCGCCCGGTCGAGCGCGTCGCGGGCCCGCTCCAGGTCTCCCGCCACATCCGGAGCGTGGGGGACCGAGGCCCGCTTGCGGTACACGCTGCCCAGGTTGATCCACGTCTCCAGCTGACGCTCGTCCAGGTGGCTGGCCGCGAGGTACGCGTCGATGGCCTTGCCCAGATGGACGAGCGGCTCGCCCCCGTGCTCGCTCTCGTAGTCGGCCCACACCCGCCAGGTCATCCCGAGGTTGATGAAGTAGGGGTAGTCGCGGGACTCGGGGCGGATGCGCTCGAAGGCGTCGAGGGCCAGGCGGAGCTGCTCGCGCGGCTCCATCCCCTGCTGCTGCCGGGAGCGGGCCGCCAGCCTGTAGGTGACGGCCAGCTCCAGGGTGACGCGGTCCGAGGGCGCGAGCGCCTGGGCGGCGCGGGAGGCGGCGAGGGACTTCTCCAGCAGCGGCTCCACGCCCTCGCCACCCTTCTGGAGGCGATACTCGGCGAGCCGGCGGTGCAGGCGCGCCGCGGCCAGGTGGGAGAGGGCGTGGTCGGGCGCGGCGGTGAGCGCGCGGGAGAGGGCCTCCAGGCCGCGCTCGTAGTGGGGCAGGACGTTGCCCTGGCCATACAGCTCCAGGATGAGCGCGGCGGTCTCCAGGCGCGCCAGGGAGTAGTGCCCGGCGGGAGCGCTCTCGGCGGTGGCGATGGCGGAGGCATGGGCCCGGCGGCCGGCCTCGAGGTCCGTCTGGGCGCCTTCCCGGTCCCCCTGGTTCCAGCGCTGCGTGGCCCGGGCCAGGAGGATGTCGCCCCGGAGCAGAGGCGCCTCGTGAAACCAGGGCTGCGTGTTGCCCATGGCGTCCAGGTGGGCCAGGGCCTCCTCGTGGTGCTCCTCGAAGAAGGCGAGGAGCGCCTTCACATATAAAGGAGGGGCGGGGACGTCGGGGCCCTCGGCCTGGCGGAGGTAGGCGAGGGCCGGGTCGCGGTAGCGCTGTTGAATGTCGCGGCGGCGGGCCTCGCGCTGCTCGGGGCTGCGGCGCTCCACGTCCAGCAGCAGCTGCTCCTGGTAGAGGTGGCCGAGCACCAGCGCGAGCGCCCAGGCCACGCGCGGCTCGCGGTAGCCGTGCGCCCAGGCGGACTCGAGCCGCGCGCGCGCGCCCTCCCGGTCCTCCAGGGCGAGCAGCGCGCGGCCCAGGGCGTACTGTCCCGGGCCCACGGCGTGCTCACCGGCCTCGCGCACCTCGGCCTCCAGCGCGGCCATCTCCGCTCGAAGGGCCTCGCGGTCCGCGCGCGTGTCGTGCAGCCGGGAGAGGGCGGAGTAGCGCGCCGAGGCCTCCATCCGCTCCACGCGCTCGGTGAAGCGGCGGGAGAGGCGCTCGCGCTCGGCCACCTCGCTGCGGGCGAGCACGGCCTGCCCCAGGGCCAGCGTCACCACCAGCAGCGCGGCCGAGCCCAGCGACAGCGCCACCCGGTGCTTGCGGGCCTTCTTGCGCAGCCGGTAGCCGAGGCCCTGACGCGCCAACACCGGCTCGCCGGCGAGGAAGCGCTCCAGGTCCTCGGCGAGGGCGCGCGCCGAGTCGTAGCGGGCCGGGCGCTCCTTCTCCAGGCACTTGAGGACGATGGCCTCGAGGTCCGCGGGGATGTCCTTGTCCAGCGCGCGCGGGGGCCGGGCCTCCTCGGCCTGGAGGCGGGTGATGACCTCGAGGGCATTGGCGCCGGTGAAGGGTGGCTGGCCGGTGAGCAGCGCGTAGAGCGAGGCGCCCAGGGCGTAGACGTCCACGCGCCGGTCCAGCTGCGTCACCTCGCCACGGGCCTGCTCGGGCGCCATGTAGTGCGGCGTGCCGAGCACCTCGCCCGAGGCCGTGCCCTCCTCCTTCCAGTCGCGCGCCAGGCCGAAGTCCATGACGAAGGGGGAGAGGCCCCCGTCCTGCGTGCGCTCCACGAGGATGTTGGCGGGCTTGATGTCGCGGTGGACGAGCCCGGCGCGGTGGGCGGCGTGCACGCCCTCGGCGGCCTGGCGCAGCAGCAGCACCTTCTGCTCCAACGGGAGCGAGCCCGCGAGCTGGCCCAGCGGCTGCCCGTCCACGTAGCGCATGGCGATGAAGCCGCGGCCGTGCACCTCGCCGACCTCGTACACCTCGCACACGCGCTCGTGACGCACGCGGGCCTGGGCACGGGCCTCGGCGAGGAAGCGGCGTGCGAGCTCGGGATTGTCCCCGCGCACGAACTTGAGCGCCACGTTGCGGCGCAGCAGGGGATCATACGCGAGGAAGACGAGGCCCATGCCGCCCTGGCCGAGGAAGCGCACGGGCTGGTAGCGGTCCCACCCGGGCACCGGGAAGGCGGGCTCGCGGGGCTCGCTGGAGGCGGGGCCGCTGCCGGAGGGGGACGGCGTACCGGAGGGGGACGGGCGGGAGGGCGTGCCGGGAGCCAGCGTGGCGGCCTCCTCGGGCTGGGCGCCACCCGGGGCCGAGGAGCCCGCGTGCCGGGCGGTGTCCTCGCGGGAGAGCTCCTCGCGCAGCAGGTGCAGGGTGTCCTCGGAGAGCCGGCCCCGCTCCCTCAGCAGCTCCAGCGGGCCGAGCTCCCTCCGGAGCGCTTCCTCGCGAATGGCGTCTGTCTCCTCGTGGGAGAGCAGTCCTTCGTCCAACGCGAGGAGCAACTCCTCTTCGTACGCCTCCTGCTTCGCCCCTGTGTTCCGCACGGGGAGCAGCATACCGGCGGACCCGAGGCCTCCGGTAACTCCCGTGAGTGGACGTCCTGGCCGCTCCTTTCGCCGGGGCGGCGCGCTCGTATGCACCCCAAGCAGGCGTGGGCTGACGTGTCAGGCGCCCTTCGTGACACGTCAGGCCTTCCCCGGGGGTCGTCTCGCCGGGTGGCAGGGGCCTGATCATGCCCCCTTGGGCGGTGCGCGGCCTCGGCGGACGCTGGCTCATGGCTTGCTGTGGTGAACGGCCGCAGTCACTCACCCCAGGAGTTCGACGACATGACACGGATGGGTTTCCTTCTCCTCTGCACCATCGCGACCGCGGCGGCGGCACAAACGCCGGCGGCCCTCGGAACGGAAAAGGCGCAGAACAGTTACGCCCTCGGCCAGGAGATCGCGGGCTCCATCAAGCAGACGGGTGCGGACCTGGACATCAATGCCTTGCTCCAGGGCCTCCGGGACAACCTGGAGGGAAAGCCCTCCCTGTTGAGCGCCGCGGAGCTCCTCAAGGCACGTGACAGGTCCCGCTCCGCGATGCTCCAGAACCACAAGAAGAAGCTCGAGGAGGACAGGGCGAAGTACGGCAAGGCGGGGCAGGACCATCTGGCGAAGCACTCGAAGGAGAAGGGCGTGGTCACGACCCCGAGTGGCCTTCAGTACGTGGTCCTCTCTGCCTCTCCGCACCCGCGCCCCGGCCCCAAGAACCGGGTGGTGTTCGACTACACGGCGTCCATCGCGGGGGGAGCGGAGTTCGACAGCTCCGCGGCCCTGGGCCGGCCCGCCGTCATGGGCGTCAGTGATGGCATCAAGGGCCTGGCGGAGGCCTTCCAGCTCATGCCCATGGGCAGCAAGTACCGCTTCGTCATCCCCCCGCAGCTGGCGTACGGCGCCGAGGGCGTCCCCGGCAAGGTTCCGCCCAATGCCACGCTCATCTACGAGATCACGCTGCGCGAAGTGGTGAAGTGAAAGGCTGGAGACCCGCGATGAAATCCATGCAGAGCACATATCTGGGTCTGGCCGCCGCGTTCCTGCTGGCGGGCTCGACGGCCGCCGCGCAGGTGACCTTCGACTGCCAGACGACGCAGGCGAGGGCTCCTGCCTCCGGCCTGGCCGCCAACCCGAAGGCGGTGGCGATGGTCCCCCTCGACAAACAGCAACAGGGCTACGTCCGGGTGGGCGGTGGGTGCGAGGTGTCGCGCTTCGGCTTCGACTCCGTGCATGCCGCGGTGATGGTGCAGAACGCCCCGGACGGAGAGCAGGGCTGGCGGTGCAAGGGAGCGGATCCGGCGTTCGTCTCCAACCCCGCCTGGGCCAAGGCCTCCGTCACCTATTGCAAGGCCAGCGACCCGAGCATCAGCAGCCTGCGCCTGCAGTGCACCACCCTCTCCAAGAAGACGGGCCCCTCGCGCAACCCGGCCGCCGAGGTGACCCTCTCCCCGGCCCTCGTCTCGGACGGCTATGCCGTCGTCTCCGGAGGCTGTGACAGCTCGCACGCCCTGAATGGCTCCGTCCACGCCGAGAACGTGGTGATCTCCAAGCCCTCGGCCAATGGTCAGGGGTGGTTCTGCCAGGCGGCCGATCCGCCGAACAACGGCCAGGATGCCACCGTCGAGGCCTCGCTCGTCGCCTGCCGGGTGGCGATCGATCCCACGCAGGCGGCCACGCTCCCCAGCAAACCCGCCCTGCGCTGCTCGGTGACCCAGGGCATGAAGTCGCCGGTGTCGAGCTATCCCAAGTCCATCGTCCCCCCTCCGGTGACGGGCAAGATGCTGGGCGGCGGGTGTGAGCTCTCCTACGCGGGCAATGGCTCGGCCCACGCCGAGTTCATGGTGCAGCACGGGCCCCAGGGCTCCTCGTGGGCGTGCCTGGCGGCGGATCCTCCCGCCATCCCCAACCCGGGCACCGCGCTGGCCAGCGTGGTGACCTGCGACATCACCACGGCTCCGCCGCCGCCTCCTCCTCCGGCGGTGACCCAGAAGAATCCGGTCATCATCGTGGGCGGAACCATGGCCGGGGAATTCCTCTACTGGCTCCTGGAGGCGCGTCTGCGGGCGGACGGTTACACCGTCGAGTTCTTCGAGCTCCCCGAGCTCGGACTGATCGACATCCACAAGGGCGCGCAGCAGCTCAGTTACAAGGTGGCGGATGTGTTGCTCCGGACCGGTGCGCAGAAGGTCAACCTGATTGGCCACAGCCAGGGAGGCATCACGTCACGGACCTATGTCCACGACTACGGCCCCAACTCCGTCGAGAGCCTCATCACCCTGGGCTCACCCCACCAGGGCGTCAATATCGAGAAGGGCTCCATGCTGGAGCTGTTGGCGACGGTGCTGTTCAGCTGTCAGGCGACTCCCCAGCCCGCGGTCTGCCAGCAGTTGCTCCACGGTTCGTCTCTCATCAATGAGATCAACCTGCGGCCCGCGAGCGACCCCATCTATTACACGAGCCTCCTGACCACGAACGACATCTTCGTGACTCCCTACACGTTCGGGATCATGGCGAATTGTGATCGCACGAACGCGGCCGGTCAGGCGCTCAAGTGCAACGTGCTCGTGCAGGACAAGGATCAATGCCCGGCCAACCTCGTCGACCATGTCGGGCTGGCCTCGAACGGTGTGGTCTACAGCGGCATCCGGCAAGCGCTGGAACACAAGCCGGTACGCCTCGACTGCTCGGCGCTCTGAGCGGGAGGTCGCTGACAGGTGTTGCTGGACAGGCCGGGTGCCCGAGAGGTGCCCGGCCTTTTTTCGTGAGGCCAGGCCAGGGGAAATAGGTTCCTACAGGGGGAGGTCCCGGCCGCGCTCGGGAGCAACTGGTCCTACTGTCGGACCAGTCGGCACGCCGCGCGGCCAGAAGGTGCCCTCTGCGTTGCTGCAAGAGCACTCCGGAACGGACTTCCTTCGGATGGCTTAGCGGCTCTTGCCGTCGACGTTCTGGATGTTCAGCGTGGCTGCATCCACGTCGTCGAGGCAGCGGGTGTTGATCGCCACCATCGGACCATTCGGGCCGGAGCCACGCGCGAAGGAGCGGATGCCGCAGGTCTTGCAGAACAGGTGATGGATGACCTGTTTGTTGAACTGGTAGTCGGTCAGGTTCTGCTCGCCCTTCTCGAGCGTGAAGCTGCTCTCGGGGACGAACGCGAGCAGCGTGCCCGTGCGCGCGCAGATGGAGCAGTTGCACTGGATGACCGGCTTGGTGAGATCGAGCTCGACGCGGTAGCGGACGGCACCGCAGTGGCAGCCGCCCGTGTGAGAAGTGTTGGTGGACATGCGCGCAGCCTAGGCAGGTTGACGGCACGTCAGCCACGCAACTTTCCCCCCCCTGCGTGGATAATGGAGCAACGCATCAAATTTCGGGCCTGCAGGAGCCGACCATGACGTCCATCAACCGCAATGTGAGCGCGTTCAACCCGGCGAGCACCACCACCGCCCGTCCGGCCACCGAGCGCAAGTCCCTGAATCCCCTGGAGAAGGTGGTGGACCTGGCCAAGAGCGGGTTGGCCGATGTCCCCCGCTTCGTGAAGATGGGCCTGGACGTGTTCGAGGCCTCGCACGCGGCCGAGCTGACGCGGCTCTTCGGCGGTGACGCGAAGCCGGACCGGCTGTCCGACGGGAAGTTCGTGGGGACCCAGGGCCAGACGTTCCCGCCCGGCACCCCGCTGGGCCAGATTCCGGGCGTCACTCCGAAGAACAACCCGAACCCCTCGGAGACCATCCTCTACGTCAACGGCATCATGACGCCGCTGGACGGGCAGCTGAAGGAGATGCAGTCCATCGCGGAGACCTCGGGCGCCAAGGTGGTGGGCATCCACAACGCCACCCAGGGCCTGGTGACGGACCTGGCCCAGTGCGTGACGGACAAGCTGGACAAGGGCTCCAACCCGGCCGTGGACACGCTGGCGGACACCCTCTACTCGGAGCTGAAGGCCGGCCGGGACGTGCACCTGATGGGCTACAGCCAGGGGGGCCTCATCACCGCGCGGGCCCTCTTCGACGTGGAGCAGCGGCTGCGCCTCGAGGACGGGCTGTCCAAGTCGCAGGTGGAGCAGCTGATGAGCCACCTGAAGGTGGAGACGTTCGGCGCGGCCTCGACGAAGTATCCGGATGGCCCGCAGTACGTGCACTACGTCAACAACGCGGACCCGGTGCCCACGCTCACGGGCCTGGGCGGCAGCGTGGATCCGCTCGACTTCCTGAAGGACGCGGGCAAGGGCGCCGTGGTGCACCGCTTCACCGACGGCAACCTCAACCCCATCAGCAACCACATGCTGGACACCCTCTACATGAAGCACCGGGTGTCCTTCGACGAGGCCCGCGAAGGCCACTTCTAAGCCATCGGAACCAAGTTCTTTCAGGGGTGCTCTCGCAGCAAAGAACGTGGCACCTTCCGGCCACGCGGCGTGCCGACTGGTCCGACTATCGGACCAGTTGCTCCTGCTCGCGGCCGGAACCTCCCCCCTGACAGGACTTACTTCAACTGGCTTAGACGCACGCACGCCCACCCGTGAATGGCTCACGGGTGGGCGCGTCCGGCCCGGTGCTACTCGACGACCACGAACTCCACGCGCCGGTTGTTGGCGCGGCCCTCGGGCGTGGCGTTGGTGTCGATGGGCTTCTCCAGGCCGAAGCCCTCCGAGTCCAGCCGCTGCGGGGCAATCCCCTTCTGTACCAGGTACTCACGCACCCAGCGCGCGCGGCGCTGTGACAGGTCCTTGTTGTAGCTGGCCTTGCCGGCCCCGTCGGTGTGCGCCTCGATGCGCAGCTTCTGGATGTCCGGGTTGCCCTCCAGCACCGCGGCCACCTGGTCGAGGATGGGCAGGGACTCGGGCAGCGCGTTGTCCTTGGCGGTGGCGAAGAACACCTTCTCCAGCGTGCGCAGCTTGCCCTTCTCGATGACCACCTTCGCCGGAGCGGGCGGCGGCGGAGGCGGCGGAGGCGCCTCGACCATCACCACCACGTTGGCCGTGGCCGAGCGCTCGGGGGCGCCCGTGACGCGGTAGGTGAACGTGTCGCGGCCGGAGAAGCCCTCCTTCGCGCTGTAGCGCAGCGCGCCCTCGGGCGTGGTCTCCACGATGCCGCCGCTGGACGTCACTCCCACCTCGGCCACGCGCAGCAGCTCGCCGGGCTGGCCCTCGTCGTTCTGCAGGATGTTCAGCGTGATGGACTGGCCCGCGAGCACCCGGCCCTCGTCGTCATGCGCCACGAGCGCGGGAGGCGGAGGCGGCGGAGGCGGCGCGGTGACGAGGGGCGCGGCCGGAGCCGGAGCCGGCTGCACCGTGCGCCGCACGGCATCCGAGGGCGCGTAGCTGAGGGCCGCGAGCACCCGGAAGCGGGGCGTGCCGAAGCCGTTGGTGAGGCCAGGGCCACCGCCGAGGGTCATCTCCAGGTTCTTGAAGTAGCCCAGGCGCAGGGCCACCAGCAGCTCCAGGGGGCTCGTCGGGACGGAGGGGCTGTTCAGCCCCACCTCCCCGGCCACGGTGGACAGCAGGGCGAGCTTCCAGCGGGGCACCAGGTCCACCTTGCCGCCGATGCCGTACGTCACCGAGGTGCCGAGGTTCAGGTTGAGGAACCGCTGGGGGCGGCCGAAGAAGAGGCCCGCGTTGGCCATGAGGGCCGAGCCGTGGGGGCCGCGCCACTCGCCGACGAGGGTGGGGTTGAATGTGACGCTGCCTCCGCCCAGGTACGAGTCCTTGGGGGCGGTGGGGAAGGTGACGGGCAGCGACACCGCGAGCCCGAAGTCCTCGGTGCGGAGCAGCGCCGTCTTCAGGTTGAGGCGCAGGTCGGAGAACGCCGTGGTGGTGAGGGCTCCCTGGAGCTTGGGGTCCACCATCCCGGCGCCGCTGGTGGTCTGGTAGACCATCATGGGCAGGGCCGCGCCGAGCTCGAACCGGTCGAACAGCGCCACGGAGCCCGCGAGCGTGAGGTACGTCTGTCCTCCCACGAGGATGCGCTGGAAGCCCGGGTTGTCGACGGAGACGAGCCGCAGCGGCTGGTGGGCGTAGTCGGCGAAGAGGCGGCCACTGAAGGTGAGGTGCTCGGGGACGTGTGCGGACTGCACGCCGAGCACGTCATCGCGGCCGGTCTGCGGCTGGAAGCGCTCCACGAGGAAGGAGCGGCTCAGGTCGTCCTGGGCCTGGGCGGCGGCGGGAGCGGAGACCGCGGCGGCGGCGGCGAGCACCGCGCCCGTGCTCCGGCGGCGGCGGAGGAACGCGGCGAGCGAGCCCAGCATCAGCGGCAGCAGGGAGCCGGCGCCGCCCGTGCTGGAGCAACCGCTGCCCTGCACGAGCCACTTCGAGTGGTCCCCCTCCGGCTTGCACTGGCCGGACAGGCAGAAGGCGCCATCCGCGCACTGGTCATCGGAGGTGCAGCTGGCGAAGCAGGCCACCTCGCCGCAAGCGTAGTCGCCGCAGCTCCGCGTCTGGGTGGCGCAGGCGCCCGCGCCGTCGCAGGTGCCCGCCGTGGTGGCGACGCCCGCGGAGCAGCCCGGCGTGCCGCACTGCACGGACTCGCCGGGGTAGGCGCAGGTGTCGCGCTTCGTGCCATCGCAGACGCCGCCGCACTCGGTGCCATCCGCGGCGCAGGCCGGACGGCCGCCCTGGGGCGCGCCCGTCACCGCATTGCAGGTGCCCACGCTACCGGCCGCGTTGCAGGCCTCGCACTGGCCATCGCACGCGGTGTCGCAGCACACGCCGTCGGCGCAGAAGCCGGTGGAGCAGTCGCTGTCGGTGGTGCACGCGCCGCCCCAGTCCGTGCCGGGACGCTTCGTGAAGACGGCGGCCAGGTCGTGCGGCTGGGTGACATTCGTCAGCACGTAGCTGCCGCCGGAGACGGAGGCGCTGACGTCCACGCCGTTGTCCGTGAGCGAGTCGAGCGTGTAGCCCGGGGTGACGGTGACGGTGCAGGTGACGGGCTGGCCGTGGGTGATGGGTGAGGGGCAGGTGACGGTGCCACCGGGCCCGCTGCCGCGGGTGGTGATGGGGTACGTGTTGATGTCGAAGAGGGCGGTGACGGTGGCCGCCGCGTTGGCGGTGAGGGTGCAGGGGTTGGTGGTGCCCGTGCAGCCGCCGCTCCAGCCCGCGAAGGTGCTGCCCGGCTGGGCCGTGGCGGTGAGGGTCACCAGGGAGCCCTCGAGGAAGTCGGCGCTCGCCGAGGCGCAGGCCGGACCACAGGTGATGGCGGCGGGGCTGGTGACGACGGTGCCGCTGCCCTGGCCCGCGGGGTCCTTCTGCACCGTCACGGTGTGGAGGGTGCCGATGCCGTTGACGTCCACGGCGGTGTTGTTGCCGTCATCCGGATCCTGGATGCCCGAGGGAACCGAGACGGAGGCGCGCTGGGTGAGCGTGCCGGAGCCGGAGCCGGGGACGACGCGTGCGTCCACGGTATAGGTGACCGTGCCTTCCACGGGGAGGTTGGCGGTGGTGTGGAGGTTGCCGGTGCCCGAGGCGGCCTCGCAGACGGCGCCGCCGGTGGCCGTGCACGTCCAGGAGATGCCGGTGAGGTCGGCCGGGAAGTCCTGGTCGATGGTGGCGCCGGTGACGGCGTTGGGCCCGTGGTTGGTGACGGTGAGGACGGAGTGGACGGGCCTGTCCCAGCCGACGGCGACGATGCCATCGGAGAGGGAGGCGGAGAGGTCGGCGTAGGTGGCGCTCGTGGTGATGGCCGTCTGGACGAGGGGCCCGATGAGCGGGGACACGCCCTGGCCGCCGACGGTGTAGTTGCCATGGGCCACGTGGCCGGTGGCCGCGGGGTCGATGTGCACCTTCATGCCGAAGGTGGTGCTGGCGGTGGGGTTCATCGTGCCCAGGTCGCACGTCACCGTGCGGGTGGCGCTGTCATGGGTGCAGGTGACGCCCGGCGGCGTGTCGAGCGAGACGAACGTCGTCTGGTCCGGGATGACGAGGGTGACGGTGGTGCCGTTCACCGCGCTCGGGTCCGAGTTCTTGACGAGGTACGTGTACGTCAGGTCCGAGTCCGCGTTGGCCGACTTCACGGCGGTGGCGGCGATGGAGAGGCCGGGGAGGAACGAGCCGAAGCCGTCCACGTACACATGGCCCCAGTGGCCGCCCTGCGAGCAGCCCGCGGCGATGACGTCGAGCTCCACGGTGTCGCCGATGGACAGCTGCGCGTCACCGGGCGCGACGTCGACGGACTGCCAGTCGGTGTACTGGATGTTACCGGTGGTGGTCTTCCACGGGACGCCGGGCTGGTTGGCGAAGTTGAACGTGCTCCACAGCTCGGTGCCGCGCGTCACGTTGCGCAGGGTGATGTAGATGTAGGGCTGCTGGTTCTGCGCGTGGCTCGGGTTCTGGAGCACCGGGGCGAGCGCGAAGCGCACGTGCACCTTGCCGTCGGCGGGGTCCACGTCGGAGGAGGCGAGCGTGGCCGACTGCACCAGGCGGTTGACGTTGTTGCTGTTGCCCAGCTCGTTCACCACCGCGGCCCACTGGCCATAGCGGGGCCAGCGCAGCGACTCGGCGGCGGTGAGGCCGGCGGGAATCTCGCTCTCGGGGCCGCCCGGGGCCTGCCTGGCGGCGGTGCGGTCGACTCCTCCCGTCTGGAGGTTGAGGTCCGTGGTGCTGGTGGGCGGGAGGGTGATGCCCGGGTTGCGGAAGGTGGCGACGCTCCAGCCGTTGAGCGTGCCCTCCTCGAAGTTGCCGTTGGTGAAGAGTGCCTGGGTGCTCACGCCGGTCTCGGGCCGAGCGGACTCCACGGAGGCGTCGCTGCGGGTGCAGCCCGAGGTGACGGCGATGAGCAGGACGAGCGCCGTGTAAAGCGGGGTGGATGATGGATTCATGGCTGCGGGTCGTAAAGCAGCAACCATGCCCAGGGCCGCTCGAGGCACTTTCAGAGGGAGCGCCCGGGGAGAGCGGCCCGGAATGGGCGGGGCCGGGCACGGTTTGACGCGTCAAGCACCGGCCCGGCACCGGCGTTGACGCGTCAAGACGCCGCCCTCCAGGCGGGCCTGCACGCTGGGTTGCGGATGGCGCGCCCGTGGCCACAACCTACCTGGAGCATCCTGACGACACGGGAGGGCGTGGATGCCTCGCCGGACATTCCCCTGGAGAGGAGCGGTCAGGGTGGGAGCCCTGAACCTGCGAGCGAGATTGCTGCTCGTGGTGTTCCTGGCGCTCCTGGGCTCGTCCCTCATCATCCTCCACACCTGGACCCAGCAGCGGCGGTTGATGCGGGTGGAGATGGAGGCGCACGTGCTGCGGCTCACCCGCATGGTCGCCATGGAGGACGAGCAACTGCTCGACTCCACGCGGACGCTGCTGTCGGTGCTCTCCCTGGTGCCCGAGGTGCGGACGCTGGAGGCGGGCACCTGTGGCCCGTTGCTCTGGCACGTGCTGGAGGCACACCCCCTCTACGCGAACCTGGGGGTGGTGGATGCACGGGGGAGCCTCGTCTGCTCGGGCATTCGGGCCGGGGCTCCCGCCAACCTGGCGGACCGGGACTTCTTCAAGGGGGCGATGGCGCGGAACGCGTTCTCCATCGGCAGCTATGGCATCGAGCCGGCCACCCGGAAGGCGGTCATCTATTTCGGACAGCCCCTTCAGGGCTCGGATGGCCGGAGGCTGGGGGTGGTGTTCGCCTCGTTGGAGCTCAAGTGGTTGGATGGCTTCGCCACCCGGGTGGAGATTCCCGAGGGCTCCGTCATCGTCGCCTATGATCGGCGGGGCACCGTGCTGGCGCGCTATCCGGACGAGCAGGCCTGGGTAGGCCGCTCCATCGTGGAGGCGCCCTTCGTGCAGGCCAGCTTCCACGAGAAGATGGGCGTGGTGGAGGCCCCCGGGCCCCGCGGGATGCGCCGGGTGCACGCCTTCACGTCGCTGGGATCCGGGCCGCTCGGCCAGCCCCTCTACTTGAGCATTGGCGTGCCGCACGACGTGCTGGAGAACTCGGTGCGGCAGGTGCTGGTGCGCGACCTGGTGCTGCTGTGGGGGGCGGGGGCCTTCGCGCTCCTGCTCCTGTATACGGCGGGGCGCATGCTGGTGGTACGCCCGGTGGAGCGGCTCGTCCAGGCGGCCAACCGGCTGGGCTCGGGAGACCTGAGTGCCCGCTCGGAGCTGCCGTACGGGCCGGACGAGCTGGGCCGGCTCGCGCGCAGCTTCGATGCGATGGCGGGCTCGCTGGACGCGGCGGTGCGCACCCGCGAGGAGTTCCTGGAGGTGGCCTCCCACGAGCTGAAGACGCCCCTGGCCTCGCTCAAGCTGCAGTTGCAGGGCGTGCTGCGCTCGATGAAGGGAGGAGCGCCGTTGCAGCCCGGGCAATTGCAGGAGCGGCTCCAGTTCGCCGAGCGGCAGGTGTGGCGGCTGGGCCAGCTCGTCGAGCAGATGGTGGACGTGAAGACGGCGGCCGAGGGGGGACTGCACCCGGTGCTGGAGCGGTTGGATCTGGTGGAGGTGGTGCGGCAGGTGGTGGAGGGGCTCGCGCCGCAACTGGCGAGGGCGGACACGCCGGTGGTGGTGGAGGCGGACGCCTCCGTCGTCGGGTGGTGGGACCGGGGGCTGCTGGAGAAGATCCTGGGCCACCTGCTCTCCAACGCGTTGAAGTTCGGCCAGGGCCGGCCGGTGGAGGTGAGGGTGAGGGCCGAGGGACCCGTGGCGCGTCTGGCGGTGAAGGACCACGGCATCGGCATCGCGCCGGAGGAGCAGGCACGCATCCTGGGGCGGTTCGAGCGCGCGGTGTCCGTGCGCCACTTCGGTGGACTGGGGCTGGGGTTGTGGTTGGTGCAGAAGATGGTGGGGGTGATGCGCGGGAGCATCACGCTGCGCAGCGAGCCGGGGCAGGGGACGGAGTGCCTCATCGAGCTGCCCCGCGAGCCCCGGTTGACGCGCCCCGAGCAGGACGCGATGCCGCCAGACGGAGGCTCCTCCATGCATCTGTTCTAGCTGAGCGCGGCCTTACTTCCGTGAGCCCCGGAGCGAGTTGGAGTAGGACTTCCTCCCATGCCCGCTCCGCTCCGCCGTGCCCTTTCCGCCGCCACGCTGGCCGCCCTGCTGCTGCCGCTCGGGTGCTCCACCACCCTCACCACCCAACGCGAGGAAGACAAGCGCATGAGCTCCTCCGACGATGTGTCCAAGCCCGCCCCTCGCTGGGGCATCGTCATCCACGGCGGCGCCGGCGTCATCAAGCGCGAGTCCCTCTCCCCCGAGCGCGAGGCCGCCGTCCGCGCCGTCCTCGCCGAGTCCCTCCAGGCCGGCCATGCCATCCTCGCCCAGGGTGGCTCCAGCCTGGATGCCGTCACCGCCGCCGTGCGCGTCATGGAGGACTCGCCCCTCTTCAACGCCGGCAAGGGCGCCGTCTTCACCCATGACGGCAAGAACGAGCTCGACGCCGCCATCATGAACGGGCGCACCCGCGAGGCCGGCTCCGTGGCGGGCCTGCACCACGTGAAGAACCCCATTTCGCTCGCGCGCGCCGTCATGGAGAAGTCCCCGCACGTGATGATGATTGGCGCGGGCGCCGAGGAGTTCGCCAAGCAGCAGGGCGTGGAGCTCGTCCCCGAGAGCTATTTCTATACCGAGGAGCGCTGGCAGTCCCTGCAGCGCGCGCTGGAGGCCGAGAAGCAGCAGCAGCAGACGCCGCCCGAGCAGGGCCAGCCCCAGGGCCCCACGACTTTCTGGGCGCACCCCGCAGGCCGCGAGCACAAGTTCGGCACCGTGGGCGCGGTGGCGCTCGACCAGGCCGGCAACCTCGCGGCGGGCACCTCGACTGGTGGCATGACGAACAAGCGCTTCGGCCGCGTGGGCGATGTCCCCGTCATCGGCGCCGGCACCTATGCCAACGAGCGCTGCGCCGTCTCCGCCACCGGCCATGGCGAGTACTTCATCCGCTACACCGTCGCCCGCGACATCTGCTCGCGCATGGAGTACCTGGACCTACCGCTGCTCGAGTCCGCCCACCAGGTCGTCATGGACGTGCTCGTGAAGGCCGGGGGGGAGGGCGGGGTGATCGCCATGGACGCCCAGGGTAACGTGGCCATGCCCTTCAACTCGTCGGGCATGTACCGCGGCTACATGGGGCCGGACGGTGTCGCCGCCGTCGCCATCTTCAAGGAGTGACAGATGAAGCAGTTGGAAGGAAAGGTCGCGCTGGTGACGGGGGCCAGCTCGGGAATCGGCCGGGCCTCGGCCATCGCCATGGCCCGGGCCGGCGCGAAGCTCGTCGTCGCCAGCCGCGGTCACGAGGGCAACGCGGAGACGGTGAACCTCATCCGCCAGGACGGCGGCGAGGCCATCGCCATCCGCACGGATGTGACGAAGGCCTCGGACATCGAGGCGCTCGTGCGTGGCACCGTCGAGCACTACGGCCGGCTGGACATCGCCTTCAACAACGCGGGCACCACCGAGGTGCCGAAGGCCCTCCACGAGTATGACGAGGAGGAGTGGGACACCGTCCTGGACACCAACCTCCGCTCCGTCTGGTTGTGCATGAAGTACCAGCTGCGGCAGATGCTCGCGCAGGGCGGCGGCGCCATCGTCAACATGTCCTCCATGGCCGGGCTCATCGGCACCAAGGGACTCGGCGCCTATTGCGCCAGCAAGCACGGGGTGCTCGGCCTCACGAAGACCGCCGCGCTCGAGTACGCGCAGCGGGGCATCCGCGTGAACGCCGTGTGTCCGGCCGTCATCCGCAACACCGTGCTGGTGGAGAACCTCTTCCGAGACCATCCCGAGGTGGCCAAGGCACTCGAGGCCACCCACCCCATCGGCCGCGTGGGCCAGCCGCAGGAGGTCGCCGAGGCCGTGGTGTGGCTGTGCTCCGACGCCGCCTCCTTCGTCACCGGTCACGCGCTCAACGTGGACGGTGGCACCTTCGCCGGGCGCTGACGGAACCGGAGTCCTCGGGGCGTGGGGACACGGGTTCAACCCAGGGCCCGTGGCACCCTCACCCCGGGGGGCTTGCCCCCCCTTTGAACGACGGGGGGCTCCTCTCCCGAGGGGAGAGGGGAGGTTGTGGGGAGGGTGTCACGGAGAGGCCTCCGGGTGGTGGTGTGCCTGCGCGAGCAGGGCGAGCACCTCCTCGTCGTCCACCTGGTAGAAGTCCTCGTACCAGACGCCCACCGCTCCGAGTCTGTCCGGCTCCTGCACCGCCACCACCTCGTCCACCTCCTCGCGGCGCAGGGCCTCCGCTGTCTCCGCCGCCGCCACCGGCACCGCCAGCACCAGCCGCCGGGGCCCCAGCACCCGCACCGCTCGCGCCGCCGCCCGCGCCGTGCCTCCCGTCGCCAGTCCGTCGTCCACCAGCAGCACCGTGCGCCCCCGCACGTCCGGCAGCGGCCGCTCGCCCCGGTACAGCCGCACCCGCCGCGCCAGCTCGCGCGACTCCTGCTGCGCCACCGTGAGCGCGTCCTCGTTCGTCAGGTCCGCGTACGCCAGCACCTCGGGATTCACATACAGCGCGCCCCCCTCCGCGATGGCTCCCATTCCCAGCTCCGGATGCCACGGCACGCCCAGCTTGCGCGCCACCAGCACCTCCAGCGGGACTCCAAGGGCCCTCGCGACCTCGTACCCCACCGGCACCCCGCCTCGCGGCAGCGCCAGCACCACCGGGGACTCGCCCCGCATGTCCTTCAACCGCTCGGCCAGCATCCGTCCCGCTTCTCCCCGGTCCCGGAATCGCATCTTCATCGTCTCCTCCTCGCGCCACCTCAGGGCGCGTGCAGCTCCTCGCGGAGCTCCGCCACCACCTGCGCTCTCTCCGCGAGCAGTCCGGGGCTCACCTCCACCGGGTACGGGGGCCGCACCGGCTCCAACTGCCGCACCTCCAGGGGCAGGCGCTCCAGCTCCTCCCGCGCGTGCGCCCGGATGGCCTCCAGCGGGGGCGAGGCGTCCTCCAGCCGCCGGCCCGCGTGCATCACCTGCCGCAGCAGCGGACGGCCCGGCAGCACCTCGCCGTGGCGGGCGAGCACGTCCCGGCGCGCCACGCCGTCCTCTTCCTCGCGGAACACCTGCTTGCGCCCGGGCAGCAGCACCTTGCCCGTCGACAGCTTCAGCCGCCCGTGGCCCGCGTACTCCACCAGCTTGTAGGCCATGTCCAGCGCGGGCACGTCCGCGGACACTCCCATCGCCGTGCCCACGCCGAAGCCGTCGATGGGCGCGTGGTGCGCGAGCAGCCGGGCCACCTCGTCCTCGTCCAGCCCGCCGCTCGCGAAGATTTGCACGCGCTCCAGTCCCGCCGCGTCCAGCAGCCAGCGCGCCGAGTGCGCCAGCGACACCAGATCTCCCGAGTCCAGCCGCACCGCGCGCACCTGGAAGTCCGGGCCGAGCTCCCGCGCCAGCGCCACCACCTTCCGCACGCCCTCCAGCGTGTCGTACGTGTCCACCAGCAGCGTCGTCTCGGGGAAGCGGCGGACGTAGGCGCGGAAGGCGGCGAGCTCGTCACCGTGCGCCTGGATGTAGCTGTGCGCCATGGTGCCGGCCACCGGAATGCCGTAGCGCTGGCCGGCCAGCAGGTTGGACGTGGCACTCACGCCGGCGGCATAGGCGGCGCGCGCCACCTTGAGGCCCGCGTCCACCCCGTGCATCCGCCGCACGCCGAAGTCCACCACCGGCCGCCCCCGCGCCGCCTCCACCACCCGCGCCGCCTTGGAGGCCGCCAGCGTCTGCAGGTGCACCTGATTGATGAGGTACGTCTCCACGAGCTGCGCCTCGGGCAGGGGCGCGATGAGCTCCAGCAGGGGCTCCTCGCCGAAGACGGGGGTGCCCTCGGGCACCGCATGCACGTCCCCGGTGAAGCGGAAGTGCTCCAGCCAGTCCAGCAGCCGCGGCGAGAAGCGCCTCAGCGACTCCAGCCACGCGAGCTCCTCCGGGGAGAAGCGGAGCGACTCCAGCCAGGCGAGCGCGTCCTCCAGTCCGCACGCGAGCAGGAAGTTACGGCGCGCGGGCAGGGTGCGGACGAAGAGGCTGAAGGCGGCCTCGTCGTGGAGCCCCTCCAGGAGATAGGCGTCCACCATGGTGAGCTCGTAGAGATCCATGAGGAGCGCCGACGCCATGATTTCCTTCCTGGAGTTTCCCTCCTGGGGTTTCCCACTTGCGCCCAAGCACCCCTCTCCCTCCGGGAGAGGGACAGGGTGAGGGTGCCCGTCACCATGCCCTCACGCCGAGGCCCACGGTCCTCCGCCCTGGGCCGAGCCGAGGGCCCAGCGCTCCAACTCTGGCTGAGGCATGAGGCCGCTGCGGCGCGCCACCTCGCGGCCGCCCGAGAAGACGACGAAGGTGGGGATGCCGCGCACGCCGAGCTGACCGGCGGCCTGCGGATGCGCCTCGGTGTTCAACTTGAGGACGAGCAGGCGGCCGGCCTGGGCCATGCCCACGGCCTCGAGGATGGGAGCGGCGGCGCGGCACGGCCCGCACCAGGGGGCCCACAAGTCGAGCAGGACGGGCACGGGCGAGGCGCGCACCGCCCGCCACAGGGCGTCCCCATCCACCTCCTGGGGCTTGCCCGACAAGTCGAGCGCATGCTGGCACCGGCCGCAGGTGGGCTGGCCAGGGGGTGGGGGCATGGGGACACGGTTGAAGGCGCCACAAGACACGCAGCGGAACATGGGGACCTCCAGGGCCTCTCTGGTGAAGGTAGCGATGCGGATGGTGCGAGCCGTGTGCCCGGGCCGTCCGCCCGCGCGCTCCGAGGGCGGGCACGCAGGCTTTGCGGTGCACGCCAGCGGGTGCGCAGCTTTTACACCGGCCCCGAGGGCGCGAATTGTCCCGCCCCTGGGAGGCGCCGGTGGCTAGAGTGCCCGGCACGGGACGTGAACCGACTCGTTGAGACCAGGGCCAGAGGGCCCGGCGGGAGCTGCCATGACCATCCTTTGTGCCACCCACTTCTCGGATGCCGCGCAGCGAGCGGCCACGGCCGCGGCGGAGCTCGCCCGCAAGCTGGACGAGCCTCTCTTCCTGGTGCACGTGCTGCCGGGCGACCTGGCGAGGGCCTTCGGGCAGACGCTGCGGGACACGGCGACGTCGGCGCTGATGGACGAGGTGCGTCGGCTGGAGAAGCTGGGGGCGCGGGTGAGCCACCAGGTGCTGACGGGCGAGCCGGCCGAGGAGCTGGGGCGTTTCGCGCAGGAGAAGGGAGCGGGGCTGGTGGTGACGGCGGGGCCCACGAGTGCCTCGCCCTTTTTGGGGGTGGGCGGCACGGTGGACCGGCTGGCCACGGCGTTGCCGGTGCCGCTGCTGGTGGTGCGCGAGGCGGAGTCCTTCGAGGCGTGGGTGAAGGGGACGCGGCCGCTGAAGGTGATGTTGGGGGTGGACCGCTCGCTGCCCTTCGAGGCGGCGCGTGACTGGCTGCAGGGCCTGCGGCGCTACGGCCCGGTGGAGGTGGTGGCCGGGCGCATCTTCTGGCCGCACGAGGAATACCAGCGGATGGGGCTGGCGCAGCCGCTGTCCTTCCAGGACGTGACGCCCGAGCTTCAGCGCGCGCTGGAGCAGGAGGTGCGCTCGCTGGTGTCGCCGCTGGAGACGATGGGCCAGCAGCCGGCGCGCTTGCGGTTGGAGCCGGGGGTGGGGCGCATCGCGGACCACCTGGTGGCGCTGGCGGCCGAGGAGAAGGTGGACTTGCTGGTGGTGGGCACGCACCAGCGGCGCGCGCTGGGCAAGCTGTGGAGCGTGTCGCACCACGCGCTGCGGCTGGCGACGATGTCGGTGGTGAGCGTGCCGGTGTCGATGGCGGCGCGGGGCTCGGCGGCGCCCATTCCCCCGTTGCGCTCGGTGCTGGTGGCCACGGACTTCTCGGAGGCGGCGAACCGGGCCATTCCGTATGCCTTCTCGCTGCTGCCCAACGGGGGCACGGTGTACGTGGTGACGGTGGGGGAGAACCCGCAGCAGGCGATTGAGCAGGAGCGGGACTGGCGGCAGCGGCTGCATCAGCTCCTGCCGCGGGACGCGGATGCCCAGGGGCGCAAGGTGCAGGTGGAGGTGCTGCCGGGCCCGGATGTGGCGACGGTGCTGCTCAAGGCCGCCGAGCGCCTGGCCGCGGACGTCATCTGCCTGGGCACCCACGGGCGCTCGGGGCTGAAGAAGACGGTGATGGGCGCGGTGGCCAAGGAGGTCATGTCGCGCGCCGACCGGCCGGTGCTGGTGGTCCGTCCGCCCGAGGGCTGAAGCGCGCCCCTCGGCCTACGGAGGCCCGTCGAGGTCCATGTACACGCGCCGGGCCTTCACCGAGTAGAAGCGCGCTTCCGGCAGCACGTACGCGGTGAGCCGTCGGCCGTAGACGCAGCCCGAGTCCAGGCCGATGGCATACGGGTGGCGCTGCACGTCTCGCAGCGCGTCGTGGCCGAAGATGACGAGCTCCGGCCCCGTCCACAGGCTCCCCCATGGGACTCCAGCCTCCATCTTCTTCGAGGGCGCTCCGTCCGGCGTGATGCTGCGCAGGTTGAGCATCAGCTCCGGCTTCTGCTCCTCCATCGGCACGCCGGGCACCAGGCCTGCGTGCACCACGCGCACGTTCAGCTCGGGGAAGTGGCGGTGCAGGGGCAGCGACTCGAGGTACGCCCAGTCCTCGTCCTCCAGCGTGTCCAGCACCTGCTTGTGCTCGCGCTTGAGCTTCTTGCCCTCGGGCATCTTCCCCGCGTGCCAGCGCAGCACGTGCTCGTCGTGGTTGCCCCGTACCGCGAGCATCCCGCCCTCCCTCGCCCGGCGCACCACGCCCGCCGAGTCCGGGCCCTTCGCCACCAGATCTCCCACCAGCACCACCCGGTCTCCCGGGCGGTAGCGGCACTCGTTCAGGAGCTCATCGAGCTCCTCCACGCAGCCGTGCACGTCTCCGATGAAGAGGGTCCGCGTCATCGTCCTCTTGGGATTCAACCCTGGGGGGTGGCCGGGGCTTCCGGCGGCGGTTGCACCTTCCAGCGCCGGTGCAACCACAGCCACTGGTCCGGGTAGCGCCGCACGTACTTCTCCAGCACCGCCGTCACCGCCGCCGTGTGCGCGGTGAAGGCGTCCCGCCCGTTCAGGCCCTCGGGCGGAAGAATCGGCCCCTCCACCTCCAGCCGCAGCTTGCGCCCGCTCTCATCGCGAATCCCCATCACCACGAACACGGGCGCGCCCGTGCGCTCTGCCACCACCGCCATGGCCGGCGTGGTGGACGCGGGCCGGCCGAAGAAGGGCACGAACACCGCCGCCTTCGCCGGCAGCGACTGGTCGAGCAGCATCAGCACCGACTCCCCCAGCCGCACCGCCTCCTGCGCCTCGGCGATGGCGCCCTTGGGGTAGATGAGCCCCGCGCCCGCGGCGAGCCGGTTGTCGACAATCCTCATGTTGAGCGCGCCCTTGAGCGGCCGCACCAGCGCGTTGAGCGGAATGCCGCGGCGCAGCAACATCTTCCCCGCCCGCTCCCAGTTGCCGAAGTGCGCCGTCACCAGCAGCGCGCCCTGGCCCTTCGCGACGCTCGCCTTGAGCGCCTCCCACGCTTCGCCCTGTACCTCCCGCTGGGAGTCCTCCCACCCGGTCTCCACGTGCTCCTTCTCGTCGATGGACTCGAGCACCACGCGCGCCATGGTGATGTAGGCCCCGAGGGCGATCTTGCGGCGCTCGGCGTCGCTCAGCTCCGGGTAGGCGTGCGTCAGATTTTCCAGGGCCACCCGGAGGCGGATGCCCAGGGTGAATGCCAGCCAGCCCACGAAGCGGGCGAGCCCGTCCCTCCAGGAGTCGGGCAGCGCGCACACCGCATCCATCACCCGGTTGGCGAGCCACCCCACCACCGGAGAGGGGCGCTCTCCGAGCACCTGGACGAGCCGGGCGGGCGGGAGCGGGAGGGGAAGGCGCGGGGACTCGGGGGACGGGGCGGGGACGGACACGGCGGCGCACTCCACCCGGAAGTGGGGTGGCAGGCAAGGGGGCTCCCACTGCCCGTCGCTACCCTGCCTGCCCGTCCTGGGCTACACGTGCGCCATGTCCAGAACGACCCGACGCGCCTCGCTCGCCCTGCTGGCCGCCCTGACGGCCTGTGGAGCCCGCCAGCCCGTTCCCACGCCGGAAGCCGTTTCCCCCGCCACGCCGAGCGCCGTGGTGGAGACCGTGGCCGCGCCCCGGCCCGCCCCCGTCTCGCCCTCCCTGCGTCTGCCGGCCCACGTGCGCCCCACCGGCTACACGGTGGAGCTCACCCTGGACCCCGCGGCCCCCGCCTTCCAGGGCGCGGTGGACATGGACCTCGAGGTGAAGGAGGCCACCGAGGCCCTCTGGCTCCACGGCCGCTACCTCACCGTGCGCGAGGCCACCCTCACGGTGGACGGCCGCTCCGAGTCCCTCACCCCGGTGAAGGGCAACGGCGACTTCCTCGGCTTCGTCCCGGTGAATCCGCTCAAGCCCGGCACCGTGCACCTGCGCATCGTCTACGAGGGGCAGCTCTCCGAGCGCGAGACGAGCGGCGCCTTCCGCACCCAGGACGAGGGCGCGTGGTACGCCTACACCCAGTTCGAGCCGCTCGGCGCGCGGCGCGTCTTCCCGTGCTTCGACGAGCCGGGCTTCAAGGTGCCCTGGCAGCTCACCTTCCACGTGCCCGCGGGCAACGTGGCCGTCACCAACACGCCGCTGGTGAACGAGGAGCCGCGCGCCTCGGGGGGCACCACCTTCCGCTTCGCCCGGACGCAGCCGCTGCCCAGCTACCTCATCGCCTTCGGCGTGGGGCCCTTCGACTTCCTCGAGGCGAAGCCCTCGGGCGAGAAGGCGGTGCGCACCCGCATCGTCACCCCCAAGGGCCGCGGCGCGGAGGGCGCCTATGCCGCCAAGGTGACGCCGGAGATCCTCGGCCACCTGGAGCGCTACTTCGGCACGCCCTACCCGTACGAGAAGCTGGACGTGCTCTCGGTGCCGCTGCTCGGCGGCGCCATGGAGCACCCGGGCCTGGTGACGTTCAACTCGGCCTCCATCCTGGTGAAGCCCGGCGAGGACTCGCTGCGCCGTCAGCGCGGCTTCTACAACACGCAGACGCACGAGCTGGCGCACCAGTGGTTCGGTGACCTGGTGACGATGGCGTGGTGGGACGACCTGTGGCTCAACGAGGCCTTCGCCACCTGGGCGACGCCGCGCATCATCGAGTCGGCGCAGCCCTCGTGGGACGCCCCCATCGAGCGCGTGCGGGGCCGCTCGTACGCGCTGGGCGCCGACAGCCTGGTGACGGCGCGCCGCATCCGCCAGCCCATCCAGAGCGAGGATGACATCCTCAACGCCTTCGACGGCATCACCTACGGCAAGGGCGCCTCGGTGCTGGCCATGGTGGAGGGCTGGCTGGGCCGCGACGTCTTCCAGCGCGGGGTGCAGCGCCACCTGCGCGCGCACGCCCACGGCAACGCCACCGCGAAGGACTTCCTCGACGCGCTCTCGGCCGAGGCGGGCCAGGACGTGTCCGGCGTGCTGGGCTCCTTCCTGGACCAGGGCGGCGCGCCGCTCGTCACCACGCGGCTGGACTGCTCGGGCAAGGTGCCGGTGGTGCGGCTGGCGCAGAGCCGCTTCCTGCCGCTGGGCTCCTCGGGTGACGCGAAGCAGGAGTGGAAGGTGCCCCTGTGCGTGCGCTACGGCTCGGCCAAGGGGACGGGCCGCGCCTGCACGGTGCTGGAGGGCGAGTCGGCCGAGCTGGCCCTGCCCGAGGCGAAGGCGTGCCCCACCTGGGTGCTGCCCAACGCGGACGGCGCCGGCTACTTCCGCACCGCGCTGGACACGCAGATGCTGGGGCGGCTGCTGTCCACCGAGAGCCGCCAGCTCTCGCGCGCCGAGCGCGTGGCCCTCCTCGGTGACGTGCAGGCGCTGGTGAGCGCCGGGGCGATGCCGGCCGCGGACGCGCTCGGCCTGCTGCCGGGCCTGGCCGGGGAGAAGGACCGGCAGGTGTTCCAGGCGTCGCTGGAGCTGCTGGGCATGCTGCGGCCCTCGCTGCTCTCCGACGGGCGCCAGGCGGACCGGCAGCGCTTCCTGCGCGACACGTACGGGGCGCGGGCCCGGGCGCTCGGCTTCACCCCGCGCGCCAACGAGGACGAGGACACCCGGCTGCTGCGGCCCCTGCTGCTGGACATCGCCGGTGAGCAGGGCGGGGACGCGAAGCTGGTGGCCGAGGCGAAGCAGCTGACGCGCAAGTGGCTGGCGGACAGCAAGGCGATTGCCCCGGAGCTGGTGCGCGCCACGCTGGGCATCGCCTCCGCGCATGGGGACGCCGCGCTGCACGGCCAGCTGATGACGGCCATGCGCTCGGAGCAGGAGCGCCACAAGCGCGAGCGGCTCATCGACGCGCTGGCGGGCTTCCGCGACCCGGCACTGGTGCGCGAGAACCTGAAGCTGCTGCTGGAGCCCTCGGTGGACCTGCGCGAGGCGGGGGACCTGCTCTTCGGCGCGGCCTGGGACGTGCGCTCGCGGGACGAGGCCTACGCCTTCGTGAAGGAGCACTACGACGTGCTCGCCGCGCGGCTGCCGGAGGACCGGGTGGAGGGGCTGGCGTGGACGGCCGCCTCCTACTGCGACCCGGTGCACCGCCAGGAGGCCGCGGCCTTCTTCTCCGAGCGCATGGAGCGCGCGCCCGGGGGAACCCGCACGCTGGCGCAGGTGTTGGAGGGGATGGACCTGTGCATCGCCTTCAAGGCGGCGCAGGGCTCCAGCCTCGAGTCCTTCCTCGCCTCGCCGAGGAAGGTGCCGGCCCGCTCCGGCCGCTGAGCGCTGTTGCCCCGAGGACAGTCAGGGCTTTCCGGGTTTTGGGTGGAAAACAGATTCTCCAGCCAGAGCCCGGCTGCCTTGACGGTCCAGGTGGGGGTGCCTAGCCTCTTCACCCGGAGTAGCGGTTCCCGGCGTAGAGGTCCCCCTCGGAGGCGACGATGGCGTACGCGACGGACGACGGCCTGTCTCCCCTGGTGGTTCCCCAGTCGTCTCCCTCGGAGGAGCCGGCGTCGGGGGAGGGTCTTCAGCGACCCAGTCTGCCCCGGACTCCACCCCGGGTGTGGCCGCCGGTATCGCCGGCGGACATGGGGCGGGTGGTACGGCGGCTGAAGCTGACGGCCGAGCGCCTGCGGGACGGGGTGCCGCTGCTGGAGGGGGCGGCGTAGGCCCCCGGCGCCCTACTTCTTCTTGGACAGGAAGGCGTTGAAGGCCTCGCGGGCCTCGGCGGAGCCGAGCCGCTGGACGAAGAGGGTGCCCTCGCGCGAGAGGGCGTCGTCCACGGTGGCGCGCAGGGGCTCGCGCAGCAGGCGTTTGGTGAGGCGCAGGGACTCCACGGGCTTGGCGGCGAGCGCGGCGGCGCGCTTCTGGACCACCTCGGCGAGGCTGGCCTCGGGCACCACCTGGTTGACGATGCCGGCGCGCAGGGCGGTGGCCGCGTCGAAGGGGTCGCCGAACATGAGCAGCTCGGAGGCGAGCGCCAGGCCGGCCACGCGGGGCAGCAGCACGCTGGAGGCGCCCTCGGGGCTGAGGCCGAGGTTGACGAAGGGCATGCTGAAGACGGCGCGCTCGGAGGCGGCGACGTAGTCACAGTGCAGCAGCAGGGTGGTGCCGATGCCCACGGCCACGCCGTCCACGCCGGCCACCACGGGGCGCGAGTGGTGGGCGAGGGCGCGCAGGAAGCGGAAGACGGGGCTGTCCTCGCCCGCGGGCGGGTGCTCGAGGAAGTCCTTGAGGTCATTGCCCGCGGTGAAGGTGCCGCCCGAGCCGGTGAGGACCACCACGCGCACGGCGTCATTGGTATCGGCCTCGACGAGGGCGCGGGCGGCCGTGTCGTACATCTCGCCGGTGAAGGCGTTCTTCTTCTGGGGCCGGTTGAAGGTGAGGGTGAGGACTCCGGCCTCGAGGTTCGTGAGCAGCGTATCGGACATGGGGGGGAGATTAACCGGGGGACGGGGGAATGGCCCGGGGCTTGCTCTGTACCCTGGTTGGATGCCTTCCGGCCCTGCCCATGTGTCTCGTTGTCTCCGAGTGACCACGGTTGCCGTGCCGTCGTGTCAGCCGGGGACGCGGGAGCGAGGGGAGGGCGGACACACCCGTGGCCTCGGGGCCACACCCCGGTGAACCCCATGAAGACCTCGCGCTCCAGAGTGCTGTCCCTCCTGTGCCACCACGGGCTGCTGCCGGTGCTGCTCAGCAGCACGGTGGCGGTGGTGATGCTCCACTTCCGGCTGGAGTGGAGCGGGAGGAAGAGCTTCATCTTCCTCGTGTGGAACCTGTTCCTGGCGTGGGTGCCGTATGGGATTGCGCTGGTGGCGAGGCTGCTGCAGGCGCGCGGGTGGGCGAGGGCGTGGAACCTGCTGCCGCTGGGAGGGGCGTGGCTGCTGGCGTTCCCGAACGCGCCGTACCTGCTGACGGACTTCATCCACCTGAAGCCGAGGCCGGGCGTGCCGATGTGGTTCGACGCGGCGATGCTGGCGAGCTTCGCGGCGACGGGGTGGCTGCTGGGGTTGTTGTCGCTGGAGGTGTGGAAGCGGCTGCTGGAGGAGCGGTGGGGGCGGGTGGCGGCGTGGAGCGGGGTGCTGGCGGCGTCGGTGCTGTGCGGCTACGGCATCTACCTGGGGCGCTTCGAGCGGTGGAACAGCTGGAACGTGCTGAACCGGCCCGGCTCGCTCTTCGAGGCGGTGGTGGACCACCTGCGCGAGCCGATGGCGTACCGATGGCTGGTGGGGACGACGGTGGTGTTCGCGGGACTGGTGCTGCTCTCGTATCTCGCGTTCGAGACGCTGATGCAGCGGCGCCGGACGGAGCGGGCCCGGGCGTGAGGGAGTGAGCAGGCGAGGGTCTTCCGGTTGCGAGCGGCGCGAACTTGTCCAACAGTTGGACAAGTTTCTGAAGAGCGCGCCCGGGAGGTCCTCCTCTTCCGGAGACTCGTCGAGAGCACTTTCGACCCTTGGGGACAAGCATGAACCAACCGGAAGAGACTGACTCAGAAGAGCATGGGGAATCGCTCGCTCATCGTGAACGCCTCGTCCTCTCGGATGCGGATTTCGAGCGCGTACAGGAGCTGTTGGAGAACCCGCCTGGTCCCCCCCTTGCCCTGAAGGAGGCAGTGGCGAGGAGGAACAAGCACAAGGAGACGCCAGGCTCTCGCTGAGTTCTAGCATTGCGCGAGGCGTCACCTCGCGAGGACGTCTGTCGGCCGAACTGCACACGGACTGGATCAACAATCGGAACCGTTACGGAAGACCGCGCGCCCTCCGGACGCGAGCGGCGCCAACTGGTCCAACAGTCGGACCAGTTGATGACTCGCGCGCCCGGGAGGTCTCCCGCCGTCAGCGCACGCGCACGTGGGACGTGACGCGGCAGATGGCGTCGGCGAGCAGCGGGGCGAGGCTCACCACCTCGTGCTGGAAGGGCAGCCCCTTGGGCGGCACCACGCTGTCGGTGGAGATGAGCCGGCGGATGGGCACCTTGCTCAGCCGCTCCACCGCGGGGCCCACCAGCAGCGCGTGCGTGGCCACCACGGTGATGTCGTCGGCGCTGCCCGCCTCGAGCACCGCCTCCGCCGTCGCCGCGATGGTGCCCGCCGTGGAGATGAGATCATCCACGATGATGGGCCGCAGCCCGCGCACCTCGCCCACCAGCCCCCGGACGTTCACCTCGGAGCCGCTCGTCCGGCTCTTGTGCACGATGGCCAGCGGCAACTCGAGCTGCCGCGCATACCGCTCCGCCAGCTTCACCGCGCCGAGGTCCGGGGACACCACCACCGCGCCCGGGCCCGCGTAGGGACGTACGGCCTCGGCCAGCAGCGTGCCCGCGTTGAGGTGCTCCAGCGGCACGGTGAAGCACCCCTCCAGCGAGGCCGTGTGGAGGTTCACCGCCATCAGCCGGTCGAAGTGCCCGCGCACCAGCAGGTCCGCCACCAGCTTGCCGCCGAGTGCCTCGCTGGGGCTCGCGCGCCGGTCCTGCCGCGCGTAGCCGAAGTAGGGCAGCACCGCCATGAGCCGCGCCGCGCCCGCGCGCCAGCACGCGTCCGCCATCAGCAGCAGCTCCAGCAGGTTCTCCCCCACCGGCGGCGCGGTGGGCTGGATGATGCACACGTTGCGCCCGCGCACGTCCTCGCCGAGCTCCACGTGCAGCTCGCCGTCCGGGAAGCGCTCGAGCTTGCAGTCTCCGAGGGGACTTCCGAGCGCCCAGGCGAGTGCCTCGCCCAGGGGGCGGTTGGCGGTACCGCTGAAGACGGTCAGCTCCATGGTCCCCTCCGAATCCCACCGGGCCGGGCTGGCCGGGGCGGGTGGCGGCCATCATCTCTCATTCCAGGTGCACATGGGCGTGGGATTCGCGCACCCGAGCCGAGAGGGCGGCCCGGCCCTCGGTGGCGCGTCGGGAGCCAATGGCGCGCGCCGTGCTTCTCCTAGAGGGGAGACCCTCGCCCCCGGGAGAACCCATGCGCTTTCGAGACAGGACGGATGCGGGCCGGCAGTTGGCGGACCTGCTGACGGAGTATGGGGCCGAATCCCCCCTGGTGCTCGGCTTGCCGCGCGGCGGCATTCCGGTGGCGTTCGAGGTGGCCCGGAAGCTCGGGGCGCCGTTGGACGTGTGGGTGGTGCGCAAGGTGGGGGCGCCGGGGCAGCCGGAGCTGGGGCTGGGGGCGGTGGCCGAGGGCGGGGCACTCTTCCTGGACCGGGAGATGATGCGCTCGCTGGGCGTCTCCGAGACGGAGGTGCTGCAGACGGCCGAGCGGGAGACGCACGAGGTGCTGGCCCGCATCGCCCGGTTCCGGGGCGTGCATCCCGCGCCGGAGATCTCGGGCCGCACGGTCATCCTGGTGGACGACGGGGTGGCCACGGGCGGCACGGTGCGGGCGGCCATCCGGGCGCTCAGGACGCTGCGCCCGCGCGAAATCGTGCTCGCGGTGCCGGTGGGCGCGGTGGAGTCGCTGGAGTCGCTGCGCCCCGAGGTGGACGAGCTGGTGTGCGTGCACCCGGCCGAGTTCATGAGCTCGGTGGGCGAGTACTACGACGACTTCCGGCAGACCTCCGATGAGGAGGTGCAGGCGGTGCTGGCGCGGATGCGGAGGCAGCAGGGCCCTGAGTCGGCGATGAACGCCGGGGATGCGTGGTGGGTCTGAGCTTCAGAGGAGGAGCGACATGGCGGTGGAACGGGAAGTCGAGGTGATGGCGGGAGGGGTGGTGCTCGGCGGGACGCTCGCGGTCCCGGACGGAGCGCAGGGGCTGGTCATCTTCGCGCACGGCAGCGGGAGCAGCCGGCACAGCCCGCGCAACCGGTACGTGGCGTACACGCTGAGGACGGCGGGGGTGGGGACGCTGCTGTTCGACTTGCTGACGGAGGACGAGGAGGCGGAGGACGACGTGACGGGGGCGCTGCGCTTCGACATCGACTTCCTGGCGAGGCGGCTGGGGGAGGTGACGGACTGGGTGTTCGCGCATCCGGAGCTGAGCCGGCTGCGGGTGGGCTACTTCGGCTCGAGCACGGGGGCGGCGGCGGCGCTGGTGGCGGCGGCGGAGCGGCCGGAGGCGATCGGCGCGGTGGTGTCGAGGGGAGGGCGGGTGGACCTGGCGGGGGGCGCGCTGCAGCGGGTGGTGGCGCCGACGCTGTTCATCGTGGGCGGGGCGGATGACATCGTCCTGGAGCTGAATCAGCGGGCGCTGGAGCGGATGACCGCGCCGAAGGTGCTGGAGGTGATTCCGGGGGCGACGCACCTGTTCGAGGAGCGGGGGGCGCTGGAGCGGGTGGCGGGGCTGGCGGCGGGCTGGTTCACGCGCTTCCTCGGTTCGGCGCTGGAGGTCGAGACGAGACCCTGAGTCGCACAACTCCCTCTCCCTTTGGGAGAGGGTCCCCCCGGGGTGAGGGTCATCGACATGGAGACCCGTACGGAAAGAGTCCTCTTCCAGGGCACGGGAGGCCGGAGGCTGGAGGCGCGCCTGGAATTACCGGCGAGAAAACCCGTGGCCTACGCGCTCTTCGCGCACTGCTTCACCTGCGGGGGGGACCTCTTCCCGGCCAGGGCCATCAGCCAGGCCTTGGCGGAGCACGGGCTGGCGGTGCTGCGCTTCGACTTCACGGAAGAGGGGGGCGGCTCGCCCGCCACGCACGACTTCACGGACGTGGAGGACGTGCTGGCGGCGGTGGAGCACTTGCGGAGGACGCGCGAGGCGCCGCGGTTGCTCCTCGGCCACAGCCTGGGGGGAACGGCGGTGTTGCACGCGGCGGGCGAGGTGCCGGAGGCGAAGGCGGTGGCGACACTCGGGGCGCCCTACGCGCCGGGCGAGGTGCACGGGCTGTTGGCGCCGGTGCTGAAGCAGGCGAGGGAGCAGGGCGAGGCACGAGTGGCGTTGGGGGCGGGGGCGATGCGCATCTCCCGGCACTTCCTGGACGCGCTGGCCGAGTCGCCGATGGAGGAAGTGTTGGGGCGGTTGGGCCGGGCGCTGCTGGTGCTGCACTCGCCGGTGGACGGGGTGGTGGGGATGGGGAACGCGCAGCGCATCTACGAGGCGGCGCGGCAGCCGAAGAGCCTCGTGGCGCTGGAGGGCGCGGACCACCTGTTGAGCCGGCCGGAGGACGCGCGCTTCGCGGCGGCGGTGTTGGGGGCGTGGGCGGGGAGGTACGTGGGCTCGCACGAGGTGGAGGCGCAGCGCGAGGCGGGGCCGGAGCTGTCGCAGGGGGTGGTGGAGGTGCACGAGGCGGGGGAGGGTCCCTTCGCGCAGGACATCCGGGTGGGGCGGCACCGGCTGAGGGCGGACGAGCCGACGGCCTACGGAGGGGAGGACACGGGCCCCTCGCCGTACGGGCTGCTGGCGGCGGCGCTGGGGGCGTGCACGGCGATGACGCTGCGCCTGTATGCGCGCAACAAGGGCTGGCCGCTGGAGCACGTGTCGGTGCGGCTGCGCCACTCGAAGGTGCACGCGGAGGACTGCCAGCGCTGCGAGACGAAGGAGGGCAAGGTGGACCGGATCGACCGGACGGTGACGCTGGAGGGCCCGCTGAGCGGGGAGCAGCGGCAGCGGCTGGTGCAGATGGCGGACCGTTGCCCGGTGCACCGCACGATGGAGTCGGAGATCGACGTGCACACGTTCCTGGAGGAGCCTCCCGATGCCCCAGCCCCCACCCCGGCCAACAACCCCTCTCCCACCGGGAGAGGGACGGGGTGAGGGTATCCGTCACCGTTCTGAAAACCCGGCTACACTGCGCCTCCCATGCCCGCACCGACCCCGCCCCTGTGCCTCGTCTGGCTCGATCTGGAGATGACCGGACTGGACCCCGACGAATCGGCCATCATCGAGATTGGCGTCATCATCACGGGCGCGGACCTGGTGCCGAGGGCGGAGATGGAGCGGGTCGTCTGGCAGCCGGACGAGGTGCTGAACCGGATGGAGCCGGTGGTGCGGGAGATGCACACGCGCAACGGGCTGCTCAAGAAGGTGCGCGACTCGCAGACGTCGCTGCGGGTGGCCGAGCGGGACATCACCGGGCTGGTGGCACAGCACTGTGGGATGAACGAGGGCATCCTCTGCGGCAACTCCATCCACACGGACCGGCGCTTCCTGGTGAAGTACATGCCAATGCTGGAGCGCTACCTGCACTACCGGCAGGTGGACGTGACGAGCATCAAGGTGCTGGGCAACGCGTGGTTCCCGGACATGGTGCCGCTCAAGAAGACGCAATCGGGGCACACGGCGCTGGCGGACCTGCGCGCGAGCATCGCCGAGCTGACGCACTACCGCACGCACCTGTTCCGCGCGGCCACGGGCGGCGGTGGCACTTGATGGCGCACGGGGTGTAGACCCTCACCCCCGCCCTCTCCCAGGGGGGGAGGGAGTGCGGTACCTCAGTGGGCCTTGTTCAGCTCCGCGGCCACGGTGTCCAGCAGGTCATCGAGCTCGAAGGGCTTGGCGAGGAAGCGGCTGCCCTGCAGCTCCGCCTTGGACACACGCCCGGCGCTCATCACCACCACGGGGGTGGTGCGCAGCACGGGGTCTTCCTTGAGCCGGCGCAGCATCTCCTGGCCGTCCATCACCGGCATCATCAAGTCCAGCAGGATGAGGTCCGGCCGGTCCTTGCGCACGTGGTCGAGTCCCTCGGCGCCATTGGCGGCGGTGGACACCTCGTACCCCTCCACCGAGAGGATGTCGGTGAGGGCCTCCAGGATGGCCACCTCGTCGTCCACGATGAGGAGCTTGCTCATGCGCGGCTCCGCTTCCGGGAGGGCATGCGCCGGACCGCCTTCTTGAGGCGGGAGCGCTTGGACTTCACATTCAGCGGCCGGGCCAGTCCGGTGAGGATGGCCTCGGCGCTCTCGAAGGTCTCGGCCACGTCGATGCCTCGAGTCGAGATGGAGAACTCGCGTAGCGCGGGTTGGTAGTCGCTCTCGCGCATCTTGAGGATGGACAACATCCGGTACAGCTGGGAGCGGAACTCCACATACCGGAGGAACACGATGTTGTCGACGATGGCGTCCACGCCCTCCAGCCTCGCCTCCAGGCGGGGGCCGAAGAGCATCTGGGTCTGCTGCGTCACCAGGGTGGTGACTCCGCGTGTGCGCAGCACGTTGACGAGCGCGGTGAGGAAGCCCGGGGCCCGGCTCGGCTCCAGCGGCTCCTGCAGCAGCGGCTCCAGGCCGTCGAGCACGAGCCGGCGGATGCGGTGGCGCTCCACCAGGCCCAGCAGCTCGTGCACCAGCGCGTCCGGGAGGCTCTCCACCGCCGTGCGCGTCTCCATCACCAGCCGGCCCTTGTCCACCCACGGCCGCAGCTCCAGGCCCACCCCGGCGGCCTTCGCCAGCAGCCGCGGGGACGTCTCCATGAAGCCGAAGTAGAGGCCGGGCTCGCCCTGGCGCGCGCCGCTCTCCAGGAAGTGCAGCCCCAGCAGCGTCTTGCCGCTGCCCGGCGAGCCGAGCAGCAGCGTGGACGAGTGGGGACGCACTCCGCCCGTGAGCATCTCGTCCAGCCGCGTCAGGCCGAAGCCCAGCCGCCGCTCCAGGTCCAGCTCCTCCTGGGGCGGGTGGGGGTAGAGGCTCTCCAGGCGCGGGTAGACGTTCAGGCCGCGCTCGTTGATTTCAAAGGTGTGCCGGCCGAGCAGCTGGGCCTCGCCGCGCAGCTTCGACACCTCCAGGGTGCGCACCGCGCGCATTCCCCGCAGCTGCAGCTCCAGCACCAGCACTCCATCCACCATGGCGAACTGCGGATCCGCCGCGTTCTCCTGCCGGTTGGTGAGCACCAGCGTGGTGCAGCCGGCCAGCGCGTTGTGCACGCCCAGGCCATGGAGGAACTCGCGGAAGGCCAGCACCGAGCCGGCGCTCTCCTGCACCGCCAGCAGCCCGTCCAGCACCAGCACCGTGGCCTGGTGCTCGCGCACCGAGCGGTAGAGCAGCCGCGCCAGCCCGTCGAGCCCCTCGGACTTGAGGGTGGCGTAGCCGCTCACGTAGTGCAGCGACTGGCCGATGACGTCGCGCCGGAAGAAGTTCATGCGGCGCAGGTGCGTCACCATCCGTCCGTGCGACTCCGACAGCATGCTGATGAAGACGGCCCGCCCGCCGCCGGCCACGTGCGAGAAGCAGAGCTGGTTGCCCAGGATGGTCTTCCCGGTGCCGGGCGCCCCGGTGACCATATAGGTGCCACCGTGGAGCCACCCACCGTTGAGCAGGGCGTCCAGGCCGGTGGACCCGGTCGGCACCCGGCGCGTGGACTCCTCGGACGGCTCGGCTTCGCTCACGCTCCCCATTCTCCTCTCGCCCATCGGACACTACTGGCCCTGCTTACGTCCTGAGAAGAATTCCGCTGCGAGTGTCTGCCTGTGTCCGAACGCTCACGGCTCTGTTGGTTTCTGGACGATCGGGGGGGCGGCCTTCGGCAGGAGGCGCTCGCGCAGCAGGTGCTTCTGCACCTTGCCGAGCGCGTTGCGGGGCAGGGCCTCCACGAACTCGACGCGGCGGGGCTTCTTGAAGCTGGCGAGCCGGTCCTTGCAGAAGTCGGCCAGGGCCTGCGCCGCGGGAGCGGGGGCGCGCGGGACGACGACGGCCACCACCTGCTCGCCGAAGTCGGGGTCTGGCAGGCCGAGCACCGCCACCTCGGCGACGCCCGGGTGGGTGGCGAGCACCTCCTCCACCTCGCGCGGGTACACGTTGAAGCCGCCGCTGATGATGAGCTCGCGCGCGCGGCCGGTAATCTGGAAGTAGCCGTCGCTGTCGCGCAGGCCGAGGTCTCCGGTGCGGAACCAGCCCTCGGCGTCGAAGGACTCGGCGGTGGCGTCCGGACGCTGCCAGTAGCCGGCGAAGACGTGGGGGCCGCGCACCTCGATTTCGCCCGTCTCCCCGTCCGGCAGCGGCTGGCGGGTGCGCACGTCCACCACGCGGGCCTCCTGGCCGGGGTAGGGCATGCCCACGGTGCCGGGGCGCCGCTCGCCCTCGTAGGGGTTGGTGGTGTTCATGATGGTTTCCGTCATCCCGTAGCGCTCGAGGATGCGCTGGCCGAACGTCTCCTCCACGTCGTGGAAGAGCTGGGGGCTGAGCGGGGCGGAGCCGGAGACGAGCAGCCGCAGGGGGCGCGGGCGCACGCCGGTGCGGCGGGCCTCCTCGACGAGCCGGCCGTACATGGTGGGCACGCCGAAGAACATCGTCAGTGAAGCGTCCTCCTGAAGGGCGGAGAGCACCTCGGGGGCGGCGAAGCGGCGGCGCAGGTCCACGCTGCCGCCGGAGTAGAGCGTGCCGTGCAGGCCCACCATGAGGCCGTGGGTGTGGAAGAGCGGGAGGGTGAGCAGGAGCCTGTCGTGCTCCGTCCAGCGCCAGGCCTCGGTGACGGCGCGCACGTTGGCGAGCAGGTTGCGGTGCAGCAGCATGGCGCCCTTGGAGCGGCCGGTGGTGCCCGAGGTGTAGCCGAGCACGGCGAGCTGCTCGCCCCGGGGCAGGGGCAGGGTGGCGCTGGCGTCGCCCTCGGCGAGGAGCGCGTCGAAGTCCACGGCGGGCCACGGCACGGGAGCGCCGGGCGGCTCCACGGTGACGAGCCACTCCAGCGCGGGGAGCTGCGCCTTGAGCGGGGCGAGCTCGGCGGCGCCCGCGGCCCCGGTGACGCAGGCGCGGGCCCCGGCGTCGGAGAGGATGTGGCCGAGCTCCACCTGGCGGTACTGCGTGTTGACGAGGACGACGACGCCCCCGGCGTACTGCGTGCCCAGGTAGGCGATGACGAAGGCGGGGCTGTTCTCCAGGAAGAGGGCCACGCGCTCCCCGGGCTTCAGCCCCCGGCGTTGCAGGGCGCTGGCGAAGGCGGCGACGCGGCCGGCGAGCGGGCCGGCGGTGAAGCGCTGCTGCTCGAAGTCCAGGACGGGCCGCTCCGGCCTCTGGCGGGCGCGGGTGAGGAAGGTCTCGAGGAGGGAGGTCGCCATGTGCGCGGAAGCTACCCCCGAGGGGCCGGTTCCGCACTAACCTGCGCGCGGCGCCGGGAGCCCCCGGCCCGTTCAACACCATCGAGGGGAAACGCCGTGGGAATCGCCCGCATCGTGGGATTCATGCTCGTCGTCGCCGGTACCTTCTTCCTGGTGAGCGCCTACCGCGCCACCGGCTCGCTCCCGGAGCGCGCCATGGAGACATTCACTGGCCGATACACCGAGCGCACTCAGCGCGACCTGGCCCTCGGCGCCGCGGGCGTGGTGGGCGGCGTGCTGCTCATCGCCTTCGGCGGTGGGGGGCGCCGCCGCCGGTAGTGCATCTTCCGGATCCAACCGGAGCTCCCTGCATCAAGTCCCCTTCAGCGGGAAGGACGTCGGACGGGGTCGATACATACCCGGGATAGACGTAATCCCCTGAAGCCAGGAAGAATCTGCTAATCGGCCTGGCGGGGGGGGTGGAGGGTGCAGACGTGCGTTCGGAGAAATTCTCGTTGCTCACCCGCGCGCTGGAGGAGCTCCAGTCGGGCCAGTCGGCCGCGGCCCGCCATTCGCTGGGGGCGCTCACCCGGCGGCTGGACGTGGACGCGGTGCCCGAGGACATGCAGTACTTCCTCTTCGCCGCGGCGCTCGCCCGGCGGGTGGGCGTGGGCGACGCGCAGCAGATGAACCTCTACCTGCGGCGCTTCGAGCTGCCGCAGATCTCCCTCTTCAACCTGGTGGCCGAGCGGCTGCCGATGGTGGGGCTGGCGGGGCGGATCGCCAACGAGCTGCTGCGCGGGCTGCTCGCGGAGCGGGAGGAGGCCACGCTCATCGACGTGGGCCTGGGCACGGGGCGGCAGGAGGTGGCGCTGCTGCGCGGGCTGGCGGAGTCCGGCGCGGCGCTCCGGCGGCTCACCGTGGTGGGCGTGGAGCCCGATCCCCAGAGCCTGCGCCAGGCGGAGGCGGCGCTGAGGGCCACGGCCGGGGAGCTCGGCATCACCCTGCGCTTCCTGGGCATCCCCAAGGTCATCGAGGCGCTCGACGAGGACGACTGGGGCCTGCTGCGCGACCTGCCCGGGCCGCGCCTGGTGCACGCGGCCTTCGCGCTGCACCACATGGCCGCGGGCGTGGACCGGCAGGACATCTTCCACCGCCTGCGCGCGGTGGAGCCCGCCGCCGTGGTGCTGGTCGAGCCGAACTCGGACCATGCCACCGACTCGCTGTCCCAGCGCTTCCACAATGCCTGGCACCACTTCTCCCACAACTTCGAGCTGGTGGACGAGCTGGGCCTGCCCGAGCGCGAGCGCAACGGCATCAAGCTCTTCTTCGGCCGCGAGTTCGAGGACATCCTCGGCGCGGTGGACGACTCGCAGCGCTACGAGCGGCACGAGCGGGTGGAGACGTGGGCCGGGCGGCTGTGGACGGCGGGCTTCTCACCGGCGCCGGCCTCCAGGCTCGCGGGGGGCTGGTCCTTCCCGCACCCCGCGGTGCACATCCGCCCGGGGCCGGGCTACGTGGGCGTGGGCTACAAGGAGGAGACGCTGGTGACGGTGCTGTGTGCCACGACGGAAGCGGGCCGCTGAGCCATGGAGCCCTTGCTGGAGGAGCGGGCGCGCCGGGTGCTGGAGGCCTGCCGGAGCGCGGGCGTGCGGCTGGCGCTGGCCGAGGCCAGTACCGGAGGCCTCGTGTCCGCGTGCCTCACGGATCTCCCCGGGGCCTCGGCGGTGGTGGAGCGCGGCTTCGTCCCCTACTCGAACGAGGCCAAGACGGAGCAGCTCGGCGTCCCGGTGGAGCTGATGGTGGCCCACGGTGCGGTCAGCGAGCAGGTGGCGCTCGCGCTGGCCCGGGGCGCGCTGGCCCACTCCCATGCTGGCATGGCGCTCGGGGAGACGGGCATCGCGGGCCCCTCGGGGGGCTCGGCGGCCAAGCCGGTGGGGCTCGTCTACCTCGCGGCCGTCCGGAGCGACGGCACGTCGCTGTGTGAGCGGCACGTCTTCACGGGGGACCGGGCGGCGATCCGCCGGGCGGCGGCGGCGCGAGGGTTGGAGCTGTTGCTCGCCCTCTTGGAAACAAGCTGACTACCCGACAGGGCAGGAAGGGGGCCGCCGTGCGCGGGGGAGGGAATGGTAGGCTCGTCCCCGCTTCAATCTCCCCTTCTCCCTCTGTTCCCCCCTCACGGAAGGAGCGTGGCCGTGTACAGGATCGACGTCGATCAACAGCACACCATCATCGAACTCGTCCTGGATGGGCTCATCCGCCCGGAGGAGATGACGAGGTTCGTCGAGGAGCTGAGAGCCGCCACGCTGGCACTGGCCGGGCGGGACATCTACATCAAGGCGGACATGCGGACGTTCCGGCCCTCGGCGCCGCCCGTGGCGGAGATGCTCCGGGACGTGCAGCAGTTCGGCATCCAGAACGGCGTGAAGCGGGTGGCCGAGATGGTGGAGAGCCCGCTGTCCGCGCTGCAGCTCAACCGGGTGGCGCGCGAGAGCGGGACGGACAAGATCCTCCGCCGCTTCTCCGACGACCAGGCCGCGAAGCGCTGGCTCAT
The DNA here is from genome assembly GCF_042230915.1 of Archangium gephyra. Lineage (GTDB taxonomy): Bacteria > Myxococcota > Myxococcia > Myxococcales > Myxococcaceae > Archangium > Archangium gephyra_B. The sequence goes on along the minus strand of NZ_CP102578.1, from coordinate 11,312,189 downwards.
CTACGGAGAAGAGGAAGCGCTCTCGGCGTAAGCCCGGGGGCCGCGGCTCGAGGGCGAGCCGCGGGCCGGGACATGCTCACCGGGAGAGCAGCTGGGGGATGGCGCCGCGCAGGTCCGGCATGGAGCCGATCTGCTTGGAGCTGGAGGACTGGGGCGTGCCGGTGGCGCGCAGCAGCTCGCGCAGGGCGCGCGGCTCCAGGGGGCCCATCCCGGTGGCGTGGGCGATGCCCTGCAGGTTGGCCACCGCGCCCACCACGATGGGGGCCGCGCTGGAGGTCCCGCTGAAGCTGCCCGTGTACCACCGGTCCTCGGCCGAGCCGGAGAGGTCTCCGTAGCCCAGCGTCACGACGTTCTCGCCCCAGGCGTGCAGGTCCACGCGGCTGCCGTGGTTGGTCCAGCACATGGGGGCGTGCGTGTCGGAGGTCGCGGCGCCCACGAAGATGGCGCCCGAGTCACGCACCGAGCGATCGAACGCGCCGCGGTACACCGGCGAGTCCAGGTCCACGCTGCCGTTGCCGGCCGCCTCCACCACGTGCACGCCGCTGGCGGTGGCCTGGGCGATGGCGTCGAAGTTGGCCCGCCAGTACTCCAGCGGCACCTCGTCGCACTGGCTGGTGTTGCAGGTGCAGTCGCGCGCGCTGCGCGGCCCACGCGCCTGGAGCTGCAGCAGCACGACGCCGCCCTTGCCCGCCGCCAGCGCCGCGTGGTTGATGGCGCTCGCGATGCTCTGGCCGGCGATGCCCTCGTTGCCCACCTGCGCCCCGTGCGCGATGCCGGTGACGCCGTAGCCGTTGGCCTGGCCCACCATCACCCCCATCACCGCGGTGCCGTGGTTGCGCCAGCCCGCATCATTGAACTGCACGCCACCCACGTAGAAGAAGCGCGGCAGATCCTCGTGCGAGCCGTTCCAGGCCCCCTCCACGTCGACGATCTTCACGCCCGTGCCCGTGCCCCCCGGCACCGTCCAGGCGTAGCGCGCGTCGATGCCAGCGGGGGCCGCGTCCAGGTAGCCCTGCTGCGCCTCGTACTCCGTGGACATGGCGCCCACCGCACTCACGTCGAACCGGGCCAGCTCGGTGGCCGCCTCGGCGTAGGCGATCTCCACGCTCTCCAGCGCGTTGAGCTGCATCAACAGCTCGTTCACGTCCCCGGCGCGCGTACCGGGCACCAGCGGCACCTCGAAGTACAGGTCCAGGTCCGCCTGCTCCTTGCCGCTGCGCTCCTCGGCCAGGCGCTTGCGCTCGGCCAGCGTGAGCTCGTCCTGGCGGAAGAGCCGCCCCGGCGGGCCCATGCGCGGCAGTTGGGCGATCACCCTCAGGGCGGACGTGAGGTCCACCCGCACCGTGTTCTCGGACAGCCCGCGCCGCTTCATGCGTCCGTGCTCGGCCGGGTTGCGCTCGGCGGACATCACCCGCAGCGTGCCGCCCCGCACACGCACCCGGGTGCCCTCGTGGAACTTCACCACCAGGCGCTGCACCGGCGTCTCCGGCTCGAGCTCGGGGCTGGTGGGCTTCACGGTGGACAGCCGCGGATCCAGCACCTTGACGCTGGTGGCCTGGGCGGCGGGGGCCGCCATCAAGCACAAGCCCATCATCAACGTGCGGGTCACGCGGTTCGTGAGAAACGAGGCCTTCATCTTCCGTCCTTCCAGGGGGTGAACGGGGAGCTACGGCCATGACGGTGGGCTACGGGTGGGGGTGCCCGGAGCCTCCCCATCACCGTCATGCTGGCAGCCTGCCATGCCCCTCTGTCCGACATGGGCGGGCTACCGGGTTCCTAGAATTTTGCGTTGAGCGCAGTATTAGCAGATATTCTCTGGAACGGGAACAGGTCGGAGAGGTCGCGCTTTTCTTTTTTTGTGAGAAAAGCGGTTCCTCATTCGTCCAGAAGCAGGGCTTCTAGCTCTGGCTCCTCGGCGGCCGTCACGCCGGGCCGGGTGTCGTCCGGATCGAACCCGTAGATGGAGTAGCCGGGGGGGACGGGGCCGTCGTCGAGGCAGAGGACGACGCGAGGTGGGACACCCACCCCATCCCCATCCTTGTCCGGGTAGAGGACGCGCCAGACGAAGAGGGCGGCGTGGGTGTCGTCGCAGTCGTTGCCGGTGGCGGTGGTGGCGTAGGGCGCGGGAAGGGTGCTGCCCGTGCAGACGAAGCCCGAGGAGGGGACGGTGCGGCCATCGCCATCGGCGTCCACGTACTTGAAGGCGAGGCTCTGCCAGCTGCGCGCATCGCTGGGGGCGCAGTCGGTGCCCGAGGAGGCCTGGCCCGCGGGAAGGGCGCCGGCGGTGCAGAAGGTGGAGGCGGTGCCGGTGCCCACGCCATCTCCGTCCTCGTCCACGTAGCCCTGGAGGCTCTGGTACACGTCCGCGCGCGAGTCGTCGCAGTCGTCGCCCCTGGCCGTGTTGGTGTAGCCGGCGGGAATGCTGGCGCCGGTGCAGAGCGAGCCGCTGGAGGACACGGTGTACGAGTCCGCGTCGGCATCGCGGTACAGGTAGGTGAAGCCCTGCCAGCGCGAGTCGTCCTCGGGGGAGCAGTCGTCGCCCGAGGTCGAGTAGCCCGCCGGCCGGGTGGTACCGGTGCACATCGTCACGCTGGTGCCGGAGCCCACCCCGTCGTTGTCGGTGTCCGGGAAGACGGTCCAGGAGATCTGCCGCGAGGCGTTGGTGTCGTCGCAGTCGAGGGTGGCGGGCCACGAGTCGGAATAGCCGGGCGGCAGGGTGGAGCCGGTGCACAGGTAGCCCCCCTCGGCCTTGAAGGCGCCGTCACCGTCCGTGTCGCGCCAGGAGTAGTACGTGTTCGACCAGAGCGTCCGATCCTCCGGGGCGCAGTCGTTCCCGGCGTAGGAGTAGCCGGGCTCCGGAGTGGAGGTGAGGCAGCGCTGCACCAGCTCCCCGCTGCCGATGCCATCCCCATCGGTATCGCGGTACACGAGGGCCGTCTGCCACCGGTCGGCGCGGGTGTCGTCGCAGTCCGAGCGGGAGCCGGCGGTGTGGGAGTAGCCCGAGGGGAGCAGCCAGGCGGTGCACACCTGGGCATTCTCGTAGATGGTGGCGCCATCTCCGTCCGCGTCCCGGTAGGTGTAGTCCATCAGCCGGTAGCGCGTGGCATCCTGGGGCGCGCAGTCCCGCGAGGTCTCGGAGTAGTCCCAGGGCGCCGAGGTGCCGATGCAGCGCTGTACGGCCTCGCCGCCCTCGTACCCGTCGCCGTCCTCGTCCTTGTACAGGGAGGCCATGCGCCAGACTTTCGAGTCCGCGTCATCGCAGTCCGTGCCCGGCGTCTGCGAGTAGGCCGCCGGGTCCGGGCCCAGGCAGGTGCCGGCCGCCGTGCCCGAGAACACGCCGTCCCGGTCCGCGTCGGCGTAGGAGGTGCCCGTCACCTGGCGCCAGCGCGTGGCGTCCTGGGGCGCGCAGTCATCCGCCGTGGCGGCGGTGCTCGAGGGCAGGCTCGCCCCGGTGCAGTACCACTGCGCGGCGCCGCTGCCGTGCCCGTCCTTGTCCTCGTCGGCGTAGGCCTCCACCCGCCGCCAGGCCAGGCGCGAGGTGTCGTCACAGTCCTCGCTGTCCGCGACTCCGTCTCCGTCACTGTCCTTCTTCGATTCCACTTCCGGCGGCTCACAGCCGAGCTGCATGCCCCCGAGCGCCAGCGCGAGCGCCAGCCACATCCATCGCATCATGGTCGTCCCCTCCGTGGGTCCGTGTCGGGTGGGAGGACTAGCGGCGCGTGAGCTTGCAGCCCTGGAGGGGCTGGCTGGTCCCCAAGCGCCGCAGCTCGAAGAAGTACTGGCCCGGCTTGCTCATGGCCATCAGCGCCATGCGCTCGCACGAGCGCACGCGCGCGTCGTACGCCGTGCTGGTGAGGCTGGTGGGGACGATGGCGATGGTCCTCGGGGCCGCCTCGCCCTGGAGGATGCCGGTGACGGTGAGCTGGTAGGCGCCCGAGAGCAGCTCATAGCTGTCCACCGTCTCGAAGACGAAGGTCTCCACGGAAGACTGCGCCGAGGCGATGGAGAGCGGCGAGAGCGCGAGCAGAAGGGTGGCGGTGGAAGCGAGCGTCTTGAGCGTCATGTGAATGTCCCCCGAGGTGGTGCGTGCGCGCTTCCTCGCACCGGCCTGGGAGGAAGCGGGGCGGTGCCTATACCGCGAATCCAAGGGCCACGGCGAGCAGTCCGCCCAGTCCCGCGTACAGCGGAATGTTGCAGGCGAGGGTGATGCGGTTGATGCGGCGGAAGCGGGCCTGCTCCTCGTCGGCGAACCAGATGCCGTCCTCACCCGTGGTGTGCCCCTCGACGGCCTGGAAGAAGAGCGTGGCGTACATCACCTCGACGAAGAGGCTCACCAGCACCAGGGCGATCAGCGACAGGGCCCAGACATCCAGGCGCGAGGGCGGGCCGTCGCGGTGGAGCTGGTACCAGGAGAGGCCACCGAGCACGAGGAAGATGCACAGCACGTCATGGCCGATGCCGTAGGGCGGCTTCCAGTTATGGGAGACGTAGAGCATGTACATCTCGGCCGCGCCGCGCACCCACATGCAGGCGCCGAAGCTGCCGAGCACCATGCGCAGGCCGGGGTGCACGGCGGCGTCGAGCGCCACCAGGGGGCAGAGGAGGAACCAGAGGAAGATGGCGTAGAAGAGCCAGGCGAGCTTGGGCGGGGAGATGCGGCCGCCGCGAGCCGCCTGGACGTTCTGTCTGCGCCAGAAGAGGAAGCCGAGCAGTACGGCCAGGCCCAGCAGGGCGAGGATGAGGACGCGGGTGAGCGGGGAGAGCATCAAGGACGGCGCGGGAGGGGGTAGAGGTCAGGGTAGCGCAGGCGGTACCAGTCGCGAAGCCGGGGCAGGTGGTGCAGGGACACCTGGGGATGCAGGTGGTGCACCACGTGGCAGCCGACGTGGAGGGGCGCGGTGAGCAACCGGCCAACCCAGCCGAGCCCATGGTCCGAGGTGCACGCGAGCACGTCACGCAGGGTGCGCCCCTGGACCGTGCTGGGCGTGTGCTCGGCGAGCAAGCGCCACGCGCACAGCCCCGAAGTCAGCAGGAAGGGCAGCCCGTAGCCGAGGCCCACCGCCGAGGGCCAGCGCAGGGCGGCGGCGAGCACCACGAGGTGGAAGAGGACCTGGCCGGACTCGGCGCGGGCGCAGCCGAGCACCTCGGGGTGGTGGGTGAGATCCTGGCCGGAGCGGTCCTGGAGGAAGAGCCGCGCGTACGGGTTGCGCAGCGAGGGCAGCAGCCAGGCGAGCAGCCCGAGGGGGCCGCGCAGCACCCAGAAGGGGAGGATGGGGCAGACGCGCAGCCACACGGCGAGCTGGCGCCAGGGGCTCGCGGGAGGCCGCCGGTACGGGTCCGAGGGCAGGCCCGCGTCGCGGTGGTGACGCAGGTGGTGGTAGCGCATGGCCTCGAGCGTGGTGGCGACGGGGTAGCCGGCGAGCAGCGCGAGCAGCCGGAGGCCGGGGCCCGAGTGGCGCCAGGGCAGGTGGATGGCGTCATGCAGGACGACGCCGAGCGCGTGCAGCCGGCCGGCGATGAGCAGCGCGAGCAGCGGCGCCACCGCGGGCACCCAGGCCATGACCACCCAGCACAGGCAGATCCACGCCCACTGCGTGGCGGCGAGGCGCAGCAGGCCGGGCACGGTGGCGCGGCCCAGCAACTCCAGGGGAACGGGAGCGCGGAGCGGGAGGTGCCCGGAGTTTGCAATGAGGGGCGCGCACGAGGAGGGACGCATGGGAATCGTCGAGATGGTGGGCAGGCACCCGGGGGGACATGCAAGCCCCCCGCCCGTCCTGGACAGAGAGGCAGGGGGCGGGCACTCTCGGTGCGCGCTCGGAGGCGCATTCCATGAGAGCTGAGCAGGCAGTGGCACACCCGGTGCCGGTGGGCACCGAGGTGCACACGGCGCCCCGCGTCGAGCGCTGGGGCTGGGTGTGGCCCCGGTGGAACGACGCGCGCATCCCCTTCGCGGCCATCCTCACGCTCTATGGCGTGCTGGGCTTCTCCTTCTTCGGCTTCAACCGCAACCCGTGGCAGATGCTGGCCATCGTCGCGAGCGGCAGCGCCTTGGACGCGGGCCTGGGCTGGCTGCTGCGCCGCGAGAAGGTGGTGCCGCTGAGCGGCTACATCTCGTGCTGCTCGCTGGCGCTGCTGCTCAACTACTCGCACTCCAGCTGGCTGCTGCTACTGCCGGTGTGGCTCACCATCGGCTCCAAGTACGTGCTCACGTACGAGGGCCGCCACGTCTTCAACCCGTCGATGTTCGGCGTGGCCACCTCGCTGCTCTTCACCCGCGAGCTCATCACCGCGGCGCCGGCCTACCAGTGGGCCAATGGCGAGATTGCGCTCTCGGCCTTCATCGTCATGGCCGCGCTGGTGCTCTTCTTCTTCCGCGTGGGCCGCACCTGGCTGGTGCTCAGCTTCCTCTTCTTCTACGCGCTGCAGACGGGCCTGCGCGCGTACATCCTGCGCCACCACCTGCCGCCCGAGGTGCTCTTCCTCGGCACGCTCGGCGCACCGGCCTTCTTCATCTTCACCTTCTACATGATCACCGACCCGGGCACGTCTCCGAAGACGCCCCGGGCCCAGGTGCTCCTGGCGCTCGCCCTCACGCTGGTGGACCTGGTGCTCCACCTCAAGGAGAGCGTCTTCACCTTCTTCTACGCGGCCCTCACCTGCGCCACGGCGCGCTTCGTCTTCCTGCACGCGCGCGCGCTGTGGAAGCGCGGGCCTCGCGCGTACCTGGGCGCCGTCTTCTCGCCGGGGCCGCTCAAGCGCTTCGGGGCGGTGGGCGGACTCGGGGCCGCGCTGGCCGCGGGCTACTTCCTCGTGGTGGCGCCCTCCGTGCAGTCGCGCCCGCTGCCCTTCCACATGCAGCGGCTGGAGGCCTCGCACACGGGGCTCGGCTCGACGATGGGGGACGTGCTGTCGAAGGTGGACCCGCGCGTGCTGCACGTGGCCAAGTGGGTGCTGAGCGTGGGCGACGCGGTGGCCGCCGGAGACTTCGACGGCGATGGGAAGGTGGACCTCTTCCTCACGCATCCGCTCAAGTCGGACGGGGACCGGGCGGCGCTCTACCGCAACCTGGGGGACCTGCGCTTCGAGCGCGTGAAGGTGCCCGCGCTGGAGCACATCGCCGCGAGCTACACCACCGAGGGCGCGGCCGCCGGTGGCACCTTCGTGGACTACGACGGGGACGGGGACCAGGACCTGGCGGTGGCGGTGGCTTTCGGGCCCTCGAAGCTGCTGCGCAACCTGCTGCGCGAGACGGGCACCGCCTCCTTCGAGGACGTCACCACGCGGGCCGGGGTAGGGGACCACTCGGTGAGCATGGCCGTCACGCTGCTCGACTTCGACCGGGACGGGCACCTGGACCTCTTCGTGGCCAACGCGCTCACCACGCACCTGCCGGACTACGCCACGCCCACCCCGTTCAACTTCTTCCAGCTGCCGCCGCCCGAGTACCCCGGCGACCGGCGCATGCTGCGCTTCTTCCACAACGGCTGGCACAACGCCGACAACGGCGGCCTCAACGTGCTCTACCGCGCCCGGGGCGATGGCACCTTCGAGAAGCTGGACTCGGTGGCGCTGGGGCTGAAGGAGACGCGCTGGTCGCTCGCCGTGAGCACGGTGGACCTGAACCAGGACGGGTGGACGGACCTCTACATCGCCAACGACTTCGGCCCGGATGAGCTGTACCTCAACGAGCAGGGCAAGCACTTCCGCCGGGTGGTGGGCAAGCTGTTCGGGGAGGTGGGCAAGGACACGTACAAGGGGATGAACTCCACCGTGGCGGACTTCGATCGCAACGGGTGGCTGGACGTCTATGTGTCCAACGTGCACCACGCGCTGCAGGCCGAGGGCAGCCTGCTGTGGATGGCGTACCCGGGGAAGGACGCGTTCGTCCCCGAGCTCAAGGACGAGGCGACGTTCCGCGGGGCGCTCAACGAGCGGCGCTTCGGCTGGGGCGCGGCGGCGGGGGACCTCGACAACGACGGCTGGCCCGACATCGTGCAGGCCAATGGCCACCTCGACGACCGGCTGGACCACCTCTACGACTCGGGCCGCAAGGACTACTGGTACGTCAACCACAAGCTGATGCAGTCCGGCCCCGAGGTGCACACGTACGCGGACAAGTGGGGCGACATCCGCGGGCGCGTCATCTACCCGAACGAGCCGCGCCGCGCGTACCTGAACCTCGGGGACGAGCAGCCCGGCCACTTCGTGGACGTGGCGAAGGAGCTGGGGCTGGATGACCCGGACAACTCGCGCGGCGTGCTGCTCGCGGACCTGGACGACGACGGGGACGTGGATGCCGTCATCACCAACCAGCACGGGCCCGCGTCCGTCTACCGCAACACCCTGCGCGACGGCGCGGGCAAGGACGCGGCGCACTTCGTGGGCCTGTCCCTGGTGGGAGACGGGCAGCGCACGGCGCGGGGGGCGGTGGGCACGCGCGTCGTCGTGTCCTACGAGGAGGGCGGCAAGCGCGTGGAGCAGGTGCGGGAGGTGGGGTTGCTGGGAGGCCTCAGTGCCTCGGCGGATCCGCGCCTGCACTTCGGACTGGGGCGCCATGCGGGCCCGGTGACGGCCTCGATTCATTGGTATGGCGGCGAGGTGCAGACCGTGCAGCTCGACGCCGACCGCTACCACGTCATTTCGCAGCCCGCTGCCACCGCGGGCCTGCGCGGCAGCAGGTAAGGAGTCCGATGTTCTCCGCATTGAAGGGAGCCACCGTCTCGCGCGAGTCGCTCACCGAGCACCAGCGCGCGCAGATGCTCGCGCTGATGCAGGTGTGCTACGCGGGCGTCAGCGCCGAGCGCTTCGCGAGGGACCTGGCCGACAAGCAGTATGTGATCCTCCTGTCCGCGAGGCGCTCGGGCGAGCTGGTGGGTTTCAGCACGCTGCGCGTCTCGGAGGAGCAGGTGGAAGGGCGGGCGGTGGAGGTCGTCTTCTCGGGAGACACCGTCATCCACCCGGACTATTGGGGCCAGAAGGAGCTGCAGGTGCGCTTCGGGCGCTTCATGATGGCGCGCAAGCTGCGCCGCCCCCTGCGTCCGCTGCTCTGGCTGTTGTTGAGCGCGGGTTACAAGACGTACCTGCTGGCGGTGAACCACTTCCCGCGCACGCTGCCGCGCCACGACTGGGAGGCGCCGCCGGAGCGGGTGTCGTTCCTGAGGGCGCTGGCGGGGCGCTGGTTCGGCGAGCAGTACGACGGGAAGAGGGGAACGGTGCGCTTCGCGGGCTCGCACTACCGGGTGCGGGACGGGGTGTCGCCGATCGACCGGGAGGCGGCGGCGCATCCGCACATCGCCTTCTTCGCGAGGAGCAACCCCGCGCACGTGGAAGGGGAGGAGCTGGTGTGCCTGGCGGAGATCCGCGCGAGGGATCTGCTGTGGGCGCTGACGGAGCTGACGATGAAGCAGGTGCGCCTGTGGACGCGGCGAGGCCTGAAGCTGATGGGAGTGAGGGCATGACCCCATATCCCCTCTCCCTCCGGGAGAGGGACGGGGTGAGGGTGCCGAGGGTCCCAGGTTGAACCCATGCTGACTTCACGCCGTCTCCTCGCGGGGCTCATGGCGGCCCAGGCGCCCTCGGCGCTCCTGTTCCACCGAGCGCTCTCGCGCCCCGAGCAGGCCCAGTCCGAGAACCTGTCGCGCATCCTCCGGGCCACGCGGGACACCACCCAGGCCGCGCGAGTCCCAGGCTTCTCCCGTGTCCGCACCGCGCGCGAGTTCCAGGACGCGGTGCCCATTTCCACGCCGGACTCGGTGCTCCCGGACATCGAGGCGCTCAAGGCGGGAACGCCGCGCGTCCTCACCCGCGAGCCCGTGAGCCGCTTCGAGCCCTCGGGAGGCTCCTCGGGGGCGTCCAAGTACGTCCCGGTGACGCGGGGGCTGCTCGACGAGTTCCACCGCGCGCTCGCGCCCATGCTGTTCGATCTGCTGCACTCGCGCCCCGCGGTCCGCGAGGGCCCGAGCTACTGGTCCATCTCGCCCATCGGACGCAAGCAGGGGAGGACAGCCGGAGGGATTCCGGTGGGGAGCGTGGATGACTCGGCGTACTTCCCGAGCTTCCTGCAGCCGGTGCTCTCGCGCGTGTTCGCCGTGCCCGGGACGGTGGCCCGGCTGCCCGATGTCGAGTCGTGCCGGTATGTGACGCTGTGGTTCCTCGTGGCCAGTGAGGAGCTGGCGCTCCTGAGCGTGTGGAATCCGAGCTTCCTCACGCTGCTCATGGACGCACTGGAGCGGCATGGGGAGCGCTTGGCCGAGGACCTGGAGCGCGGGGTGTGCAGGCCTCCTCGGGGACTCGGTGGGGGACACGGTGGGGAGGACGGGGACGGATACCCTCACCCCGACCCTCTCCCGGGGGGAGAGGGAGGAGTCGGCGGAGTGGGGATGGACGCGGTGCTGTCACGGATGCGGTTTTCTCCCCGGCCCGAGCGGGCCCGCGTGCTTCGTGAGGCACTCCGCTCCGGTCTCCAGGGGCGCATGCTCTGGCCCCGGCTCGCGCTGCTCAGCATGTGGACCGATGCCCAGGCCGCGCATTCCGTCGCTCCCGCTTGCCGCCGCTTCCACGGCGTCGAGGTCCAGGGCAAGGGTCTGCTCGCCACCGAGGGCGTCGTCACGCTGCCCCTCTTCGGTGCCCCCGCCCCCGTGCTCGCCGTCCGCAGCCACTTCTTCGAGTTCCTCGACCCCGAGCACCCCGAGGCGCGTCCCCGGCTCGCGCACGAGCTCGAAGCCGGGCGCACCTACTCCGTGCTCCTCTCCACCTCCGGCGGCCTGCTGCGCTACCGCATCGGAGACCTCGTCCGCGTCGAGGGCTTCCACCATGCCACGCCCTGCCTGCGCTTCATGGGCCGGGCCGATGCGGTGAGTGACCTCGTCGGCGAGAAGCTCGCCGCCACCCGCGTCTCCACCGTGCTCGAGGCCCTGCTGCCCGCGGTACTCGGCGGCCCGCGCCCGCCCTTCGCCATGGTGGCCCCCGAGTGGGAGCCCCACGGCCCACCGGCCTACCGGCTCTTCCTCGAGACCGAGGTGCCCGATTCACGCCTCCACGAGGCCGCCCAGGCCCTCGAGCGCGCGCTGTGCGAGGGCTACCACTACCGCTATGCCCGCGAGCTTGGCCAGCTCGGGCCCGTGCGCGCCCTCCGCGTCACCGAGGGCTCCCGCCGCTACGAGGCCCGCTGCATCGCGCTCGGCCAGCGAGCCGGTGACATCAAGCCCACCGATCTTCATCGCCAGGCCGGCTGGACCGCCTGGTTCTCCCAGCGAGGACAGCAGCAGCCATGAGGAATCCACTCGACGCCCAGAACCTCGCGCTCGTCACGACGCCCGCCGTGGACCTCGAGGCCGAGGCCGACCTCACCCGCTGCGGCGCCCTCAAGGACTTCTGGTACGTCGCCTGTCTCTCCACCGAGCTCCCCAAGGGCAAGCCCCTGGCGCGCACCCTCTTCGGGACGAACCTCGTGCTCTTCCGCGACGAGCACGGCCGGCCCGCCGCCCTGCGAGACCGCTGCCTGCACCGCAACGCGCGCCTGTCCGCCGGAGACGTCTTCCACGGCCGCATCGGCTGCCCGTACCACGGCTGGACGTATGACGCCTCGGGGGCGGTGGTGGAGGTGCCCTCGCTCGGGCCGAGCCAGTGCGGCGAGGCGCTCGATGCGCAGGGCCATGCACGCGCGGGCCTCCAGGTGCGCCCGTGCGACCTCGGGAAGCTGCAGCGCTTCGACACGCTGGAGCAGGACGGGCTCGTCTACGTCTTCATGGGCGGAGACTCCAAGCGCGCCCGCCGCCCCGCCTTCCGCGTGCCGTACTGGGGCCAGCCCGGATGGACCGTGTACTTCATGGTCACGCGCTTCCCCAACGGGGTGACGAACCTCGTGGAGAACTTCATGGACGTGCCGCACACCGTCTTCGTGCACAGGGGATGGTTCCGCGACCCGGCGCGCAAGCGGGTGCCGGCCACCGTGAAGCGCGCGGACGGCAGCGTGCTCGTCACGTACCAGCAGGAGAACGACACCGTCACGGGGCTGGGCCGCATCTTCAACCCGGGGGGCCTCCCCATGGTCCACACGGACCATTACTTCGTCCCCAACATCACCCGCGTGGACTACATGTGGGGCGAGCGCAGCGGCTTCGCCATCAACTCGCAGGTGACGCCCATCGGCCCCACGGACAGCCTCGTCTACACGGCCATCAGCTACCGGCTCCCGTTCGACCTGCCGCGCTCGCTGGTGGCGCGGGCGCTCATGCCGCTGGTGCGCTGGTACACCACGCAGGTCATCCGCCAGGACGTGGACATCATGGGCGTGCAGCGCGAGGGCCTGCTCAACGGCCCCGGAGGCGGCGTCTTCTCCGGCACCGAGGCGGACCTGCTCCACGCGGACATCGAGTCCTACCGCCGCTGGCTGCTGGAGGGCGGACACGGCGCGGGCCCCGCGGACGAGGAGCGCGGCATCGTCTTCTGGATTTGAGCCTTGATACCGTAGGAGCCACCATGAATTGCCCACGTTGCGACAAGGTGATGACCCAGGTGCACCTCGAGGGGACCGAGGCTCAGCAGTGCCCTCAATGCGAGGGGCATTGGCTCGAGGGGGAGCATTTGCGGCAGCTGGAGTCGACCGTGAACGTGCGGCTCATCGAGTGGCGCACGCTGCCCTCGCAGGAGGTCCAGACGCGCGAGCTGGCCTGCCCCCGCTGCCCTCCCCGCCTGGTCATGAAGAAGGTGCGCAGCGAGCGCGACCAGCACGTGCTGCTCGACGTGTGCGAGCGCTGCCATGGCGTATGGCTCGATGGCGGCGAGCTGCGCGCCATCCAGGAGATGGGCTTCGTGGCCGCGCTCGCCGACGCGGTCCGGTTCATCACCCGGGACTGACGGGAGCGATGTCCGTGGAGCCCTCCAGCCTCGCGTCCCCGTCCACCGCGTCCTCGTCCGCCGCTGATCCGGGCGTGCGCCAGCGCCTGCTCTCCATCTTCGGCGGCTCGGTGGGCAACCTCATCGAGTGGTACGACTTCTACATCTACTCGGCCTTCTCGCTGTACTTCGCGAAGTCCTTCTTCCCCCACGACAACCCCATCGTGGAGCAGCTCAACACCGCCGGAGTCTTCGCGCTCGGCTTCCTCATCCGCCCGGTGGGTGGCTGGCTGATGGGCCTCTACGCGGACCTGCGCGGGCGCCGCGCCGCCCTGTCCCTGTCCGTCACGCTCATGTGCCTGGGCTCCTTCATCATCGCCCTGTGCCCCACGTATGAGCGCATCGGCGTGCTGGCCCCCATCGTCTTGATTCTGGCCCGGCTGCTCCAGGGGCTCTCGCTCGGCGGCGAGTACGGCACCAGCGCCACCTACCTCAGCGAGGTCGCCACCTCGCGCCACCGCGGCTTCTACAGCTCCTTCCAGTACGTCACCCTCATCATGGGCCAGTTGCTCGCCACGGTGACGCTGCTGGTGCTCCAGCGGCTGGTGCTCACCGGCCCGCAGCTCGAGGCATGGGGCTGGCGCATCCCTTTCCTGTGTGGCGCCGCGCTCGCCATCTTCGGCTTCTACATGCGCCGCAACATGGTGGAGACCGAGGCCTTCCAGGCCGAGGCGGCGAAGAAGACGGAGCTCCACCCCATGCGCGAGCTGCTGCGCCACCCCCGGGAGCTGGCCCTCGTCGTCGGCCTCACCATGGGCGGCACGCTCGCCTTCTACACGTACACCGTCTACATGCAGAAGTTCCTGGTCAACTCGGTGGGCCTCACCCGGGACCAGGCCACGCTCATCTCCGTCGCCTCCCTCTTCCTCTACATGCTGCTGCAGCCGGTGTTCGGCCTGCTCTCGGATAAGGTCGGCCGCAGGCCCGTGCTGATGTGGTTCGGCGTGATGGGGACGCTGTGCACCGTGCCGCTGCTCACGGCGCTGACGCGCACGCGGGATGCCTTCACCGCCTTCCTGCTGGTGCTCGCCGCGCTCGTCATCGTCTCCGGCTACACCTCCATCAACGCCGTGGTGAAGGCCGAGCTGTTCCCCGCCCGCATCCGCGCCCTCGGCGTGGGGCTGCCCTACGCCCTCACCGTGTCCCTCTTCGGCGGCACGGCCGAGTACGTGGGCACCTGGCTCAAGCTGGCCGGCCATGAGACGTGGTTCTTCTGGTACGTGTCGGGCTGCATCCTCTGCTCGCTGCTCGTGTACGCCTTCATGCGCGACACCCGGCAGCACCACCGCTTCGGCTGAAAACCGCCTCGAAAAAAAGCGGTTCCCACAAAAAATCCCCTCCCCGGTCTCTTCTTCAGGGAGCGCGGCGGCCCCCGATGCACGGGCGGCGCCGCACACACACCGAGGGGGATGGGACCATGAAGCGCACGCTGCTGAGCGGGGGGTTGTTGCTGCTATGTCTGTCGGCCTGTGAGCCGGGGTCCGCCCAGGGGCCCGAGGGGCCTCGGGGGCCCACGGGTCCGCAGGGGCTGACGGGGGAGCGCGGGCCCATGGGGCCGAAGGGCGCCCCGGGAGAGGTGGGCCCCCAGGGAGAGCCGGGCGCCCCGGGGCCGATGGGGCCTCGTGGCGAGCAGGGCCCGGCCGGCCCGGGCTTCCGCATGTACTACGCCGCGCAGAGCGTGGTGGCCGCGAAGGCCACCTCCAACATGTTCGTCGACGTGCCGGAGGTGGTGACGTCGTTCGAGACGACGGTGTCCACGCGGGTGCGGGTGCTCCTCACCGCGCGCGTCTCCGCGTCCCGCCCGGGGGGCGGCGTGGTCATCTGCCACCTCTTCACCGGCTACGAGGGCCCCTTCTTCATCGAGCGCATCAAGGTGCAGGCGCCCGCGGATGGCTCGGAGTCCCTGCCCACCTACGTGTCGGCGATGCAGCGCACCGAGCCCGTCACCGGCCACCAGGAGATGCGGCTGCAGCTGGCGCGTGACGCGGACTCCACCAACGGCACCTGCCGCGTCGAGGCCGCCAACCTCGAGGTCTCCGTCCGCTGAGCCCCGCGCGTTTCTCGGAAGGTGAGAGGGATGCCTGCTCTGTTGCCCTCCATGCGGCGGAGGTGGCGGACTTCAGCCGGGCTACTCCGTCTGTGTTGAAGGACACACTGGTGCAGTGTCGTCCTTTCCACACTGAGGTGCCGGGGCACTGCCGCATCCCGGGAGGTGATGCAGATCAAGACGGTCATGTTGCCTCCCGGTCTCTTGTACGAAGAGCAGCGCCTGCAGGCTCTTCATCGCTACGACATCCTCGATACGCTTCCCGAGTCCGAGTACGACGACCTCGTGCAGCTGGCGGCGGAGCTGTGCGGTGTGCCCATCGCGCTCATCAGCCTGGTGGACCGCGACCGGCAGTGGTTCAAGGCGAGCGTGGGCCTGCCCGGGGTGCGCGAGACGGAGCGCTGTGTCTCCTTCTGCACCTTCGCCATCGAGCGCGAGCAGGTGCTGGTGGTCGAGGACGCCTCCCAGGACGCGCGCTTCGCCGCCAACCCGCTGGTGGCCGGGGCGCCCCACATCCGCTTCTACGCCGGGGCCCCCATCCTGTCCGAGGATGGTTTCGTCCTGGGCACGCTGTGCGTCATCGACCGCGAGCCGCGCGTGATGAGCGAGCCGCAGCGCCGCAACCTGCTCGCGCTCAAGCGGCAGGTGGAGCTGCTCCTGAAGCTGCGCCTGCAGGTGAAGCAGACCGAGGCGCGCAACCGCCAGTTGCTGGAGTCCTCCGGCGATGCCGTCTTCCTGCTCGACGAGGCGGGCCGGGTCGTCGAGCTCAACCCCGTGGCCGAGCGGCTGCTGGGCCGTGGCGTTTCGGAGCTGCTCGGCGCCTCCTTCGAGGCGCTGGCGCCGGAGAACGAGCGCGAGCCGCTGCGGCGCTCGCTCCAGTCCCTGCTCGCGCGGGGCACCGTGCGCCTGGAGAACCTGGGGCTGTGCTCGGCGCGGGGCGAGCGTGTCGCGCTGGATTTCGCCGCCTCGCTCCAGGAGGTGGGCTCGCGGCGGCGCCTGCTGCTCGTGGGGCATGACCTCACCGAGCGGCGGCGGCTGGAGCAGCAGAGCATCCAGAATGACCGGCTCGCCTCGGTGGGGGCGCTGGCGGCGGGCATCGCCCATGAGATCAACAACCCCATGGCCTACGTGCTCTCCAACCTGGGCTACCTGCAGGGCTGGCGCGAGGACCTGGAGCGGCAACTGGCGGCGGTGCCCGGCTTCCCGGCGCACCTGGCGGATCTGCTCGTCGAGGCCAAGGAGGTGCTCTCCGAGTCGCTGGATGGCTGCAAGCGCATCCGGGACATCGTGCGCGACATGAGCTTCTTCTCGCACGCTCCGGACAACGCGCTGGCGCCGGTGAACGTCAACGCGAGCCTCGACTTCGTGCTGCGCATGGCCCACGCCGAGCTCAAGCGCACCGCGACGCTGGAGAAGGACTACGACGGCGAGCTGCCGCCCGTGTTCGCCTGCGAGAGCCGGCTCAGCCAGGTGTTCCTCAACCTGGTCATCAACGCCATCCAGGCCATGCAGCCCGGCTCGCCGCAGCGCCACACCCTGCGCGTGCGCACCACGCGCGAGGGCGGCTTCGTGCGCGTGGACGTGTCGGACTCCGGCCACGGGATTCCTCCCGAGGTGCTGCCGCGCATCTTCGATCCCTTCTTCACCACCAAGCCTGCGGGCTCGGGCACCGGGCTGGGGCTGTCCATCAGCCACTCGCTGGTGCAGAAGATGGGAGGGGAGCTGCGCGTGCGCAGCGAGCAGGGCGTGGGCACGACGTTCTCCCTGCTGCTCCCGCTGGGTGAGCATGCCGCCGAGTCGAGGAACGTGCTCGCCTCCTGAGCAGGGAGTCGCCTGTCCGTTCTCCTTCCCGGGCCCGGTTGCGGCATAGTCCCCGGCATTCAACCCGGGAGAGGATGATGCCGAGCGAGGACACCGGGGGGGGCGGAGACAGCGGGCGCACGGTGCGGCAGGGGCGGCTGGCGTGGCTCGCCGCGCGCTGGGTGCGGCTCGTGGACCGGCTGGACTCCTTCATCCCGGAGTCCCTCCGCCGGGGCCCGCCCCTGGAGCTGAGCCGGGCGCGGATGGTGGTCGCGTTGTGCCTGTGCATGCTCGGGGGCTCCGTGGTGTTCACCGGGCTGCTGCAGCTCACTCCATACGCGTGGAGCCTGGGCGTGCCGAGCGCGCTGTCCGGTGGGTTCTTCCTCGGGTTGCTGGCGCTGCTGCGCTGGCGCGCCTCGCCCCGCCTGCCGGCGTTGTTGCTGTGCGGCTTCCTGTGGGCGTCGATCCTCTTCAACTCCCTCTCCCTGGACATGCTGGCCATGGCCACGCATGCGGCGAGCGTGCTGGTCCCGGTCATGTCCGTCTACCTGCTGGGGTGGAGGCTCGGGCTGGGCTTCTCCGTCCTGAGCATCCTGACGCCGCTCGTCTTCTACCCGCTGGGCACCTCGCGCCCGGGCTTGAGCGCCATGGAGTGGTCGACGGGCATCTTCACGGCCTTCTTCATCGTGCTCGGCTGGGCGGTGACGTCCGTGTTCCTGGCCTTCCGCACCGAGGCGCACGCGACGCTCGAGCAGACGCGCAAGACGCTGCACCAGAACGAGGGCGAGCTGTCCGCCCTCATCGAGAGCACGGATGACGTCGTGTGCTCCCTGGACGTGGAGGGGCGGCTGCTCACCGCCAACCAGGCCGCGAAGCAGTACTTCCAGCGCATCTTCGGCGGAGAGATTCCCCCCGGCGGGTTCATCTTCAGCGCGCTGGCTCCCGAG
This sequence comes from Archangium gephyra, assembly GCF_042230915.1. Classification (GTDB taxonomy): domain Bacteria; phylum Myxococcota; class Myxococcia; order Myxococcales; family Myxococcaceae; genus Archangium; species Archangium gephyra_B. The sequence continues at coordinate 11,294,498 of NZ_CP102578.1, read as the reverse complement.
CGGCAGGAGCGGTGGAAGCTGCGGCTGGCGCGGGCCCGGCGAGGCCATCGCCTGAAGGACGAGGTGAGCCTGCCGGCGCATGGGGAGTGCGGCAAGACGGTGGACCTGGAGCTGACCGTCAGCCCGGTGTGGGGCGAGCACGGCGAGGTGCTCAAGCTCACCGTCTTCGGGCGGGACGTGACGGAGCGCAAGGCGGCCGAGGCGCGGCTGAGCGAGCTGCACCGCGGACTGGTGGATGCCTCGCGCCAGGCGGGCATGGCGGAGGTGGCCACGGGCGTGCTGCACAACGTGGGCAACACGCTCAACAGCGTGAATGTGTCGGCCAGCATCGTGGCCGAGCGGATCCGCGGCCTGCGGGTGTCCAGCCTGGAGAAGGCCGTGCAACTGCTGCGCGAGCACGAGGCGCAGCTGGCCACCTTCCTCACCGAGGACCCGCGGGGCCGCCAGCTCCCGGCCTACCTCGAGGCGCTCACCACCCAGCTCACCCAGGACAAGGAGGCCGTCCTGTCGGAGCTGCGGGCGCTGTGCGACGGGGTGGAGCACATCCGGGTCGTCGTGGGCATGCAGCAGCAGTACGCGCGCTACTCCGGGGTGGTGGAGGAGGTGTCGCTGCCCGAGCTCATCGACGGCGCGGTGCGCCTGCAGGCCGCCTCCTTGGGGCGCGCGGGCATCGAGGTGCGGCGCGAGTACGCCGAGGTGCCGCCCGTCTGGGTGGACCGGCACAAGCTGCTTCAAATCCTGCTCAACCTGCTGAGCAACGCGCGTCACGCGGTGAAGGAGGGTGGCCGCCCGGATGGGTGTCTGACCATCCGCGTGGAGCCGGGGGAGGCGGGACGGCTGTGCATCATCGTGGCCGACAACGGCGTGGGGATCGCTCCCCAGCACATCCCGCTGCTCTTCACCCACGGCTTCACCACGAAGAAGGACGGGCACGGCTTCGGGCTGCACACCAGCGCGCTCGCCGCCGAGGAATTGGGCGGCTCGCTCTCCTGTGCGAGCGCCGGCCGCGGCCAGGGGGCCACGTTCACCCTCGAGCTGCCCGTGCGCAAGGAGGAGCCTCGCGAGGAGGGCGCGGTGGCACGGTAGGGCGCGCTCGGGGGGAGCCCGGGGCGCGTGGCACCCTCACCCCGTCCCTCTCCCGGAGGGCGAGGGGAAGTGTTCACGGTGGGGGTTCTTCTTGGGGCTTCCTCGGGCTACTTCTGGCTGGGCTTCGTCGTGGACATGGGCTTGAGCTCGCCCTTCAGGATGGAGACGACCATCTCTCGCGTCTCGTCGTAGGACGGCTCGCCGTGGAAGAAGCCGTAGGTGTCGTGCGCGCCGTCCGGATGGTAGCCGTCCAGATGGAACATGCGCGGGCCGTCCGGATCCTTCTCGCGCGCGAAGGCGTTGGTGTAGGCGTAGGAGCCCAGGGAGAGGACGAGCGCGGGCCGCTCCTGGTCCGGCGCGTACACCTGGAACTCGTAGCGCTTGGCCCAGTCCCCCTCCAGCTCGAAGTTCTCCACCACCATGACGTTGCGGCCCCCCTCCTGGAACTGATCCCGCACGAAGTAGTCCTTGTCCACCTTGCCCGCCTGGCGCAGCAGCAGCAGGGCCTCGCGCTCCGCGTCCCGCTTCTCCTTGTTCCCCAGCGCCTGGTGCAGCTGCACCAGCTTGGCCCTCGTCCTCCAGTCCCCCGGCTCCAGGTCCGCCGCCTTCTGGAAGCGCTCCAGCGCCGCCGCCGGCTCGCCCTTGAGCTGCAGGAGCTGCCCGGCGTTGTAGTGCGCCATCGCGAACCCCGGCTCGTACTCGCTCGCCTTCTCGTAGGCCTCCAGCGCCTCGTCCGGCCTGCCCTGATCCATGGCCAGCAGCCCCAGGACGAAGAGCGCCTGCGCGTTCCTCGGCTCCAGCGCCAGTGTCTTGTCGAGCGCCGCGCGCGCCTCCACCGGCTTGTCGAGCTGCAGGTAGAGCGTCCCCAGCAACTGCCAGTAGCGGCCCTGCCCGGGCTCCAGCTCCGTGGCGCGCGTGGCGTGGGCGAGGGCGGTCTCCACCTGGTTCCGGCCGCCGAGGAGGAAGGCCTTGATGTAGTGGGACTCGGCCTGCTCCGGCGCGAGCGCGAGCGCCCGCTCGGCCTCCGTGAACGCCTTCTCCTCCCGCTGCAGGTAGAAGGCCGTGCGCGCCAGCCAGCCGTGGAGCCGCGCATCCTCGGGATGCTCCTTCAGCCGCGCCTCCAGCTCGCGCGCGAGCTCCTCCAGGTCCGTGAGCGTGGCCTCGCGCTCCGGCCCCCGCAGGCCCGGCCCGGCCCGCTCCAGGCGCGCCTCGGTGGCGTCCGCCAGGCTCCCGGACGGGGTGGAATGGGCCCGGCCCGCCGTGCAGCCGGCGCCAGCGAGGAGCAGGGCGAGCACGCCCCCCAGGAATTGCAATCTTGGCATCCCCGAAGCATGAGATGCCGGACGCATCGCTCGCAAGCGCTCGACCCTCGTGGGGCTTCCGAGCAGACTCGCCCCATGTCAGCCTCGTTCCTTCCGGCTCAGGACCCTCGCGTGCTCGCGCGGCGCATCGAGAATGCCCAGGCGGAGCAGATCGACCGGACGCCCATCTCCTCGCGGCAGGGAGTCCCCGCGCTCCGCGTCGCCGGGGGGCGGGCCTTGTACCTCGGGCCTCGCTCGCCCTTCTCGGCCGCGGTCGGCGTGGGGCTCGACGGGATGGTGAGCCTGGGGGACCTCGACCGCATCGAGGAGCTGCTGGGGCAGGGTGGGGGCGCCGTCCGCATCGAGCTCAATCCCTTCTGCGAGCCCTCACTCGCCGCGAAGCTGGGTGCCCGGAGCTACCGGGTGGAGCGCTTCCTCCAGGTCTGGTTCCGGGCCCCCACGCCGGTGCCGCCGCCCGTGCCGGGCGTGGAGGTGCGGCCGCTGCGCCCAGGCGAGGAGCGGCGCTGGGCCGAGCTCTTCTTCCTCTCCTACCTGGGGCGGCCCCCGTCGTCCGAGCTGGAGCTGTCCGGTGGGGTGGGCATCGTCCGCACGCCGGGCAATACCTGCTTCCTCGCGCTCCAGAAGGGCGAGCCCCGGGGCGTGGGCGTGGTGTCGGTGACGGAGGGCGTGGCCCTGCTGTCCGCGGATGGTGTCGTTCCGCTGTTCCGCGGGCAGGGGCTCCAGCTCGCGCTCATCCAGGCGCGCATGGCCTGGGCCGCCGAGCACGGTGCCGATGTGGTGACGGCCTCCACCGAGCCGGCCACGGCCTCGCAGCGCAGCTATGAGAAGGCGGGCTTCCGCTGCGCCTACCCGAAGCTCGTCATGGTGCGGCCGCCCTTCGCGTCGTACTGAGCGGGCGGTGGCTCAGGCGAGCGCCATCTCGAAGCCGGTGCGCCCCGCCGGGAAGCGCTCGCGCGCGATGCTGGCCGGTGTCACCGCGTAGAGGTGGAAGTCCAGCTTGCGCTGGAAGAAGCCCCGCAGTGCGGGCGCGAGCGGATCCTCCTCGCCCAGGTAGAGGGTGAAGAAGTGGTAGCCCCTGCCGTGGTGGTCCGCGTACACCTGCTCCACCAGGGCGCGCAGGATGGCCGGGTCCTCGCCCGCCACGCTCGTGTTGCACAGGTAGAAGTAGCGGAAGTCATTGCCCGGCTCGGGCAGCCGCGGCGCACGCAGCACCGTGGCCATCGCGTCGTAGCCCCACTTCACCCACCGCATCGAGCCCCGGTACGCCATCACCCGGTAGCGCTTCACCGCCTCGGGGTCCCACACCGAGGTGCACCCCACCAGCTTCCCGTCTCCGTCGAAGGCCAGGTAGCTGCCCTCCACGCTCATGCCCGGCCAGCGCTCCAGCCGGTGTTGCAGCTCTCCGAGGTCGTACCGGTAGCCGAAGGGCCGTGCGCGGTGGTCCGCGTCCAGCAGCGCCTCCATGGCCGGGAGGTCCCCGGGCGTGGCGCGCCGCACGTGGAAGTGGCCCCGCTTCGGCTCGAGGCGGCGGGTGAAGTGCACCGACACCGCGGAGAAGCGGCGCAGCAGGGCGTAGTGCGGCTGGGCCTCGCGGTGCTTCTTGCGCTTCACCAGCGCCTGCAGCGCCGCCGAGTTGCTCGCCATCACCGCCGTGAGGAAGGCCTCCACGCCCAGCCGCTGCGCCGTCTCCTCCAGCACCGGGCCGTAGAAGCGCGCCAGGCCCCGGCTCCGCCTCGCCGAGAAGCGCGTGCGCAGGTCTCCCAGGTAGCCCACCCGGCACGGCCGGCCCTCCAGCCAGCCGTCCCTCACGAGGATGGCTCCCATCCCGTCCAGGCCGCGCTCCACCTCGTTCACCCAGAGCTCCGCGTCTCCTCGCTGCATGTCGTAGAGGCGGAAGAAGTCCGGCGAGCGCTGCGTGGACAGCACCAGCTCGCCCTGCATCGGCACCGAGCCGAACAGCTCCAACAACTGGGGATTGTCTTCTCGCTTCGCGCGGCGGAGGAGGCTCATACGAGGCTCACAGCGTATGCGAGCCGGGCTCACGGTGGGCGGGGGACTCGGTGGGCCTCGGTTGCCTGGGCAGTGGGCAGGGGCGCCTCATGGGGGCAACCGTCACCTCAGAAGGCGTAGCCGATGGAGAAGGAGAGCACCGGCAGGTGCACGTAGCGCTCGAAGGTCCTGTCCAGCTCGCCCTCCGCCAGGCGCGAGAAGATGTTGACCAGCAGCGGCTGGCTCGGCTGGAACTGGGGCTCCACCCGGGTGTTGGAGTCCAGCGTGAACGCCGCGCCCAGCGCCGTGCGCGCCGTCCACCCCGCGCCCAACCCCCAGCGCCAGCCCAGCTCCACGTCCAGCATGTGCAACACCGAGCGCACCCGGTACTCGCGGTTCAGCGCCTCCTCGCCCTCGGGCGGCTCGAGGCCGATCAGCGAGGCCAGCACGTCCTCCGCGCTCACCTCGCCGCCGAGCGCCACCAGCCCGTAGCCGCCCTCCACGTACAGGCCCGCTCCCGCAAAGGGCCTCCACCCCACGTGCGTCCGCCACACCAGCGAGTTCCTCAGCGCGTTCTCGATGAGGTCCGCCTCGTTGCGGCCGTACGCGCCCAACGCCACCGCCACATCGTTCACCACCCCCACGTACCCCGCCGGCAGGTAGCCCAGCGAGGTCGACAGGCGCAGCCGCCACGGGGACTCCACGCCCAGCCGCCCGCCCACCGACAGCGGGAAGTCCGTGTTCGCCTCCACCGTGACATCCCAGCCGTGGCCGCCTTGCTGCTCCTCGGCCCGCGCCTCGGCTCCCGCCACCAGCCCCGCGAGCACCAGCAGCGCGCTCAGTCCGCTCCGTGCCTTCATCGTCGCCCCCTCGCCCCGCTCGGGGCACGGTGGGCATGTGCCCCGGGCTTCGCCATGCGACCAGAGGACACGCTGGCTGGCCCGGTGGCACAGCGGCCGGGCAGGCGCTCGGGTGGAGCATGGGTTCAACCAGGGGCCCGGGCACCCTCACCCCGACCCTCTCCCGAGGGGAGAGGGGATAGTGGGCGCGAGTGGAGAGGGTTTGCCGTTACGGCGTCTGCTTCTCCACGTACGCCTTCAGGCCCCCGCTCCCCATCAGCGTGCGCCAGCCCTCGCGCAGCCGCGGACTCGTGTTCTCGTCCACCCGTCCGAACACCGCGTCCTCCACCCGCACCACCGTCGCGCCTCGCTCCTCCTTCAACGTCAGGCGTGCCGTCGTCGTCGCGGGTCCTCCAAAGGACGGCGTCAGGTGTCCCGCCAGCTCCAGCACCGCCGGCGGCTCCACCACCAGCACCGTGTACCAGAGCGCCCCCGCATCGTTGCCCCAGTCCTCGTACATCCGGCCGCCCGGACGCGCCTCGAGGATGAAGCCCTTGGGCTCCCGGCCCACGTAGAAGTCCTTCGGCCACCACTGGCCCGTCTCCTCCACCAGGGCCTTCCACACGCGCTCCCGGGGCGCGGAGATCGTCACCTCCACCTCCACCCGCGCCACGCCCACTCCAATCGAGGCCTGCGTCATGTCTCCTCCTCCTGGGCCCGAGGTCTACCACCCCCGCCGCGGCCGGTGCTCACCCGCCGGGTGCTCTCGGGGCCAGCGCATGGCGCGGCAGTCGCAACGTGAACGTCGTCCCCGTCCGCGCATCGGACGTCACCGTGATGCTTCCGTCGTGCGCATGGACGATCTCCTGCACGATGTAGAGCCCCAGCCCCAGCCCTCCCGACAGCGCGTCGTTGGCGCCCTCGCCCCGGCCCCGCCGGAACGGATCGAACAGGTGCGGCAGCAGCTCGGACGGAATGGGCGTGCCCTGATTCTGGATGCACAGCACCACCGGGTCTCCCTCGCCCTCCATCGTCACCCGCAGGGGCGTCCCCTTGGCCCCGTGCTTCAAGGCATTGGACATCAGGTTCTGCACCACCTGCGTGAGCCGGTCCCTGTCCCATTCACCCCGCCCATCCCCCGTGGCCTGCGTGGAGATGCGGCTGTGCAGCGTGGTCATCCGCAGCTCCTCCAGCACCTCGTACGTGAGGACGAAGAGGTCTCCCGGCTCGCGCTCCACCGGGATGCCACCGCCCAGCCGGCCCCGGGTGAAGTCCAGCAGATCCGCGATCATCCGTGTCATGCGCTCGGCGCCCTGGTTGATGCGCGCCGTGGCCGCCTCCACCATCTCCGTGCGCACCCGGCGCGCCAGCAACTGCGACTGGAGCGAGATGGCCTGCAAGGGGCTGCGCAGGTCATGGCTGACGATGCCCAGCAGCCGCTCGCGGAACTCCTCGGCCCGCCTGCGCGCCTCCTCGGCCCGCATCCGCTCCGTGGCGTCGCGCAGCACCACGGTGAAGCCGCGCGGCGCTCCTTCCTCCCCGCGCAGGGCGCTCACGGTGATGTCCGCCCAGAAGCGGCTTCCATCCTTGCGCAGCCGCCAGCCCTCGCCCGTGTAGACGCCCCGCCGCTCCAACTCCCCCATCTCCCGCTCGAGCTGCGCGCCGTGCTGCTCCCCGGGAATCAGCAGGGGGGCGAAGGGCCGTCCCAACACCTCCTCCTCGCTGTAGCCGGTGATGGCCTGCGCGCCCGCGTTCCAGGTGACGATGCGCCGGCCGGGGTCCACCAGGAAGATGGCGTGCCCGTACACGCCCTCGATGACCAGGCGCAGCGTCTCGTTCGACTCGCGGAGCGCCTGGCGCTGGCGGGCCCGCTCCAGGGCGAAGCGCACCGAGCGCGGCAGGTGCTGGTACGACTCGGGCGTCTTGGGCAGGTACTCCTCCAGCCCCTCCTGCACCGCGCCGAGCGCCTGCGACTCATCGGCCGTGCCGGTGAGCATGATGACGGGGATGCCCGGCCAGTGCCGCTGCAGCGTGTGCAGCAGCTCCAGCCCCGTGGCCCAGTGCAGCTGGTAGTCGACGATGACGGCGTCGAAGCGGGGCTGCTCCAGTACCTGGCGCCACTGCTCCTCCTCGCCCACCTGCTCCACCTGGAGCCCGCGGAAGGCGCGTGTGAGGGCGCGCACGGCCATGAGCCGATCGGACTCGCTGTCATCCACCACGAGCACCCGCTGGGGGCGGCGTGTCTCCGGTGGCTCAGGCATCATGGCGGGTGCCTCCGCCGGCCTCCTCGGGACACGAGCACGGCAGCTCGACGGTGAAGGTGGAGCCCCTCCCCGGAGCGCTCTCCACGTGGATGCGGCCGCCCAGCGCCTCCAGCACCTCATGGGTGATGAAGAGGCCCAGGCCCAGGCCCCCGTAGTGCCGCTCCGACACGCCCCGCTCGAAGCGGCCGAAGATGCGCGCGCGCACCTCTTCGTTCATGCCGATGCCCTCGTCGCGCACCGTCAGCCGGGCCCACCCCGCGTGCTCCTCCAGCCGCACCCGCACGGGCCCACCAGCGCCGAACTTGAGGGCGTTGGACAGCAGGTTGGCCACCACCTGCTCCAGCCGCAGCACGTCCCACTCGCCCAGCACCCGGGCGGGGGTCTCTATCTCCACCGCGCAGTCCGCGCGCACCGCCTGCGTCTCGAAGCCGGCGGCCACGTCGCGCACGATGGCCACCAGGTCGACGTCCCGCTCGCGGCGCAGGGGGAGCCGGCCGCGGGTGATGCGCGTGGCGTCCAGCAGGCTGTCCACCAGCGACGTCATCCGCCGCACCTGTCCGCGCGCCACCTCCACGTGCCCGCGCAGCCGCTCCACGTCCGGCGCCTCCTTCTCCAACCCCTGCTGCATCAACTGCAGGCGCAGCGACAGCGGCGTCAGCGGCGTCTTCAGCTCATGGCTGGCCACGGAGAGGAACTCGTCGCGCAGGCGCACCGCCTCGCGCAGCTCCACCACCAGCCGCTCGCGCTCGGCCTCGGCCCTCAGGCGCCCGTCCTCCAGCACCTCCCGCTCCCGCTCCCGCAGCTCGGTCTGCTGGCGCCGCAGCGTCTCGCGCTCCTGGTACAGCTCCACGAAGACGCGCACCTTGGCCCGCAGAATCTCTGGCTCCACCGGCTTGCGCAGCCAGTCCACCGCCCCGCTCGCGTACGCCAGCGTGTGCTCCTCGGGGGGCGCGCCCGTGAGGAAGATGAGCGGCACGTGGCCCCGCGCCTCGTGCTCGCGCAGCAGCCGCGCCGTCTCGAAGCCGTCCAGCCCCGGCATCCGCACGTCCATGAGCACGAGCGCGAAGTCCTCGTCCTCCAGGCGGTTCAGGGCCTCCTCTCCCGAGCCGGCCTTCACCAGGTGCAGCGCGAAGGGCTCCAGGTGGCGCTCCAATGCCACCAGGTCAGCGGGTTGGTCATCCACCAGCAAGACGCTGGTGCGCAGCGCGTCCCCTGCTTGCATGGCTCCTCCCAAGAACCCGGGTATGCCGCCGTATCACGAATGGGACGCGGCACGGCAGCGAGAGATGTAACGCACCACGTCCGGAGGGGTGTCCTGGAAAATATACGGCCCTCCTTCCGCCGTCAGACCGCCCGGCCGCCCGGCCGTTGGGGGACCGGGCAGGCTAATGGAGGCCCTCCTGCGGGGAGGGAGGCTCCCGCCGGCTCTCGGGGCCCGCCAGCGGCAGCACGAGGTGGAAGGTGGCGCCCGCGCCCGGGGTGCTCTCCGCGTCCACCCCGCCGCCCAGGGCCTCCACGAGCTGGCGCACGATGTACAGCCCCAGTCCAAATCCGCCGTACTGGCGGACGGGGACCGCGCGCTCGAACTTGCCGAAGATGCGCTCCAGGTCCTCCGGCGCGATGCCGATGCCATGGTCCGTCACCTCCAGCAGCGCCAGGGCCCCGCTGGACTGCACCTGCACCTCCACCGGCGCCCCCGACCCGTACTTCATCGCGTTGGACACCAGGTTGGTCACCACCCGCTCCAGCTTCGAGCGGTCCCACCGGCCCACCACCGGCCCCTCGGCCCGCAGCTCCAGGGGCGTGTGCGTGCGCTGGGCCTCCTCCTGGAAGCGCTCCAGCACCTCGCGCACCAACTGCACCAGGTCCACGTCGCTCAGCTCCAGCCGCAGCCGCCCCTGGGCCAGGCGCGATACGTCCAGCAGCTCGTCCATCATCCGCGCCAGCTTGTGCAGCTGCCGTTGCGCCTTCTCCAGCCGCTGGGCCGTCTCGGCGTCTTCCGGCCGGGAGCCCTGGCGCGCGCGCTTGTGCAGCGTGTGCAGCTGCAGGCTCACCGAGGTGAGCGGCGTCTTCAGCTCGTGCGAGGCGATGCTGAGGAACTCATCGCGCAGCCGCACCATCCGCTCCGCATCCGCCCGGGCCTCCTGCGCCTGCGAGAAGAGCTGGGCCCGCCAGCGCGCCTCGCGCTCGCGCTGGGTGACGTCCACCGCCAGCCCGAGCGTGCCCGCCAGCCGCCCCTGGGGGTCGCGCAGCGGCACCCAGTGCGTCTCGTACATCAGCCCGTTGCTCAGCGGCTCCACCGAGAAGAACTCCTCCCCGCTGAGCGCCCGCCGCGCATGGGCGAGCACGGCCGGCTCGGCGCGGTAGAGATCGAACACGGACATGCCCACCACCTGGCCGGGCTTGAGCCCCAGCGTCTCCAGCCCGTGGCCCTCGGAGAGGGTGAAGAGGCCGTCGCGGTCCAGGGAGAAGAGCACCACGGGCGCGTGGGCGATGAGCGCCTGGAGCCGGGCATCCGCCTCCTGGGTGGGGCGGGTCTCCGCCGGCTTCCAGTCCGACAGGTCCAGCGCGAAGGTCACCACCCGCCCCTCGCCCAGGCCCGCCGAGCCCAACAGCACCGGCACGCCGTTGTCGTTCTTGCGCAGCAGCGTGCCCTCGAAGGAGTGGAAGGTGCCGCCGGTGCGCAGCCGCCGCAGGGCGTCCTCCGCCACCACGTGGTCGCGCGGGGGCATCAGCACCGTCCACGTGAGGGCCTCCTCGCGCACGTCCTGCCGCGAGTAGCCCAGCATCCGCAGCAGGGCGGGGTTGGCCTCCAGCACACGGCCATGCACGTCGCTGATGAACAGCCCCAGCAGGTCCGAGTCCCACAGCGAGCGCAGGCCGTCGACGCGGGTGTGCTCCAACTCCATGGAGCGCAGCCGGTCCAGGAAGCGGCCGAAGTGGTAGCCGAGCGCGGTGGCGATGGCCTCGTCCGCCTCCTGGTCCTTCCGGGGCTCGCGGCTGAGCAGCTCCAGCACCCCATGCACATGGCCGTTGCCCGGCACGGGCAGGAAGAGGCCGCCGTGCAGCCCGTGCCGCGCCGCCAGGTCCGCGAGGGGGAAGCGCGCGTCCCGCGTCACGTCCTCGCACCAGAGGGGCTCCCGGCGGGCCCACGCCAGGCCCGTCAGTCCCCCGGGAGGCGTGACGGTGCCGCGCAAGGTGGCCTGGGTGAAGCCACCCAGGTTCCCCTCCGCCGTCCAGAGGGTGAGGGGCACGAGCACGCCGTCCCGGCGCTCCATCCGCCAGTACGTGCCCAGCGCCCAGCCTTCCATCTGCCCGCAGGCGCGGAGCACGGCGTAGGCCGCCTCCTCTTCGTCCGAGGCGGACGAGAACACCTGGATGAGCGCGGCATCCAGCACCTGCATCCGCTGGCCCAGCCGCAGCTGCCGCTCGAGCTCCACCTGGGCATCCAGCGAGCGCAGGGAGATGATGAGCAGCCCCTCGTTCTCCCCCCCGGGCCAGGGGGAGAGCCGCACCTCCACCTCGCGCGGGCCGCCATCGCGCCGCAGGGCACTCGCCCGGAAGGGCTGGCCGTCCATGGGGGAGGGGGTGGGGCCTCCCGGCAGCCCCCCGGGAAGCACCAGGGAGACGGGCCGGCCCAGCAGCTCCAGGCGGCTCCAACCCAGTAACTCCTTCAGCCCCGCGTTCGCATGGAGGACGCGGCCCGAGCGGTCCAGGGCCAGCAGGGGGTCCCCCAGGGAGTCCAGGACGCGCCGCACGTCGATGTCCATGCCCGAGTGCCTCCCGGTGTACAGCCGGTCCGGGCCACGCCGCGGGCGCGAGACGGGGGATTCCGCCTCCCGGGTTCCCGGTTCACCGGAAAAAGATAAGAACGTTCCGCTCCCCCGCCGGACCACCGCTGTCTTCTTGTATAAGGGCGCCGGCATGGGCAGCGGTCGCTGCCCTGGTTGGAAAGGAAGGACACATGAGGAAGTTTCTGGTGGTGGCCGTGATGCTCGCCGTGGCGGGCTGTCAGCAGCAGGGCGGAGGCGGCGGTGGTGCCGCGGCGACGCCGCAGACGGATGACCAGAAGACCTTCTACGCGCTCGGCCTCACGCTGGGCCGGCAGATCCAGGTCTTCGACATGACGCCCGAGGAGTTGGAGTACGTGAAGGCGGGCCTGACGGCGCAGGTGACGGGCAAGGAGCCCGCGGTGGACATCCAGGCCTTCGGCCCGAAGCTGCCGGAGCTGGCGCGTACCCGCTCCACGGCCCGCGCGGAGAAGGAGAAGGAGAAGTCCAAGACCTTCCTGGAGGAGAAGGCCAAGGAGCAGGGCGCGGTGCGCACCGAGTCCGGCCTCATCTACAAGTCCATCACCGAGGGCACCGGCGCGCAGCCGGCGGCCACGGACATCGTGAAGGTGAACTACCGGGGCACGCTGCCGGACGGCAAGGAGTTCGACAGCTCGTACAAGCGCAACGAGCCGGCCCAGTTCCCGCTCAACGGCGTCATCCGCTGCTGGACCGAGGGCGTGCAGAAGATGAAGGTGGGCGGCAAGGCCCAGCTGGTGTGCCCGTCCGAGCTGGCCTACGGCGACCGTGGCACGCCGGGCATCCCCGGTGGCTCGGCGCTCGTGTTCGAGGTGGAGCTGCTCGACGTGCAGAAGAATGAGCCGCCCCCGATGCCGGCCATGCCGGGCCAGCCCACCGCTCCGGGCGCGCCGGGCGGCCAGCCCGCGGCGCCGGGTGGCCAGCCGGCCAAGAAGTAACCGCCTGTCCCTGGGTGGTCCTCACGGGCCATCGGGTGGCCTCCCCTCGCCGGGGCGGTGCCCGATGGCCCGTCGTCTTTCTTGCACCCGGCTTCCCGGGTCCAACAGCGCCCTGGCGTGGGCGGTGGGGGCCGCGTTACGCCGGAGCGCGCTCCAGGGCCCAGGTACGGGAGCGGCCCGGAGGAGAGGATGCGGATGAGTCTGCGGACGATGCTGGGGTGTGCGGCACTGGTGTGGCTGTCATTGAGTGGCACCTTGACGGGCTGTGCGGCGAAGCAGGGCGCGGAGAAGGGCGGCTCGGAGCCGCGGCGCGAGGAGCTGGGCGGCCTGACGGAGAAGGAGTTCCAGGGGCTGCACGAGCTGAAGGCGGAGGCGGCGCCGCCCCGAAAGGGGCAGCTGTTGGAGATAGCGGGGGCGCGGGCCTACCTGAGCCTGCCGGAGAACGCGCGCCAGCCCATTCCGGGGGTGCTCGTCATCCACGAGTGGTGGGGACTCAACGAGCACATCATGCACTGGGCGGACCGGCTGGCGGCCCAGGGCTACGCGGCGCTGGCGGTGGACCTGTACGGCGGCAAGGTGGCCACCACGCCCGAGGAGGCCATGGCCATCATGAAGACGGTGGACCCGAAGCGCTCACAGGAGATCCTCCAGGCGGCGAACCAGTACCTGATGACGGCGTCACGGGTGCAGTCGACGCGCACGGGCGTCATCGGCTGGTGCTTCGGAGGCGGGTGGTCGCTGCGCGCGGGCATGGCCATTCCGGAGCTGAGCGCGGTGGTGATGTACTACGGGCGGCCGGTGCTGAACGTGGAGGAGCTGAAGGCAATCAAGGCGCCGGTGCTGGCCATCTTCGGCACGAAGGACGAGTCGATTCCCAACGACGTGGTGGAGGAGTTCGACGAGGCGCTGTCGGACGCGGGGGTGGCGCACCGCATCCTGAAGTACGACGCGCCGCACGCCTTCGCGAACCCCTCGGCCCCGGGGCGCTACAACGCCGAGGCCGCGGCCGCCGCGTGGGAGCAGGTGAGGGGCTTCCTGGACGAGACGCTGAAGCAGTAGGGCTCAGCGGACGCCCAGAATCCATCCCTCTTCGCGCAGGGCCGCGTCCCGTTGTCCGGGGGTGAGGCCCGGGGGTGGAGCGAAGAGGGGCGCGAGGGTGCCCGCCGCGTCGAGCGCCGCGAAGTGCCGCGCGAGCGCCTCGACCTGGAGCCGGTCCTTCACGGCTCCCTCGCGGGCCGGGACGGTGAGGAGGGAAGGGTAGACCTCCGCGAGGAGGAGCCCTCCCTTGCCGGGGACGCGCGGGGGCAGGGTGAAGCCCGTCTGGAAGGGCCAGACCTGGAGGTGTCCGGCGAGCCGGGGATGCTCGAGGAGCTGGCGCACGCGGGGAAGGCCCAGCAGCGTCTGGCTGCCCACGGAGCCGATGCCGCAGAGCTTCCAGACGGGCTGCGCGCGGGGCGTGCGCGCATCGGCGAGGCGCTTCTCCGCGAGCCCGCGCACCGGGTAGGTGAAGGCGCGGGTGGCGGTGAGGTGCGGCGCCGCGTGGCCCCGGGGATGGCCCCAGAAGGGCCCGGCGCCTCCCGAGATGCGCGCGTTGAGGGCCGCGGCCACGTCGAAGCGGTTGTTGCCGTTGTCCGGCGTGTCCCGCACCAGGCGGCTCCACTCGTCCCAGAGGGCCCGCCACGGCTCGCCCGCGAGCCCGAGCGCCGCCGCCGTGCCCTGGGGATAGCCGAGCGCGAAGTCGAAACCCACGAGGACACTGGCTCCGTCCGCCACGGCCCGCGCGAGCCGGGTGCCAAGGCCCTCGAGGGCCTCGGCGCGAGTGGGAGGATTCACGGCTCCTTCCAGGCGGAGCCCGCGCGAGGTCCACGCCACGAGCGCCCACCAGATGCTGTCCCGGCCCCGCTTCGGTGTGCTGGAGGCGCTCCAGTCCACCACCAGGTAGGCATCGAACCGCATGGCTCAGTAGGGCTTCTGGCCCACGTAGTTGCCCGGGGGCGTGTAGTTGCACACCCAGAGCTGCCACGTGGGGAACTGCGAGCCGAAGGGGGAGTTCTTCGTGCAGATGGCCGTCGCGCACCCCACCTGCGTGGTGTTGCGCCACACCACCTGCGTGTAGTGGCCGCACACCTTGCCCGGCGCGCACTTGTTCGTCGCGTACGAGTAGTCGGCCGCCTCGGATGCCCAGTCCTCCACCACCTGCGCGTTCGTCTTCGAGCCCGGGGGGGCCGCGGCGGCGAGGTTCTCCCCGAACTTGCCCCGGTTCTTGTTGTGCTCGAACTGGCACTGCTTGACGTAGGCCTGCGCCACCTTGGCGGCCTCGGGGGACCAGGTGAGCGGGGGGAGCGCCGGGGACGGCGTGGGCTTCGCCTTCGTCCGGGCCGCGTTGTGCGCGGCGACCATCTCGGAGGCCAGGGACGCGTTGGCGCTGGCGGCGGGCTTGGTGGCCGCTTCGCTGGTACCGAGGCCAGCGGCGCCCACCGACAGGCAGGCCAGCGAGAGGGCGAGCAGGCGGAACTTCGTGGGCTTCATGGGGGCTCCTGTGCGTTGCAACACTTCGACGCGGGCTCGATTCGTGGCAAGGATGCGGCCCGAGGACCGACCCTCACCCTAACCCTCTCCCAGAGGGAGAGGGGATAAGACACGGAGCCGACCTTGGATACTCCGCACGACCCGCTCGCCGGCCTCCGCCCGGCCGCCGATCCCCGCGACCCCCGCGCTTCCGCCCTCCTGCGCTCCTTCTCGCCCGGCACGCCGCTCCAGGACCAGCCGGTCCTGCTTGGCCTGCCCTATGACGGCGGCATCCCCTCGCGCCCCGGTGCCCGCTTCGGCCCCAAGGCCCTGCGCGAGGCCCTCGGCTCCTACGGCTCCTTCGACGGCCAGCGCGAGCTCGGGGAGGTGGTGGACATGGGAGACCTCACGCTCGCCTGTATGAATGGCGCCGTGACCCACGCCCGCGTCGAGGAGGCCTCCCGCAACCTCTTCGCCACGGGCGCGCGCCCCATCTTCGTCGGCGGAGACCATGGCCTCACCGGCTCGCTGATTCGCGGGCTCGCCGCCGCGCGCCCCAATCTGCGCCTGGCGCTGGTGACGCTCGATGCCCACCTGGACGTGCGCGAGTACGACAACGAGTCCTCGCTCTCCAGTGGCACGCCCTTCCGCCGCGCCCTGGAGACCTCCATCCTCACCGGCGCGCGCACCGCGATGATTGGCATCCGCTACCTGGCCAACTCGCGCCACTACCTCTCCTGGGCCCGCGAGCAGGGCGTCCACCTCTACACGGTGGACGACGTCGCCGAGCGCGGAGCCGTGGCCATCGCCCGCGAGGCCCTGTCGCGCATCATGAAGGACGCGGATGCGCTCTACCTCAGCGTGGACATCGACGCCGCCGATGCCGCGGTGGCCCCGGGCGTCAGCGCGGTGAGCGTGGGCGGGCTCTCCTCGCGGGAGATGATCGATGTGGTGCGCACCGTCTCGGCCGAGCCGTGGCTGATTGGCGCCGACCTGATGGAGCTGTCTCCGCCCCACGACGAGAACGCCCGCACGGCGAAGCTGGCCGCGCGGCTGTTCCTGGAAGTGCTCTCCTCGCGGGGGTGAAGCCCCGCGGGCGGCCTGGCGTCAGGCTTTCTTGGCCCTGGCGCTGTTGAACATCCAGTTGATGCCGAACTGGTCGCCCAGCGCGCCGAACATCCCACCCCAGGGGGCGTCGATGAGCGGCTGGACGACCTTGCCGTTCGCCGCCAGCGCGTCGAAGCAGGCCCTGGCCTGATCGGGATCGTCGAACTCGAGGGCGACGTTCACGTTCCCGTTCTGGGGCAGCGCCTCCGTGCTGGGGCCGCCGTCGCTCATCATCAGGAGCGCGTCGCCCACACGCAGGGCGGCGTGCATGACCTGGTTCTTCATCGCCGCGGGACAGCTCTGGTCCACGTCTCCGAACCGCTGCAGTGCCTCGACCTTGGCGCCCAGGGCGCGCTGGTAGAAGGGGATGGCCTGCTCTGCCCTGCCGTTGAGGATGAGGTAGGGGGTGGCTGCCTTGATCGTCATGGACGGCTCCTTTCGGTGGGGAAAACGGCTCCTCGGGGGAGCCTCGCACCGGGAGACGGCGGGACCGGCTCGAAATCATCGGTCCCCCTGAAGATTTTCCGGGAGCCTCCAGCGGCGGGTTCGATTCCCGTCGCCTCCAATAGACGTTGCCCGCCGCCTTGAGGCGCCCCGCTCCTAACGAGGAGGCGTGGAGCATCTTGGGGGACCAAATCGGTTCTTGTCGGACCAATTTTGGACCAAATCCGTTGGCGTATAGGCAGGAGAGAGGCCGTGTTGAGGGGGAGGGGTGGTGCAGAGGGGCCGAGGAGGGCCGCTGACGGGTGCCGGCCGAGCTGTGAGCCGGGCCGGTGGAGAGGCCACGTAGCCTGCTTGGGCATGCCTGCCCAGGCCGCCCTCCCATGAGGGGCGCGGCAGGGGCATCAGGTCTCTTGGCTGTGGCGGCGTCAGCCTCAACACCATTGCGGCCTGGGATGGCGCTCGCGCCGGGGTCAGGCTCGCACCTGCCGTGGGCAGTCCCAGGTGCTCCAAGATCGCGCGCACCGCTCTGGCTTGCTTCACGTACGCCAGCACCCGCCGCCTGCCTCCACACCTGACGCAGGTGAACACGTCCACCGCGAATGTCCTGCGCAGCAGCCCCGCGAAAGTCTACTGGCGGCGTCCTCTCCTTCCTCCGCTCCTGCTTCGCCCCTGCCTCCGGCGCCACGCTCGCCTCCTCTGCTCCTACCTGGGGGCGCGTCACGCTCCTCTCCTCCGCACCTGCTTGGGGGAGCGCCACGGTCCGGCTAATCACTCCTACACCTGAAACGACGACGCCCGGCAGGGGATGAACCACAGGCCGCTCTTAAAAAAATAGTGCCACATTCCTCAGCGATTACCGGCGGTTGCCGGTGATGGGCCGTCCTGATTCGGCAAAGTCTTCAGGATCCCAAATCGGCTCTGCCACACTGCTGGCTGGAGTTTCGGCCACGGGCTCCAAACGAGTCCGCTCACACACGAAAGGATGTATGTCTATGGACCACCCAACCACCAAGTGGCTGTTGCACTGGGGCCTCGGCGGGGGCTCTCTCGTGCTCGGCTTCCTCTGGGGCCTCTACCGCCTCGTCCTCACCAAGCCGTAGCCGGACGCCGCCCGAAGACCTGCCAGCGACGACACCGCGTGGCACATCGAGGCAAAGCGACTAACCGATTCACGCCCCTCCGGTCGCTTTTTTGCCGCCAGCACTAGCCGACCGGAACCTTAGCAAAACACAGCCCGACCCACACCGCACGGCATCTGCCGTTGCGGCACGCCACCCTCATGCCTGGGCTCTGCGGTCCGGGCTCCACCACCCCGTTGGACAGAAAGGAGGTACCCCATGGACCCCGCCATGCAGCAGTGGCTCATTCAGCATGCGCTTCGTATCAGCTCCGCGCTGCTCCTTGTCGCCGCCGCCCTTCACGACATGTACTCGAAGAAGCCGTAGCTGCCGACTCGCCGGAGGGCTGGTGCTGCCCAGGCCAGTTCTCCTTCAGCGGCCCGCGTTCGGCTCCAGCGGCTCGCCCAAATCGTGCGGGGTGGCGTCCCACCAGCCGGTGCTCGCCTACTGCGCCGCGCCCAACACATGCTCGCCAGCCAGGCCATCGATATGTAGCGGAGTCGTAGAGCGCCTGATACTCCACGGGCCCGCTGCATCAGTGCGGCGGCATGGAGGCAATGGTCGTGGGAATCGACAAGAAGAAGAGGGCGGCGTACGAGGCGGCGCGCGCTGAGCTGACGGCTTCGCTCGCGGTGAGCAACGCGCTCGCCAGTGCTGTTCAGACATGCGAGGAGCCAGCCCTGAAGGAGTCGTTGAAGGTGGCTGGGCTGAAAACCAACGCTATGCTTTTCATGGCGGCGACGACCTACAACCGCTTGGCGGATGATCTCCTCGACGAGGTGGACAGTGAGATCAAAGTAGAGATGGCCAAGCGCAAGAAGGCCCCCGAAGCGGGGCGGGCCTCTCGCAAGCCGACGAAGTAAAGGACCTCTACGCGCCCGGTGCGCACCTTCCCCGCTGCGTCACCGGCCCGCGTCCTTCAGCGCCTTGCGCAGCAGCCAGACCGGGGCCGTCTCTTTTCTCCAATTTTTCGGCTCGGCCTTGCAAGTAACCCCTCACTACCATGCGCTGGTGCCGACGTGTGGCGTCCCTGGTGCCTCCGCCTCGGGCAAACCTTACGAGGTTCCACGGCGTCTTCGCTCCAGGCGCCAAACTGCGGCCATTTCTGGTCCCTCAAGCAGGTGCGGAGGAGGCGAGCGGGGGACTTGAGGCAGCGTGTAGAGCGACAGCAAAATTGACCCCCTGGCGACACTAAAACTGACCCCCTCCCGGCGCCTCCACACCAAGGAGGTAACCTCGATGGGAGAGACGGCAGCAGTTGTGGCACCCCGCGCGGCGGAGGTGCCGATGGTCGAGCAGGAAGTGGTGCGACGCATCCGCGTGCTGGCGGAGGCGGGCTGGGGCCACAAGCGGATAGCGCGCGAGGTGGGCGTGGCGCGCAACACGGTGAGGCGCTACCTGCGCGCGGGCAGCGCGGCCGACAAGCAGGTGCGGCCCAAGGCGCGGCGGCTCACCGGGGAAGAGCAGCAGCGCGCGGTGGAGCTGTGGAATGGAGCGGCGGAGGGCAACGCCGTCGTCGTCAAGGCGCTGCTGGCCCAGGAGGGCGTGGAGGCCAGCGTGCGCACCGTGCAACGAGCGGTGGAGGAGAGACGGCAGCAGGTGCACGCGGCGCAAGTGGCCACGGTGCGCTTCGAGACGAAGCCGGGGCAGCAGATGCAGGTGGACTTCGGCGAGAAGAAGGTGCGCCTGGGCGGGCAGCTGGTGAAGGTGTTCCTGCTGGTGGCGGTGCTGAGCTTCTCGCGCCGGCTGTTCGTGCGCGCCTTCCTCAATCAGCGAGGAGACGACTGGCGCGAGGGAGTGGCCGCGGCCTTCGTGCACTTCGGAGGCGTGGTGCTGGAGGTGCTCGGGGACAATGCGCGGCCACTCGTCGAGGAGCACGACAGGAAGGCGGGCACGGTACGCTTCCACCCGGCCTGGGTGGAGTTCTGCCGGGACTGGGATGTCACGCCCAAGGCGTGCGGGCCGTATCGCGCGCGCACCAAGGGCAAGACGGAGTCGGGCGTCAAGTACGTCAAGCGCAACGCGCTGGCGGGCAGGGACTTCGAGTCCTTCGCCGCGCTGGAGAAGCACCTGGTGGAGTGGATGGCCGAGGCGGATGCGCGCGTGCACGGCACCACGCACGAGCGGCCGTTGGACAGATTCGAGCGAGAGGAGAAGGCCGCGCTGCGTCCACTGCCCTCGCGTCCGCTGCCGCGCCGGCAGCAGAGGCTCAAGCGCAAGGTGGCCAACGACGCGCTCGTGGACGTGGACACGGTGCGCTACAGCGTGCCGCACCGGCTGGTGCGCGAGAGCGTCGAGGTGCAGGTGGGGGAAGCCGAGGTGCGCATCTTCCACGCGGGCAAGCTGGTGGCCACGCACGCACGCGGCAAGGAGCCACACGGGCGCGTCGTCGACCCGGCGCACTGGGAAGGACTGTGGCGAGCACGCGCGGTGGAGCCCGCCGAGGACAGCTCCAAGCTGGCCGTGCACGGGCGCTCGCTGGAGGACTACGCCGCCGTGGTGGAGCAGGGCGCGAAGTGGGCATCAAGGGGGAGCGCGCGCAGCTCGGCTGCCCCTGTACCCTCAAGCTGTGGGAAGCGCAGGGGCCGCGCACCGTCACCCTTGGGAGCGTCACGTTCCCGGTGAGCCAGCAGGCGAGGCCCTGAGCACGGCCAGCGCGAACCGTGCCGAGCCTCAAGGGGTGGAGCGACCGCCAATCTCCGGGAAGCGCTCGTAGGCCCGTTTAAGCGCGTCCAGGTGAGCGGGGTTGTCCAGGTCGAGCGGCGCATCGGTGAGCTGCACGACCCACCCGCCCGTCGCGGTACGCCGTGAGCGTGACAGCAACTCCGCGTCGCGAGCCGGGTCCGGAAAGCCGATGGCTTCTGCGGCAGCGGGCGACCAGTAGTTCAGCCACCCAAGGAAATAGGGAATCTCTGGTGCGCGGATCTGTTCGAGGAGCTTGAGAGCAGGCAACCCCCGACGTGGGGACGGCGGCCCTTCCAGCGTGGGGGCCGTCTGATAAGCGATGTCCAGTGCAGCGGCATCCGGCGTCGCATGCCCCCAGAACGCGCGAGCGCCCTCCGCTATGCGCTCCAGCATCTCGCCCGCTGCCGCGATAACAGCCGCGTCTAGCGGCAACTCCGCATGGACGTCGAGCAACGACTGACCGCCCGGGCAGAGGCGTCCCGCTCTCCCCCTTCCAGAAACCGTCACGGGGTAGCTCTCGTCTCCATTGCACAGGAGCGGGAGCTTTCCGCGTGTTGTCGCCTCAACGAGCCAAGCGTCGCGTTGCGGTAACTCGATGGGGCGCCCTCCTTTGCCCACTTCCCAGTTCAGGCGCAAGCCGGGCAGCGCCCGTTCCATGCCACGGACGACAGCGAGTGTGCGGGCGTCATTGGCCATGAGCGCTGGCGCGTAGACGGTCATATCGAGGCGCTTCTGAGTGGTCATCGTTTGCATCTTGTGACGACGATGTTGAGGAATCGATCCGCTCGCAGCAGCGCGTCTTTGTGTGCTTGGGTGCTCACCCCGATCACGTAGCCATATCCGCATGCCGCCGCCGCGTCTCGCTCCTTTTCTATTTGCTCCAACTCCTTCTCAATCTCCCGGCTCCGGATGAAGTCCGGGTATGTGTCAAATCGATGGGTCTTGATTTCCCACAGCACACGCACGCCGACTTGCAGTGCATCGAAGCGCACACCGCCCACGAGCACATCCATTCCGGGATAACGGTTGGGCGGAAACTGATCGGCGCACTTGTTATGCGCGTCATCCTCGCCCGCGTGCGGTTCCGGGATGGGCTCGCACCAGCGGCGGTCTCGCTCCGTGATTTCGACTGGCCCAATGGGAGGGAAATCCGGCCCCGTTGGCTCCGGCTTGGGCCTTTTCTTCGGCGAGGGCTTCTGCGGGGCGGGCGCTGTTTCAGGCATGGGCCGAGTTTCAGACGCGGGCCATACCTCGGGGCGGCCCATATCCAGAGCATACGCATCCAGGGCCTCTTTGATGGCGAAGCCCACCACCACCACGCCCGCGACTATCACCGCCCCCACGACGATCTCCGGCGCCGCGAGGACGCAGACCCCGAGTCCCAAGGCAGCGCCACCTGCAGAGGCGATAGCACACCTTCCCGTGGGGTCGTGAAACTCGATTCGGTCATGGTCGAGGGCATGAAAGCACCGCTCCGCCAGCACGGGCCAGGGCTCGGAAGCCTCCTGGACGACACACTGCCCCCCGTCCGTCCAGGGCAGCTTCGCCGCTCGGTGGAGGTTGGCGAGCCTCGTGTTCAGGGCCGCTGGCTTTCTTGGGCTCGGCGCTGACGTAGCGCAGGCTGTGACAAAAAGCAGAAGTGCGATGCACGCTCGAAAACGCATGGCTACGTCCTCCCATCGATTCAGGACCTAAAGGGTCCCGGCGGGGCGGTTCGGAGTATGAAAGCACGCCCCGGCCAGCCACGAACGCTCGCCAGGAGAGCGGCAGGGGGCCTGGCCTAGGGGCGGCTGCTTCGTGCTCAACACCCTGATAACTCCACTCAGTGCCAGACGGGGTTCGGCGAACTCATACGCAGGCCCCGCCATGTTGCACGTATGGCGCAGGAGCGTGCGGAATGGACCGGAACGAGGCGGGACAGGAGGGGACGCGGCGGGATACCGACTCCCAAGCATTCCGGGCGGTTGCGAGGTAAGGGCGCGATTCTGCTAGAGGTTTCGCACCGCCCGGCGCGGGTTCGATTCCCGCCGCTTGCACTCGATCAGCGCTCTACGTGCGCTGCGAGGCCAGCGGCGAGCGCGTCGAAGACGGCACGGCAGCGTGGGATGGACCTCAGGTTCTCGTGCATCGCCAGCCACGTGCCGAGCTTCAGCTCGAAGGCGTCCGGAAGCACGCGGACGAGCTGGCGGTCCCGGCGGGCCAGCGCGACCTGGCAGATGCCAATCCCGAAGCCGGCCCGGATCGCCGCCAGTTGGGCGAGGTGACTGTCCGTCCGCAACGCGAAGCGGCTCACGTCGAGCTTCGGCATCCGCTTCATCAAGCTCCGGATGTCCGGCGTCTCCCGGTCGAAGCCAATCATGCTGTGCGCGGCGAGCTCCTCGAGGCGTTTCGGCGTGCCCCGCCGATTGTCCGGGAGCCACCGGCGGCGGGTTGGATTCCCACCGCCTCGGGGCAGGCATGAAGAAGGCGGGAGAGGCCCGGTGTCCTCTCCCGCCCGGACCGTGGCCTACGCGCGGCGGCGGCGGCGCAGCACCACGAGCCCGCCCAGCGTCAGCACCATCATCAACGCGGGCTGGGCGCTTCCGGTGGAGGAGCAGCTACCGCCCTGGTACCAGGCCTCCGTCAGCACCGTGGTGTCGTGGGGGCTGGAGGTGCTCTGGAACTCCCTCCACTCCGCGTTGGCGGTGAGCTGGTGCGGGCCGGCGGACAGCTCGGCGTCACACTGCCAGGCGCCCGTGGCATCCGCCTTGGCGGTGCAGACGGTGCGGCCCTGCTCGTCCTTGACGGTGATGTCGGCCTCCGGCATCGCGCTGCCTGTCACCTTCACTCCCGGACCCTGCACGGTGCCGGACGGCCCGGTGATGACGGGCGGGTCGATGTCATCGCGCCGCGTGAGCAGCACGGCCGTGGAGTCGCCCGAGCTGTTCCCCGCCTCATCCTTGGCGGTCGCGATGACGGTGGAGTGGCCGGCGGGCAGCTCGGCGGGGCAGCTCCACTGTCCATCGTCGTTGGCCACCACGGTGCACACGGGCTCGCCATTGACCTTCACGAGGACGCTAGAGCCCGGGTCCGCGGTGCCCGTGAGGAGCGTCTCCCGGCCGTACACCACCGTGCCCGCGGCGGGAGAGGTGATGACGGGCGCGCAGGGGGGCGTCTCGTCGGCGATGACGGTGATTCTCACATGGGAGGTGGTGCCCACCGTGGTGGTGACGGTGTTGGAGACCACCATGTCGCTGGAGGCGAGGGTCGAGCCACTCCCGCCCGCCGTCACGGTCGCGGAGACCGGGGCGTAGCTGGCGCTTCCGCTCAGCTTGAGCGTGTAGTCCGCGGCCCAGACGGGGAACTCCAAGGTGCCGTCCGCAGCCGACAGGGCGGAGGCCGGCTGGTTGTTGGAATCCAGGAGGGGGTTGCCCGCGCCATCGAGCAGGTACACCCGGGCCCCGGCGACCGGGCTGCCGTCCCTGAAGGACACCACCGTGGCACGCAGGCGGGTGCCACCGCAGGTATCGAAGGTGGGGACATTGGGGGTGACGGAGCTGTTGAGCACCTGGTCAGTGAAGGCGTTGACGCCGGAGCCGGTGGTGAAGGAGCCCTTGGCGGTGACGGGGGTGGACAGCGGGCTGACGGGGGTGGTGCTGGCCAGTCCGGGGCCGGTGGGGCAGGTGATGGCCTGCACCGAGAGGTCCCAGCACAGCTGCGGGGGAGAGCCGGTGGTGACGCGGAACTCGCCCATGGGCACCACGCTGGTGTCGCTGAAGCCCTCGGCGGCGATGTCGAAGGCCGGCGTGCCACCCGTCGCGGACGGCGAGAGCGCCGTCAGGTCCACGGTGGGGTCCGCGGAAGACAGCGGCAGGTCGGTCCAGCCGGCAATGGGGACGCCGTTGGAGTCGCGCACCGTGAGCTTCGCGGAGGTGTACTGGGCGGGGGTGGGCGCGAGGAGCTTGAAGCTCTTGTACTGGTAGACGCGCTCCTCGGGGTTGCAGCTCAGGCGGGGGACGGCGACCGAGGCCTTGAAGGAGATGCGGGCCGGCCCACCGCCACAGCCAGAGGCGCCGGTGCTGATCTTCCAGTTGCGGATGATGCCGTCATCCCCGTTCGTCCACAGGCAGTCCGGGTCCTCGGGGTCCAGGTTGGTCGTGTAGAGGGCGTTCACCGCGATGGGGAAGGCATCCGCGCACCTGGCGTCGGTGGCCATGTCCCAGCAGGTGCTCTTGTTGCCGTTGATGCTCCAGACGGCCTTGGTGCCGGCGCTGTTGCCGCTGCCCATCTGGAAGGACGCGGTGTTGAGGCCCACGATGGGATTGGTGGTGAGGTGGGCCATGAAGTTCGGCGGCAGCGTGTGCGCGGAGCCGTCCAGCCCGAAGCATTGGGTGTCCGCGCAGATGTTGTGGATGACGCCGTCCGCGCTGCGCGGGGCCCACACGGGGCTGCGAGTCACGGCCTGGGGCCAGGAGCCGGCGCACCGCGCCCAGGTGGTGCTGTCGTAGCAGTCCAGGTTCTTGTTGGCGCCGGGCAGCACGTAGAGCCTGTTGCCCACCGCCTTGAGACTGGAGTGCTCGACACTGCCGTTCTCAGGCAGCGCCAGCCCCGGGCACTCGGTGCCGGTGGCCATGTCCAGGCAGGTGATGCGGGTGACGCCGCCAGCGGCGAAGCCAATGGCATACAGCTTCCGGCCAATCACCACCGGGTCCACGTGGTCGTTGTAGGTGCCGTAGGACACGGCGGTGGAGCCCGCGTGCTCGGAGCGCACCACCGGCGTGGCGCAGCGCGCGGAGGTGCTCAGGTCCACGCAGTCCCAGGCCAGCTGGGGACTGGTGCCGGTGGTGGTGGTGGGGTGCCAGAGCTTGTTGGACGCCGCGTCGATGCGGGCCGTGGAGCGGTGGGCTGTCTGCGTGAGCGCCAGGGGGAAGCCCGGACACGTGCTGGAGTCCGACAGCTTGCGGCACATCAGCGTGGAGGGGCCGTTGTGGTGGTGGATGTTGAAGACGCGGGTGTACGTCGGGTCGAAGAACACGTCCCAGCCGTCACCCGCGCTGCCTCCCGAGAAGGAGGGGGCCACCACCGCCACGGGCGCATCGACCGTGGAGATGAGGGCCTGCCGGTCACCGTCCACGGCCTCCACCTTCAGGGAGCCGGTGGTGACGATACGCGAGACCTGAGCCCACTCGCTGGCGGTGGCCGGCGCCTTCGCCAGCTTCGTGCCACCCGCGTAGTAGTCCAGGCTCCAGCCCTGGGGGAAGATGGGCTCCTTTCGGATGCCGTGGACGTTGGGGTCCCACTGCGCTTCCACCGTCTGGGAGATGGTGCCCACCACCGCGGCGGGCGGCAGCGTGGCGACGTAGGAATAGACGCCCCCATCGAAGGTGCTGGTGGCGGAGAGGTCCGTCGGGGCCAGCGCCTGCTCGGCGCTGGAGTCCGTGGTCTGCTGTGCACTGGACGCGCCGGGCTTCTCGCCGCAGGCGAGGCTCAAGAGGAGGGTACCGAGGCTTGCGATCCGCGCCACGCCTGGGAGCGCGCGCCGTGAGGCTTTGCTGTTCATGTGCATGGGTTCTGGTGGGATGAGAGGGAAAGGGGAGGGGCTATTCACTGACGGACTCGAACTCGGTGCGGCGGTTCTGCTGGCGGCCGGCCGCGTCGTCGTTGCTGGCAATGGGCCGGTCCGGTCCGTAGCCCTTCGCCTCGAGGCGGCTCGCC